>NZ_JBFANN010000012.1:0-162675 GCF_040674855.1 Nocardia sp. NPDC049707 | reverse complement strand
GCGACGCCCTGATTCAGCTCCGCCAGGGCGCATGCGACGTAGTCGCGAGTCTCGACGGCTCGGACGCGAGACAGAAGGGGGCCGCGAACACGCCGCGCCCGCGCGGCCAAAAACACAGCTCAAACACCGAACCGGCGATGTCGAGCGGCGTAGTCGCGCAAGGCGCGCAGGAAGTCCACCCGTCGGAATTCCGGCCAATACGCCTCGGTGAACCATATTTCCGAGTATGCGCTCTGCCACAGCAAAAACCCGGAGAGCCGCTGCTCACCGGAGGTCCGGATGACCAGATCGGGATCCGGCTGACCGGAGGTGTAGAGGTGTTGGCCGATGGAGTTCACGGTGATCGACTGGACCAGATCCTCGCCGGTCTCCCCCGCCGCGATCTCCTGGCGGACCAGCTTGCGGACCGCATCCGCGATCTCCTGCCGACCGCCGTAGCCGACCGCGACATTCACGTGTACACCGTCGCGTCCGCTGGTGCGTTCGGCCGCGGTGCGCAGCCGCTTGGCGACCAGCTCCGGAAAGCCGTCGAGCGTGCCGACGATGCGCACACTCCAGTTCTGCTCTGGTGCGGATAGTTCCTCGACGACATCGGTGATCACCTCGAAGAGGGTCTCCAGTTCGTCGGGATCGCGCTGCAGATTCTCGGTGGACAGCAGATAGACGGTCACCATCTCGATGCCCTCGTCCGCGCACCAGCCGACCAGCTCCGCGATCTTCAGCGCGCCGATCCGATGCCCATGACTCACATCGGTGAAGCCGTTTTCTCTGGCCCAGCGCCGATTACCATCGCACATCACCGCGACGTGCCGAGGATGTTGTTTGCCGGTCAGCTGCTTGGACAGCCGCGACTCGTAGATGCGGTATGGCAAACGCACCGGACTCGGAAGCTCCACGGCGACCCACCCTACGCCTCAGCGGCGCGATCCCGGCATCGACTGTGTTCGATGTGTGCGCGCAATCCCTCCGTGGTCACGCTGCACTACCGACTCCGAACCCGTCGCGCGCGCCGCGGGTTTCCCGGTACAGTGACGGAGCACCGCAACTTACGACACCGTAGGTTACTGCTGGGTACCATTAGGAGGTAACTCGTGTCCGAATTGGTCCGCACGGCCGATGCGACACCGGTCGCGATCCCGGGCACAGCGACACCGATCAAGCCGCGGATGCGGGGCTGGATTCACACCTGGGCGGTCGGCATCGCGGCAATCGCGGTGCTGGTGTTGGTCTCGAGCGCGGCGCGCGTCTCAGCGACGGCAGGCTGGTCCACCCTGGTCTACGGGCTGACCGTGTGCGGATTATTCGGGATCAGCGCCGTCTACCACCGGGTGACCTGGGCGACCGCGCGGACACGCGTCCAGATGAAGCGCGCCGATCATTCGATGATCTTCCTGTTCATCGCGGGCAGCTATACGCCGTTCGCATTACTCGGCCTGCCTGGGCGGACGGGCCGGATACTGCTGCTGGTGGTGTGGCTCGGCGCGCTGGCCGGTGTGGCATTGAAACTGTTGTGGCCGACCGCTCCCCGCTGGGTCGGCGTGCCGCTGTATCTGCTGCTCGGCTGGGCGATCGTGCCGGTGGCCGGGCAGCTCAATACGAATATCGGAATCGCACCGCTGATCCTGCTGCTCATCGGCGGCCTGGTCTACAGCGGCGGCGCGATCCTCTATGCGACCAAATGGCCGAATCCGTGGCCCACCGTCTTCGGCCACCACGAGTTCTTCCACGCCGCGACCGTCCTGGCCGCCCTCTGCCACTACGCCGCCATCTGGTTTGTCGTGCTGCGCTGAGCGCATACGGAACATCGTGGGCATGCCGAATTGCCCTTTGCGGCAATAGAGTTGGGAAGCGATGCCGATCCGGAAGCTGGCGGGGTAGACAACACGCCGAGCGGGCGGTCAGCGCGCCGTGGAGTCGGATGCGACGGCGCGGCCCGCGGCATTCGGTACCGCAGCCCGTGGCAGCAAAGACTGCATTCGATTCCACCCATGCCGATCGACCGGTCCGGGACACCCGCGACCGGAGCGCCCGCGCTATCAGGTGACGTTCTGGTCGGCGGTGTGACGGCGGAGTTCGCCGATATGTCCGACGAGATCACGGGAAACTGCTACTGATGGTCACGCTGGTTCTATGCTGTTCGTTCGTGCCGCTGCTGCGATCAAGGCAATAGTGTTGATATTTCGGGTTGGTGATCCAATGCGCGTCAGGGTTTCGGTGCGCACCCACGCGCCCGCGCAGGCGGGGTCGATATCTCCGGATGTCGGGGCGCCGTGATCACCAGGCTGGTCGTGTGGGCGCTGAAGGCGCGGTGGGGGTTGGCGGCGGTGGTGATCACCGCGAATCTGGGCGGCCTCGCGGTGATCGTGACCGAGCTGTGGCTCAGCGGATTCCTCAGCCGGATCGGGGCGGACTGGCGGCACATCGTCGCGATGGTTTCGATCTATCCGGTGCTGGGTTTCGTGGCCGGGGTCGGGCTGGCCGTGCGGGATCGGACCGCCTACTTCGGATGGCTCGATGACGAACGTGAGCCGACCGTCGACGAGGCGCGCCAGCTGCTGCGCCTGCCGGTCGCGATCACCGCCCGAGCACTGGCGATCTGGCTGCCCGGTGTCATTGTGGCGACCGCGATGTTGTCGCATCTGACCCCGCACAACAGCGCCGCGGTGGCCGCGGCACTGTTCACCCTCGGCGCGCTGGAATCGGCCGGATTCACCTTCCTGATCGTCGACCGGCTGATCCGCCCGACCATTCCGGTGGTGTCCGAAGTACTCGGCCCCACCGCGCACTGGAGTTCTTCAGTGCTCATGCGGGTCGTGATGACCTGGGCGGTGGCGGGTGCGATGCCGCTGCTCATGCTGATCACGGTGCTCGCCGATCCGGCCTCGGTTGCGCCGGACCGCGTTCGCGCCGCCATCTACCTCTCCGGTGTCGGCATCGGCGTCGGTGCGCTTGCGACCGCCCTCCTGGCGCGTTCGGTCGCGACGCCGATGCGCACGCTGCGCCGGGCGCTGGATCGGATCACCAAGGGCGAGTTGGATGTTCGGGTGCAGGTCGGCAGCACCAGCGAGATCGGGCGGCTGGAGAATTCGGTCAATGAACTCGCCGCCAATCTGCGTGAACGCGAGCGGATGCGGGACGTCTTCGGCCGTCACGTCGGCACGGAGGTCGCCGAGCGGGCGTTGGCGGGCGGGGTCGATCTGACCGGCGATGTGCGCGAGGTGTCGGCGCTGTTCGTCGATGTCACCGGGTCCGTCGAGCTGTCCAGCAGTCTGACGCCGGACGATTTCGTGGCCAAACTCAATCGGCTGCTCGCGATCGTGGTCGCGGCGACCGAGGAGAACAACGGGTTGGTCAACAAGTTCGAGGGCGATGCGGCACTGTGTATCTTCGGTGCGCCGATCGCGTTGCGGGACAATGCGACACCCGCGCTGCGCGCGGCGCGGCGTATTCGCGACGAGGTCATGGCCACCGGCGAACTCGATATCGGCATCGGCGTCGCGCGCGGGCGGGTATTCGCGGGCGACATCGGCTCCGATACGCGCCTGGAGTACACGGTGATCGGCGATGCGGTCAATGCGGCGGCCCGGCTGACCACCGCGGCGAAGGAGGTGCCGCGCCGAATTCTGGTCAGCGGCGCGGTCATCGAGGCGGCGGCCGCGCACGAGCGCGCCAAATGGACTCTCTACGACCACATTACGCTGCGCGGGATGCCCGAACCGACCGCCGGCTGGACGGATCTGGCGACCACTCCAACAGGCGACGGCGCGGAACCCGATACCGATGCGGCCGCCGTCAGCGCGATCGCCGAAGCAGGAACCGCGATAACCGAATCTCCATCCCGGAATCGCTGATCGCGATTACGCGCAGTGCCCTCGTCTGGGTTCACGTCGGTCGGGGCGACGACCTCCGCCCCGGAATCGGCGATCGCGGCACGACGGTCACACCCGGTGCCATCGGCCGAATTCAGGGCAACCAGCCGCTCAGGCCGACGATCTCCGCCGCGATGTCGGATACTGCGCGGCCATCGGTGCCGACCCTATGCACCCAGTCCGGAGCCTCGGCATCCAGTTTCGCCGCCATTTCCCGGCTCCGCTCGATGTGCGCATCCAGCGCGCTACCGATCTCCCGGCTCGCGAGCCGCTGGGCAGCTATCGGATCCGTACAGGTCAGCAGGACCGCGGTGACTTTCGGCTGCTCCCCCATCGCCGCGATGAGTTCACCGAGCACACCCTCGAACACACTCGCGGTATTCGTGTACACCATCCGCCGATACCCGAGCGCACGGTAATTCGCCCACATCGCGGCAAGATTCCGCTCAGCGAGACCATGCTCCCAAGGCGCGGGATAGGCCTGATCCAGGTTGTCCCCCTCGATCAAACAATGCCGCACCCGCGCCGCCGAAAGCCGCGCATGAACCTCGAACGCCACCGTCGTCTTCCCGACCCCGGACCGCCCACCGATGAACAAAGCCTGACTACGCAAGGTCACCCACCCACTAGCGCCGGTTCAGGGAGGCGCGCAGGTCGGGTGCGGTCGTCACCGGGAGGTCGCAGACCGAGCCGCGGCAGACGTAGGCGGAGGGGGCACCGTTGACCGGCGAGCGATCGGCCAGGAGGGGAACCGAGTCGGTGGGGGCGGCGACGATGACGGTGCCGCCGGGGGCTTCGGTACGGGCGGTGGCGATCAATTCCGTTGCCGCGGTTGTGCTATCGGGTAGGGCGATGGCTACCTGGAGGGGGCCGCGGAGGGCGGGTTCGGCTACGGTGAGCCACTGGCCGGCCGAGCGGGGCGCGCGGGCGAGGACGACGGCACCGCGTTGGAGGGTTTGGTCGGCCAGCTCGCGGTAGTGGAGCGCGGGTTCCGGCGCGCTGGTGGCCGCGGCCGTGAGAAGGGCCTCGGCGAGGGCGGATGCGCCTGCGGGGGTCGCGCCGTCGATGGGATCGCGCGGGCGGGTGACCAGAATTTCGGCGTCGTCGGCGGTATCGAACCAGCTGCCGGCCGCGGCCGGGTCGGCGAAGTGCTGAATCGCCTTGTCCAGCAGGCGTTGTGCATGTTCGAGCCAATCGAGTCGGCCGGTGGCCTGGTGTAGTGCCAGCAGGCCGGTGACCAGCCAGGCGTAGTCCTCCAAGATGCCCGGAGACGTGCCGACCACGCCACCGAGCGAGGCGCGACGCACCCGCCCGTCGACCACATGCTCGGCCAACAGGAAGTGGGCGCAGCGGGCGGCGGCTGCCACCCAATCATCTTGCCGCAGTGCGGAACCCGCCTCGGCCAGGGCAGTAATGGCCATGCCGTTCCAGGCGGTCACCACCTTGTCATCGCGGTCCGGCTGCGGGCGTCGCGCACGAGCATCGCGCAGGGTGGCGCGGACCCGTTCGAAACGCTCGCGGGCAGCCGTGGCAGTCCCGTTGTCGGACACCGCATCCGGATCGGCATACCGGGTCGGCACCGAGGTGCCCTGTTCGAAGTTCCCGGCGGTTGTGACCCCGAAAACCTCGGCGGCCCAGACACCTTCGATAGCGCCGAGTTCGCCGATCAACTCGGCGGGTGTCCAGACATAGGTCGCGCCTTCGACACCTGGCCCGCCCGGTTCCAAGTGGGTGTCGGCGTCCAGGGCGGACGCGAACCCGCCGTGGTCGGTGCCGAGGTCATCGAGAATGAACTGCACCGTCTCACGAGTAACCCTGTGCGCCAAAGACTCTCGCTCCCGCGGCGGAGTCCGTCGAGCAAGATGCGCATAGGCGCGGAGCAGTTGCGCATTGTCATAGAGCATCTTCTCGAAATGCGGCACCACCCATGCCGCATCGACGGAGTAGCGGGCGAACCCACCGCGCAACTGGTCGTAGATGCCGCCGCGGGCCATCGCTTCAGCCGTGCGGTTCACCACATCGAAGGTCGCGGCGTCGCCAGTACGCTCCCAACTCCGCAGCAACCCCTCCAGCAGTGCCGACGGCGGGAATTTCGGCGCGCCGCCGAATCCACCGTGCCTCGGATCCTCATCGCGCAACACCGCCGCGACCGCGTGATCGAGCAACTCGGCTGAAATCGTCACATCGGCGTCGGGCAGCCCAGCGGCCTGTGCCCGCAGCGCATCGGTCACCTGCGTGGCGGCCTTGTCCACCGCATCGCGCCGGGTGTCCCAGGTATCGGTGATGGCCGTGAGCAGTTGGGTGAACGACGGCATCCCACCACGCGGCACCTTCGGGTAATAGGTACCGCAGTAGAACGGCTCACCCTCCGGCGTGAGAAAGCACGTCATCGGCCAGCCACCCTGCCCGGTCATCGCCACCGTGGCATTCATATAGACGGCGTCCAGATCCGGCCGCTCCTCACGATCCACCTTGATGCATACGAAGTTCTCGTTCATCTGCGCCGCCGTCCGCGCATCCTCGAACGATTCGTGCGCCATCACATGGCACCAGTGGCAACTCGCGTATCCGATCGACAGCAGAATCGGCACGTCCCGCGCTGCCGCTTCGGCTAACGCCTGGGCGTCCCACTCCCGCCAATCCACCGGATTCCCGGCATGCTGACGCAGGTAAGGTGATGTCGCACCAGCCAATTGGTTCATACCCATCAACCTCCTATACCGAGCCGGCTCACCACACGCTCTGCCCACTTCGACTCGACCCGCGAGGTCAGGAGTTGCCAGAACGGCAAGTCTGTCCTGCCATCGCACCCGCATACTCGTGGGCCTTCACATGAAGAGTAGTGCGCCATCACATGACGGATGAGGGCGGTGAGGCCGTCATCGGGGTCCCACAAGGGAGGTCAATTCATTTCATTCCGTTGCCGATGCCCTTGCCGGCTCTCCTGATAGATGTCGGCGTAGGTCCGTGAGTCTTTTGTCAGGTCGTCGCAGAAAGCCGCGACATCATTGCCGATGAGTTCCAGGACTCCCTTGCCGGCCGCGACCCCCTCTTCGAAGAAATCAAGAATTCCCGAGAGCAAGTTTCCGTCGACCAGCTCGACTGGCCCGACCTTGAAAAAGTACTTTTGGATCTCCTTGTAGACGATCTGATAATCGGTTGGGAGTGCTTTGACCCGCGCCATGTGCGCTCGCCACTCCCTCTTACCTTCGATTATGTCGCGGATGCCCACGTTATCCTCCTAGCCGGCCCAGTTTCCTTGCAACATTCACGTTCAGCTGCTCGCGCCCCTTGTCGCGATAGCTCTTGGATCCCTCTTCGCCGGCGATCGCCGCGCAGAAGCCTTCGATGTCGTCGCCCAGCGCCTCGTGGACACTCCGACCATCCGCCGCCGTTTCCTCGAGCAGCCCTAGTGCACCGTCGAGGATCGGCATCAAGTTGCGACCCGTGAAGCCCGCATAGGGGGAGAGATGAATCTTTATCTCTTCCCACGCCGCTCCATACTCGGGCGGTAGCGCCTTGGCCCGGGCGTCGAAGGCCGTGTATTCCCTGGTGAGATCGCTGCCGGTGATTGTCTCCCAGAAGTTCATTTCTTGCTTCCCTTGAGCTCATTGATGCGTGATGAGACGTATTCCCATTTCGACCAGAATGTCGCGAGCTCTTTGCGTCCCGCGTCGTTGAGTGCGTAGAACTTGCGCGGCGGGCCGACTTCGGAAGGTCGTTTCGATACATCGACCAGCCCGTTTTTCTCCAATCGCAGCAGAATGGCGTAGACCGTCCCTTCGATGACGTCTGCGAAACCGAGTTCATTCAGCCGCCGCGTGATGACGTAACCGTATGTCTCCTCGGAGTCGATGATCTCGAGGACGCAGCCTTCGAGCGTGCCTTTCAGCATCTCCGTCAAGTTGTCCGTGGCAACCCCTCCTTCGATCGAGGCGCACTATTCAGCGCTACTAACTACCGGTAGACTGTATCACAGAGTAGATGGCGGGCAACGGACGATTTCAAGCCGGGTGACGTTCTGAATCAGAGCTTGCACAACCACTACTCAGTGTTACTATCTACCAGTAGTCTGCGTCACCGAGTAGCGCGAGGAGATGAAGCATGGGAAAGCAGATGACGGAGATGCTCGCGGGCACGCTGGAGGGCATCGTCCTGGCGATCTTGTCTGCGCGTCCCGCGTACGGCTTCGAGATCACAGCGTGGCTGCGTGATCAGGGATTCACCGACATCGCCGAAGGCACCATCTACGCCCTGCTGGTCAGGATCGAGAAATGGGACCTGGTCGACGTGGTGAAAGTCCCGTCGGAAAAGGGGCCGCCGCGCAAGGCGTATTCGCTCAATTCCACAGAGCGCGAACATCTCGACGAGTTCTGGAAGACCCGGAGCTTGCCGTCCGAACGGCTCGAACGGCTCGAACGGCTCCATGAAGCCGAGGCTGATCGATGACGACGCCGCAAGCGCCGGCAATTCATGCAGAGAGCGTCGAGAAGTCCCGCAGACCGCCTCATGCCGCGCAAGACGGGTTCGCGATCGATCAGGCGGCAGCATTCGCCGGCGTCACCGTAACGATGGTGCAGCTCTACCACCAGCACGGGCTGGTCGACGAACCCGAGTTCGACGGCTCCGGCTGTCGCCGATACCGATCCGCAGAGCTGCTGCGGCTGGTGCAGGTCCGGACGCTGGCCGGGGCGGGCGTACCGCTGGCCGAAATCGGAGATGTGCTCGACTACTTCGCTCACATCGAGCGCGTCCTCGACAGCCCTCGGTAGCCATGTCCGCGGAAATACCTAACCGCTATTCCATATTTCGCTCGCACATACGTGTATTGCATACGTCCACTCATGCTCGGTAATCGACAATCGAAAGGCAAGAACGTGCCCGCTCCACGCAAGACCAATACCGGCTCGAACACATCGACTTGGACCGGCATGGTGCCGGTCGGCGATACGGCCCTGGCCGTCACCGACACCGGCGGTCCCGGTATCCCCGTGATCTATCTCAACGGCCACATGGCCTCTCAGCGGTCTTGGCGGCGAACCATCGCCGAATTGGGGCCGGGGTGGCGGCACATCAGCTACGACATGCGGGGCCGCGGCAGGTCGCAGCGTTCGGCGGACTATTCGTTCGAGACGAACCTCGGGGATGTCGACATTGTCCTCGCGGCCAGAGGTGTGCAGCGGGCGCTGGTGGTGGGCTGGTCCTACGGGGCCTTCGTCGCGGCGCACTGGGCCAGCCGCAATCCCGACCGTACCGTGGGCGCGGTCCTGGTCGAGGGCGCGCAACCCTACGACTGGATCGACGAGATCGATATCGAACAGATGCGGAAGCTCTGGAAGCGGTTGAACTTCCTCATGGTGCTGCTGCGCCCGACAGGCCTGGCCCCGCGCATGACCGCCGAACAGATGGCGGACAGCAATATCGAGGCCGGCGAGATAGCCCGCGAACGCGAACTGGGCCCCGTGCTGGACAACATCACCGTCCCGACCCGGTACGTGAACGCCTCGGGATCATCGCTGGGCAGCAAGGGCGATGGGCAGGAACTTATCCGTGCCAGCCTCGATCGGGTGGTCGAACGCAACCCGAACATCGAAATTCACGCGAAGGTCCGCAGCTCGCACGGCAGCATCCTGCGCAAGGACTTCCGCACCATCGCCCAAGCCATCCGCGCGGTCGCCGCCGGGGACCGGAACCAGCCGGGCCCCTCGACCCGGTGAGGTGAACACGCCGCAGCACCTTGCCCGCCGGACCGACTCGGTGGGCAAGGTGCACGAACAGTTCGAGGAACTCTCGTCATGTACGCCTTCGAAGACACTCGACCGAACCGAATAGTCCAGCGGCTGCTGAGCGACCGCCACTCCCTGCCGCTGTCCATCGCGTTGCATCTGGTCCCCGGCGCCCTGATTGTCGTCGCATACCTGCTCATCGGCGAACCATTGATCGACGCCGTCGGTTACCCGATCCTTCTGGGCTGGGCGATCGCCCTGTGCCTGGTTCTCGTACCGACCCTGGTGGGGCTGTTGTGGCTGGGCCGCAATCTGAACGGCCGCTTCTCGCTGCGCGGCGTGCTGCACTACACCGGCAAGCCGATCCCGTGCGGGAAGCTGGTGTCGATGGTCATCCCGCTCATCGTGTGGATGATGGTGCTGAGCTTCGCGACGGCACCGATGAACCGCTTCTTCCTCGACAACTTCTTCACATGGGTCCCGTATACCGACGCCGCTGGCAGCGCCACTGCATTCCTCGACGGATACTCGTACTCGACCATGCTCACCACAATGGTGATCTGCCTGCCGCTGACCGGAATCTCTCTCCCGCTCATCGAGGAGCTGTACTTCCGCGGCTTCCTGCTCCCCCGCATCGCCCACCTCGGCGGATGGGCGCCGGTGGCCAGCACAGTCTTGTTCTCGCTGTACCACTTCTGGTCGCCGTGGGTGTTCGTGTCGCGGGTGATCTTCATGTTCCCGGGGTTCTGGCTCGCCTGGCGGAACAAGGACATCCGGCTATCGATCGGGATGCACGTCGGCGTGACCTCGATCATGGCGACCTTCGGCACCATCGCCGTTGCGCTGAACCTCATCTGAAACTCGGACCGCCGCAAGCAGGTCCCGCACACTGGCGCAATGCAGGCATTGCATACCAGAGTTCACGTGGTCAGCTCGCGGTACAGCAGTGGTGCGCGGAGTAACAGTTCCTCGATCTCATCGAGGCTGAACCCGAGGCCCTGGGCCCGTTTGAGAATCACGGCCACGTCTGGTTCGTCGTGATCGCGGGTCTGGTCGGTCTGCTCGTGCGGCTCCTGTTCACGGCCACATCCTCGGGTCTGGGGTACCCGCTCGATGGCCAGGCGTAGCTGTCCATGCGCAGACAGCCGGCGAGCATCATCGTGCGGCGCTGGTGCGCTGGACTCGGGACTTCCAGGCGAGGAGGGCGGCCTGTGCGATGAAGAAGATGCCGCCGCCGGTCGCATAGGTGGACAGGACATCGAGCGACGGGGACGGTCCGATGGCCTGGACGAGATAGAACACGCCGACCAGGAAGGACAGGCCGCCGGAGATCAGTGTCGGCCATTGCTTGCCGAGGACGGGACCACGACGGTGAATGCCGACGGCCAATTGGGCCGCGCCGGCAAGCACTGCCCAGACGCCGAAAATGGCCAGGACCCAGCCGACTCCGCCGAGGGCCGCGGCGATTCCGAGGGCGACCGCGGCCACACTACTCAGGGCTCCGTTGAAAGCCGTCACACGGCGGTCGGGACCGGGCGCGACGGCGAGGTAGTCGATGAGCGACGACACGGCATCGATCAGCGGATAGCTGACCAGCAGGGTGACCGCGAGCACGTCCAAGGCGTGGTGAGCAGCGGCGAAGGCGAAGGCCCACCCGATCGCGACGACACCGCGGACCGCGTACAGGCGAATCAGCGAGGAACGCTCGGACTTCGAATCCGGCAGCGCCACAGTGGTATTCATGATAAAGATCCATTCGATCGTGGTGAACGGGGATGCTGGGCGGCGAGATCCCATACGTCGGGACCGCGCCCGTGCAGCACCGCGAACTCGGCCCAGAGCCAGAGCGTCACCGGACCCGTGAAAACCGCTGCCGCACTGAAACGTTCCCATTGACGATCCCGGCGCTGGGATGGCATACCGATCACCCTGTGCTGGAGTCGACGAACTCGCGAACCGCGTCGGCGAACCGCCCTGGCTCCTTCAGATGGCCGAGGTGTCCGCTGTGTTCGAGGACGAGCGGTTGTGTGCGGAGTGGACATCACGCGGCCTGTAGCGGGCCGGCGAACGACTTGCGCAGCGATGACGGGCCGACCAGGGGCAGCAGAGCCGCCAGCAGTTTGCCCTTGAAAGCCTGCGGGGTGCGGGTCAGCTCGATATCGACGCGGGAGCCGTTCGGTTCCGGGGTGGTGCGGAAGACCCAGCCACCGCCCGGGCCGAAGAGTTTGGAATCCAGCGTGGTAACGGTGACGGTGTCGCCGGCCGGATCCCATTCATAGCGGGCGCGTTCCCACGCCGCGGTGGTGCCCTCGGTGACCTCGGCCCAGGTCTCGCCGCGATCGTGCACAACGAAGTGCTCGGCGTCGATGGACGGCCAGACCTCGGCTCGGGAGGGCTCGAAGTCGGTGAGCACACCTACGACCTCGGCGGGGGACAGCATGGACAGGAGATGAAAGCGGACCGTAGTCATGCGAACACTCTCGCGGTCGCGAGCAGAGCGGCGAATCAGTCAGATGACGCTGGAGTTTACGTATTCCACTTTCGGTATGGTCGCGAAAGTGCCCCATATGACCAGGTGGGGCCCGGAAAGAGGGGTACGTGCCATGCCGATGTTCGGGCGGGACGCCGAGTTGAAAGACCTTGGCGCGCTCGTGGACGGTCCCGGCGACCGGAGCGGAAACCTGATCGAAGGCGAGCCCGGGATCGGAAAGTCGGCGCTCGTCGACGAAGCGGCGGCAGCGGCGGCCATCGCGGGGCTGCGGGTGCTACGGACCGCCGGCGTCGAGGCCGAACAGCACCTCGCTTATGCGGGCCTGCAGCGGCTGCTGTATCCGCTTCGCCGCGGGTTCGACGCGCTGCCGCCGCGTCAGTTCGATGCTCTGGCAACGGCTTCGGGCCTGTCGGACAGTGTCGATGATCCGAGCCCCTACCTGGTGGGGCTCGCCGCGCTGACCCTGCTGGCCGACGCCGCGGCCGACCGCCCGCTGCTGATCGTTGCCGAGGACGTGCACTGGCTCGATACCGCCAGCGCCGACGCGCTCGCCTTCCTCGTCCGCCGTATCGACACCGAGCCCGTCGCCGTGATCGCCACCCGCCGAGACGGCAGCACGACATCGCTGTGCGACGCGGGACTGAATCCCATGCGATTGGAACCGCTGTCCGACGATTCCGCGGCGGCGTTGCTCGACAGCGTCGCACCGGACCTGCCCGCGCCGGTCCGCCGGCGAGTGCTCGCCGAGGCCAAGGGCAATCCGCTCGCATTGACCGAACTGCCAACGGCGGTCGTGGATCTCACGGACCTCACCTCGGTGCTGCCGCTCACCGGACGCCTCGAACGCGCCTTCTCCGCACGTGCCGCCGCCCTGCCCGCGCCCAGCCGGTCCGCGCTGCTCGTCGCGGCGCTCAACGACGGTGACTCGCTCGCGGAGACGCTTTCTGCCACGCGCATTCTGCTGGGCGCTGCGGTCGAGCCCGAGAGCCTCACCCCTGCGGTGCAGGCGCGTCTGATCGACATCGACTCCGGCGCCGTGGCCTTCCGGCACGCGCTGATGCGGTCGGCGCTCGTGGCCGCCGCGACCGATGAGGAACGCCGGCGCACCCACCTCGCGCTGGCCCAGGCGCTGGATGCGCTGCCGGATCGGCGGGCGTGGCATCGCGCGGCCGCCGTCGTGGGCGCTGACGAACAGGTGGCCGCGGAACTCGAGGACGTCGCCGAACGGGCCAGGCATCGGGGCGGTGCGGTGGCGGCGCTGGAACGGGCCGCCGCCCTCAGCGACAGCCCGGACCGGCGCGCGGACCGCTTGCTGCGGGCGGCCGAACTGGCCGTCGATTCCGGTCGCCGCACCACCGCCGAACGCCTGGTGAACGCCGCTCGCACGCTCCCGCTCACACCGCGTTACGAGGCCACCGCGAACTGGCTGATCAGCGGCTTCGACGACGGTATGCGCGAAAGCCCGGCACGCATCGGCGAACTGGCCGCCCAGGCGGCCTCCGTCGCCGCCGATGGATACCCTGATGCCGCGATGCGCATCCTGTGGGGTGCGGCCATGCGGTGCTTCTGGGTCGAGCCCGGTCCCGACACCCGCCGTGCGCTGCTCGCCGTCGCCGACGCGCTCCCCGTTCCCGACAGCGACCCGCGCTTGGTCGCGGTCGCCGCATATGTGGCTCCGTTCGAACGCGGCGAGCACGTTCTCGATCGCCTCCGGGAGCTGGCCTCGGCCGCCGGGCAAGACCCGGAGGTCGACCGTTTCCTCGGGAGCGCGGCACTCCAGGTGGGAGCCTTCGACCTCGCCGCGCATTTCTCGGCCGCCGCCGCTCGCGGATTCCGCGCATCCGGGAGGCTGGGCCTGCTGACCCGCGCACTCGCGGTGCAGGCGTGGTGCCTGACCCGGCTCGGCGATCTCGCCGCCGCGGCGCCCGTCGCGGCCGAGGCCGCGGTTTTCGGCCGCGAGACCGGCCAACCGTTCATGCGGGGGCTGGCCACCGCCGTCGAGGCCGAAATCGCCGCCCTGCGCGGGGATTACGAGCAGGCTGTCGCCCTCACGGCGGAGGCCGAGCGGACCGGACTCGCAGCCGGTGCGCGACCCGTGCTGGCCACCGTCCAGCTCACACGCGGTCTCATCGCATTGGGCGAGGGACGATTCGACGATGCCTTCACCGATCTGAGCCGCCTGCACGATCCGCATGATCCGGCCCATTCCCCGTTCCTGCGCGCGTATTTCCTGGCCGAGCTCGCCGAGGCTGCGGTCCGCGCGGGCCGGTCCGAGGCCATGAGCGAGCTGCTGGATGGGCTGGAATCGGCGGCAGCGGTGACACCATCGCCCGCACTCCACCACGGAATGCGTTATGCGCACGCCGTTTTCGCCACCGAGGCAGCCGAAGAGCGATTCTCCGCCGCGCTGGCCGCGGATCTCGCCGGCTGGCCCGCCGAACGCGGCCGCCTGCACCTCGCCTTTGGGGAGTGGCTGCGCCGACAGCGCCGGATTGTCGAATCCCGCGCCCACTTACGCACCGCCAGAGAGATTTTCGACGCTCTCGGCTTCACCGCCTGGAGCGAACGGGCACGCGTGGAACTGCGCAGCGCCGGCGAATCCAGCCCGGATCGCAGCACCGACGCCCGCGAACGGCTCACCCCGCACGAGCTGAGCATCGCCCAACTGGCGGCCCAGGGCCTGACCAACCGGGAGATCGGGCAACGGCTGTACCTGTCGCACCGGACCGTCAGCACCCATCTGCACCGCATCTTCCCCAAGCTCGGAATCAGTTCGCGCGGGGATCTGGCGGCGCTGCTGCCCACCATCGAGGACACGACCCGGTAGGCCAGCACACCGGCCGACCGTCATCGATTACGTCATCCGACGGTCGCGGCGGTACCCGCCGGTTGCCTAGCGTCACCGATGTGGGCGGTGAGGTGCGACCCCTCGCCTCGGACCTCACCGCGCCACGGTTCGCAGACGACAGCCTCGCAGGAGCGCAGATGCAGATCAGCAGAAGACCATTCGGTGGAGCGCTCGCAGCGGGCGCCGCGAGCTCGGCCGCAGCCCCCTGAGCGTGAACGCCGCCGCGCCGCCGGACTGTTTCATGCCCCGACCGCTTCCCGCTGTCCGTTCAGCGCGTCACGCAGCGCGGCGCGCGTCGTGATGCCCAGCTTCGGGAAAATCCGGTACAGGTGCGAACTGACCGTGCGCGGCGACAAATACAGTTGCCGACCGATCTCCTTGTTGGTGAGACCACGAGCGGCCAGATCGGCGATCCGGCGTTCCTGCCAGGTGAGCACGTCCTGCCCAGGTGGGCTGTTATCGGTGGCCCGCGGTTCCCCGCGGGCGCGTTCGGCCCACGGCGCCGGCACCGGCGTCTCCGGCAGAACGGCGGTGTCGAACCGCGATGGGGTGCCGGCGCGCAGGGCGATCAGCAGTTTCGCCGAACTGCCGCCCAGCCGGCGGCCGACGAATCCGCACACCTCGGCGCTGGGCTCGTCGACCCAGTGACCGTCGTCGAGGACCAGCAGCAGCGGTCGCTCGGCGGCCGCCACGGACAGCAGGTCCAACACGGCGATCCCCAGCGTCATCACCGACGGCGGGGTGGCGCCCGGAGACCGGAAGGCGGTGTCGAACACGGCGCGAGCGCGCTCGTCGAGGGTATCCGTATGCGGAAACAGCGGGTACAGGAGCTGATGCAGCCCCGCATACGGGAGTGCGGATTCGGCTTCCACGCCGACAGCCCGAACCACGGTGTGCCCTTCTCGTCTGGCGAGCTCGATCGCATAGTCGAGTAGGACGTTCTTGTCGACTCCGCTCGCACCGCGCAGGATCAGGGCCTGGCCTGCCGTGGCCGTGACGAATGCCGACAGTCGTTGCCGCTCAGCGTCGCGAACGACCATTCGCACGACACGTGAGTCCATTGTCGTCCGCTCTCTTCTCGATGCCGGTCTACAGGGAGCCGCTCGACTGCATGCGGCCGTCGGAATCGAGCGCCACGACAGTGTCGATGCCGATCCTGCGCAGGAACGGGTAGTCGTGACTGACGACAAGGAGCGCGCCACGGTAGGCCGCCAGGGCTTCGACGAGCTGGTCGACGCTGGCGATGTCGAGGTTGTTGGTCGGCTCGTCGAGGATCAGCAGCTGGGCCGGGGGATCGGCGAGCAGCAAGCGCGCCAAGGAGACACGGAAGCGTTCTCCGCCCGACAGTGTCGAGACCGGCCGGTCGACACTGCTGCCACGCAGCAGCAGCCGAGCCAGCTGATTGCGGATGGTGGCGGGCGGGGTGGTCGCGGCCACCGCGTGCACGTTCTCGAGCGCGCCGGCCTGCTCGTCGAGCCCATCCAGGCGTTGCGGGAGATAGCCGACCCGGTCGGTGAACAAGGTGGCGCGTTCGGGATCGCGACCCTGGATCAGGTTCTCGATCAGCGTCGACTTGCCGGCCCCGTTGGGGCCGACCAGGGCGACTCGCTCCGGGCCCTGGATGACTACGCGCCGGTCACCGTCGCGCAGTTCGGCGATGCGCCGGCTGCGCGGCACATCGGGATCGGGCAGCACGAGGTGGATGTGTTCCTCGCGGCGGACGCGGGCTGCCGCGGAATCCAGGACATCCTGGGCCGCACGGACTTTCGCGTCGGCAGTCGTGCGCATCGCGCCGGCGGAGGCTTGCGCCTTGCTGGCGCGGTTGCCCGCCAGGATCCGGGGGATGCCGCCGTGTTGCTGGGTGGCCTTGCCCGTGCGCTCGCGCCTGGCCAGCTTGGTCTCGGCCTCGATGCGCTGGCGTTTCTCGACCTTCAACGCCTGCTCAGCGGTGCGCGCCGCCTGCACAGCCGCCGCCTGTTCCTGTTCGACGTACTGCTTCCAGGCGCTGTAGGGACCGCCGAAGACCTCCAGTGTCGTGCCGTGCAGTTCCGCGGTGGCATCCATGTGCTCCAGGAGCTCTAAATCGTGGCTGACCACCACGAGGGTGCCCGGCCACGAGTCCATGAATTCGGTGAGTTTGGCGCGGGTTTCGCGGTCGAGATTGTTCGTGGGCTCGTCGAGCAGGGTGATCGGAGTGCGCCGGATCCGCAGGCCCGTGATCGCGACGAGAACGGCTTGGCCGCCAGATATTTCACCGACCTTGCGGTCGAGATCTACCGCGCTGAAACCGATTTCGTGCAACGACTCGTCGGCGCGGGCTTCGATGTCCCAGTCGTCGCCGATCGTCTCGAAGTGCTTCTCATCGGTTTCCCCGTTTTCGATCGCGCGCAGGGCCGCGAGTTTGTCTGCGATACCGAGCAATTGGGCGATGGTGGCGTGGCGGCCCAGGGTGAGTGTCTGCGGCAGATAGCCCACCTCGCCGGCGGTTTCGATTCGCCCGGATGTCGGTGTCAGAATTCCGGCGATCAGCCGCAGCAGCGTCGATTTGCCGGCGCCGTTTCGGCCGACCAAGCCGGTTCTCCCGCTGGTGAAGGCGCCGTTGATCCGGGAGAGCGCGACGGTTCCGTCGGGCCATTCGAAGGACAGGTTCTGTAGTGCGATCGTCGATTGCATGGACATGACTCGGTTGACTCCTCCTGCTCGCCGCGGGAGCGGCCGCGAAGCACGACGCCCGGATCGCGGTGAGCACGAGCGCGTGGGATTTCAGACTTTGCGGATGCAGGCGAAGGCGAGGTCGGCGTGAGCGCGGGCATGAACAGCTACCGACATCATGGGTCGGCGCGGTGGACAGTGCCCGCGACAACGCTCAATCGAGCACACGGAAGGCACATTCGAACGCAGCGGCGAATGCGCAATCAGGGGCGCCGCCTTCGACCTGGCGGCTAGAGTCTGTCAACCTCGATGAGCACGACGAGCACACTACCATCCGGCACATATGGGGTAAGGGGCCCACAGGGTGGATCGATCGTGTGCAGAGGCGATCTCCAGCAGCGTCGGGTTGCTGGGTTCGGTCCACGAACCACCGAGGTAGAGCCGGTCGTAGGTGATCATCCGATTTCTCCTGCGACCGATGAATTCTGTTGGTCGCGATAGGTTTCCAGCAACCGCAGCCAGACCTCGCTGATGGTGGGGAACGGCGGAACCGCATGCCAGAGCCGGTCGATGGGGATCTCGCCGGTGATGGCGATGGTGGCCGAGTGCAGCAGTTCGGCGACGCCCGGTCCGGCGAAAGTCGCGCCGACGATCACCTGGCGCTGCGGGTCGATCAGGACGCGGGCACGGCCTCGATAGCCGGGGTCGTGTTGGATCGCACCGGCGGCCCGGCCGATGTCGTAGTCGACCACGTCCACGTCCCGCGCTGCGCGGGCGGCGTCCTCGGTGGTGAGGCCGACCGCCGCGATCTCCGGATCGGTGAAGACGACCTGCGGCACCGCCTCGAGGTCGGCGGTCCCGACGTGGCGGCCCCACCGGCCGGTGTCCAATGCCAGACCCTGGGCGCGGGCGGCGATGACCGAGCCCGCGACCCGCGCCTGGTACTTGCCCTGATGGGTCAGCAGCGCACGGTGATTGACGTCGCCGACCGCGTACAACCAGTCGCCGTCGACAGCTGTCACGGTGAAGGTGTCGTCGGTAGTGAGCCACTGACCGGGTGACAAGCCGACGGTGTCGAGGCCGATGTCCTCGGTGCGGGGCGCGCGTCCGGTCGCGAGCAGCAGTTCGTCGGCCACCAGCCGGGTGCCGTCGGCGAGGGTGAGATGGATGCCGTCGTCCGGTCCGCCCGCGCGTTCGGCGGCGGTGATGGTGGTACCAAATCGGAGTTGGACACCCGCTTCCCGGAGCCCCTCGGCGACCAGGTCGGCGGCGAAGGCTTCCACACGGCCCAACAGCCGGGACTCCCGGGCGATGAGTGTGACCCGCGCGCCCAATGCTTGCCAGGCGGCCGCCATTTCGGTGGCGACCACGCCTGCTCCGAGAATCGCGAGCCGGTCGGGTACTTCCCGCGCGCTGGCCGCTTCGCGACTTGTCCACGGCCGCACCGCATCCAGGCCCGGAAGCGGCGGCAGGGCGGCGGCGGTGCCGGTGCACACGGCCACCGCGTGCCTAGCAATGAGACGCATGGTGTCGCCCTCGGGCGTGTGGACCGTCACCCGCCGGGGTCCGTCGAGTCGGCCGTGACCACGGAGGAGGTCGACCCCGACGGAGCCGAGCCAGTCGACCTGGTCCTGGTCGTTCCAGTCGGCGGCCATGCGATCGCGGTGCTTCAGCACCGCACCGGCATCGAGCGGTCCGGTAACCGCGGCAGCGACACCGGGGAAGCGCGCGGCTTCTCGGTAGAGCAGGACGGGACGCAGCAGGGCCTTGCTGGGTTCGCAAGCCCAGTATGAGCATTCGCCGCCTACCAGTTCGGATTCGACGATCACGGTGCTCAGCCCGGCGGCACGGGTGCGGTCGGCGACATTCTCACCGACCGGCCCGGCTCCGATGACCACGACGTCGTAGGTACGAATTTCCTTGTCGGACATGGGTTCACCTTCGATGAGCGGATCAGCGGCCGGGCGCACGCTGGGTGATTTCCTGTAAGAACCAGCCATTGCCGTCGGGATCGGTGAACGCGGCGAACGAACCGTAGCTGCGACGCTGCGGATCCGCCCCGGGGACACGGCCTTCGGATCCGGCATGGTGGAAAACGCCGGTGGCATCGCGGAACGGTCCGTCGACCGCGATCCCGCGTTCGGCCAATTCCGCGACGGCGGCCTCGATATCGGTGACGATCAGGTGCAGGCCGTACGAGGTTCCGGGCGCGGCCGTCGTGACTCCGGTGCCGAAGATGATCGAGCATGCCGAGCCGGGCGGGGTGACCTGCACGACGCGATAGCCGTCGTCCACGGGGAAATCGGCGTCGAGACGGAACCCGAGCCGCTCGGTGTAGAAGGTTTTGGCGCGGTCGACGTCGGCGACGGGCAGTACGACGACTTCCAGCTTCATGTCCATGAAAAGCGTTCTCCTCTAATATCTTTCGCGGTGGTCAGTAGACGGTGTCCCGGGCGGCCTGCTCGATCACACGGCGACGAGATCGGGATGCGAAACGGCGACCGAATGTGACGCGGCGACCTCGGTGACATGGAAATGAGCCCGCTCGGCCATCAATCGCTGCGCAGCGACCGGGCTGATCGACCCCCGCAGTGCGGCGGCGTCGGAAGCGGGGCCGCGCAACGGATTCGACGCCGCGACATCGGGGTACCGATCCTTACGGAGCTTGTCGATGACGTCGTTCCAGCTCGATCCATCCGCGAACGCGCCGTGGACCAGGACGACGGTCGGCTTCGGCGCGTCCTCGGTGGGCCCGGCATGGGTGGTGGTGCTCGCCGTGCACGCCACGGCGAGGCTCCCGGCGGCCACCGCGGCCGTGATCGCGGCAATCACCCTGGTAGCGCGCCGCAAACGGAGGCGTCGGATGTCGACCATGTCGTTGTCCTTTCGAGGAACGGTGAGGCGGCTTGTGCGGATTCCACTGTGGTACGCACGCCCCCACCGCCACATCAGTCAACTGACGCCCACCATGACGTAGTCACACCTTTGATCGAACGCCACGGCCAAGGAACCGGACACCGACGAGCGCTGCGCGATCGGCACAACTTCAGATGTCTCGTTCGGCGACGATGCCGCCCTCGAGGGCCGATAGTCGCCGGATCTGGTCGGCGGAGAGCCACAGCCGTTCCGCGGCGACCCACCACTTCTGCACGATTGTCAGATGACTGAATCGGTGACGGTCCCTCGAGCGTCAGTCGACAGATGCCCGCGCTTACACGCGGGTCTTTCGATCCGGCATGCGCGCGGCGACCTCGCGCCGTGATCGCAGGTCGAGCTTGGCGAGGATATTCGACACATGGGACTGAACTGTCCGGTGCGACACGAACATTTGCGCCGCGATGCTGGAGTTGGAGCAGCCGTCGGCGACGAGCGCGGCGACCTTGCGCTCGGTATCGGTCAGCGCAGCCCAGCCGGATTTGGGCCGGTTGCGCCGACCCCGAACACCTCGTCGAATGTCGTATGGCCGCACGCGTGCGACCGTGCGGGCGGTATCCCACGATGCGCCGAGTCGGCTGTAGATCGCTATCGCGGTATCCAGCGAACAGCGGGCGTCGATATCGCGCCCCGCCGCGGCGAGCAGCACGGCGGCGTTCTCCTGTGCCTGCGCCTGGTAGAGCAACCGCCCGGACCGCCGGAATGCCTCGGCCGCCGCCAGCAGGCTATGGGAATCGCGCTCGGCCAGACCTCGACACAGCAGCGCTGTCCCGCTCCTCGAGGCGGTCGGCTGGCGCGCCGCGAGTTCGTCGGCGCCGGCCGCTACCGACCGCGCCGCATCCGTATCGCCGAGGTCCGCGGCCAGTCGAGCGATATCCGGGAATATGTAGTAAAGCGTCGCCGCGGCCGAATGGTCGGCCATTCGCTCGTAGGTATCGAAGAGCAGCTTCAAGGCGAGGTCCGGATGGCCGTGTGCCTCGTGCGTCAATGCTTTGGCCCACTGGTGCAGGTGCGCGTGACCGGTGGCGCCAACGAGGTCGTCCGGTATGGGAATACTGTCCACGTCCGGCAGAAATGTGCCGCGGTGAATACCGATCAGCGCGGCCAGGCTACGCGCGATCGTCGAGTACCCGAGCACGTCGGGCGCCGCCGTGCTCGCGCCGCATTCGGCCACCGCGTCATCCCAGCGACCGTTCAGCAGGTAGAGCCGTGCCTTGGCAAGCAGGGTCGAGGACGAGTACACGTCAGGGACACCGCGGTTGTGCGCTATCGCCTGCTGCAACACGTCTTCGGCGTCGGTCAGGCGATCGAGCTCGATCAGACAGTGCGCCCGCAGCCCGTATGGATCGAACTGGTCCGGTCCGATACTGGGGATCCGAATGCTCAGCGCCAGCGCCTCGGCATCGGCCATTCGGCCCCGGGCATGGCGGGCTTGGGCGAGCAGCCAGCGCATTTCGATGTCGTTGCCGTGCTCCGACCGCGCAACCCACGCCTCCGCCTCGGCGATTCGGCCGCTCCAGAGCAACGCCTTGGTATACCGGCGGATCAGCTCTGCATCATCGGACTCCGTCGTCGCGCGCCGCAACAGCCGCACCGCCAGCTCGGGCGCTCGAAAGGCCAGTTTATCGGCCACGGCTACCAGCCAGTCGATGCTGGTGTGGTCCAGTTCCTGGTCGGCGACCGCCAGGTAATAGGCGATCCGCTCGATCGGCGCGTTGGTCGCCTGCAGGACCCGTCCAGCCGTGCGCAGCAGACCAACGCGCACCGCGGCCGGCAGCTGATCGGCCAGCACGAGCCGGATCAATTCATGCCGGAACATCACTTCGGAGTCGACAAGTGCGAGCAGTCCGGTCGTCATCGCGTCACTGACGACGCTCCACACATCCAGGAGGGGGCGGTCCAGAATCGCCGCCAATTCAGTGACGTCGACGACCGGGCCGAGTGCGGCGGCAGTCGGCAACACCTGCCATGCGCAACGCGGCAGAAAGTCCAACTTCCGCGAAATCGCCTGCGCGAGTGTGTTGGACGGGCGCTGCCCGTCGACCGCCTCGGTAATCTCGGCGGTATCGGCGACAACCGCGATCGCCTGCTCGCGCAACAAGGCGGCCACCAATTCGGCGAGGTAGCGCGGATTGCCGCTCGCACCAGCCACCTCCCGCATCAAGCCTGGGCCGGGGGTGGCACCGACGATCCGCGACACCAATTGCGCCGCTGCCTCGGCGGACAGCCCGCCGAGGCGGATCAGCGGGGCGCGGCGTTCGACGAGTTCGCCCGCCAATACGGTGAACGCCGAGTCCTGAGGCTGTGGGCGGGCACCGAGCACCAGCAGTAGCGGCAGCTCGTCGATGCGGGCGCACAGCCGCTGCAATACGGACGCGCTCGACGTGTCGGCCCAGTGGACGTCGTCCATGATCAGCGCGAGCGGACCGGTGGCGCACCAGGTTTCGATGTGCTCGAGGATCGCGTCGGCGATGACGATCGGGGCCCTTGCCGCGGCGTCACCCGCCCGATCGTCGCGGTCGAGCAGGGCCCGGATCGAATCTGTCCCCGACGTGTCGGTGTCGTCGAGCCAGGAGAGCAGCGCGGCGAACGGGACAGTCTGCTGTAGTTCGCTGGCGGCCCCGAGTCGAATATGCAGACCCGCCGCCGTGAACCGCGCCCTGGCCGCGTCCAAGAGAATCGTCTTTCCGATACCTGGTTCGCCCTGCACCAGCACCACGGCGCCCCGCCCCGCGGCGACCCGGCGCGCGAGCGCTGCCAGCATCTCGATCTCGCCGTCACGACCGATGACCACTGTCGTGCCGGATTCCTGCGCAGGCCGCGTCGTCAACGGACTGCGCACACTGAAGCCCGATGACCGCATCCGACCGAATCCGGCATCACGTCGGCATACCCGGAGGTATGACGACTCGCACCACCGCACAATCGACAAACGTCTGCGTCACCCCCACCGCAGCGGGGTCGACGCCTACGGCGCAGGGACCGGTCGCCACCAGCGTGTATTCGAAGCTGCGCCAACGACTTCCGACGCCCCTCAGCCAAGGGACCTCCCCTGCGGACGCCGTTCGAGGTCGGTCATGGCCGCACCGGCTCATTCTGGTCGGCGACGCCGCTGAGGGCGTAACAGAAAACGAACGGCACCGCACCGTCGTTGAACCATGCGTGTGGTGTGCCGTTCTGGATCACGCAATCGCCCGATCGCAGCGACACATCGACACCGTCGCCGAGACGCAGCCGGCCCTCGCCGCTGAGCACGACAATGAAATCGACGCTCGCAGTGCGGTGCATGCCGGGCGCGGCGGGATCGAAGGCCGCCATCATCCCCGGCAGTTTCGCCTCCGCCTCCGCGGCGAGGGCCGCCATCTCCTCCTCGGACAGCTCGGCGTCGGGCTCATAGGTCAGTCCCGGAGGTACCGAGATGAATCCGAAACGCACCCCACCCGGGCCGGGGAAATAGCTCGTTTCGGTCTGCGGAGGCATCCGGTCGACCGGCAGATCGGGCAGCTCGTCGAGTTCCCACATCCGGTACACCTCGGCGCCTGGCAACAGCGCCAATGTCAGCGGGTCGATACTGTCGTCTGCCAGGACCCGTCCCTGTCCGGTCCCGTCGTCGCCGACCACGATTCTGCGCATGTGAACTCCTGATTATCGTCCGCAATAGCTGAATGGGTCGGCACCGATAGCTGGGCCGACCCGGGCCTCAGCTATCCGGACGGTAGCCGCCGCCCGCGCGGCCCCGCTTGTCCCGAAGCGCAAAAGCATTGTCCGAGCGCGCAGAACTCGAAACCCGGAAATGCTTGGTTGAGCCGTGATCCACGCGGTACTGCACTACGCTTCGCTAGAGTTGGGGTCGGCGCCGGGGCCACCGATGATTGTCGAGTCGGAGGCGTATTCATGAATCAATCGGCCATCGCCGGCTCCGCCACGACAAATGTGGTGGATCCACATGAGCGAGCCGAGTACTGGGCCGATCTGATCAGCACATACCACTGTCGGCTCGGCTACCGATTCCCTAGCCGCACCGACTTCCGCGGGCACACCCAACTGCGGCGCACCGACACCTACCAGCTCGTCGGGTGGAAATCGGATGCCGTCACCTACGTGCGCAACCCGAGCCACATCCGCGCCGACCCCGATGACGACTACCGGCTGATCGTTCCTTTCTCCGGGCAAGTGTCCTTCCGCACCGTCGACGGGTACGGGCTCATCACCCCGGGAACCATGTGCCTGGCGGTCGTCGACCGCCCCTACGAAATGTCCATGTCCGACGGCACGCGCGGGATGATCATCACCATTCCGCGCAGGGAGATCAAACATCGCCTCAACCGCGTCGTTCCACCCAGCCAGCCGCTGGATCTCACGACCGGGCTCGGACGGGTGACCGACGGGATCCTCGGCGGCCTGCGTACCGAATCCGCCGCACTCACCGACCTCCAATTCGACAGCGTCTCCGAACGGCTGGTGGATCTGCTCTGCATGCAGATACTCGGTGAACCGGCGAACTCGCTCACCCAGCTCGCCCATATCGAAGCGACCGCTCGCCGGTTTATCCACGACCATGCCGGAGATCCGGGCCTCACCGGCACCCGCGTCGCCATTGCGCTCGGCTGGTCGCTGCGTCAAATTCAACTCGCGTTCAGCAATGCCGACACCACACCCAGCGAAGTCATCCGGGAGGAACGCCTGCGGTTGGCGCGCGACCGCCTGCGCAGCCCCGCCTACCAGCATCGAAGTATCACCGATATCGCATCGGACCTGGGCTTCGGTTCGATCAGCAGTTTCAGCAAGGCCTTCCGCCGACGCTTCGACACCACCCCCGGCCAACTCCGTGAGGACTGGCGGGCCGGCTCCGCCCCTGCCACACCGACTTCCGGAGCGACCAGCTAGTACGATCACGCTATCGTCGCAGCGTGGATTCCCTGCGCCAGCTGCGGTATTTCGTCGCCGTCGCCGAAGAACTGCATTTCGGGCGGGCGGCCGAACGCCTCGGCATTGCGCAGCCACCGCTGAGTCAACCGACGCCAGCACCACAGGTTCATCGGCGCCCAACCCCACCTCACCAGCGCAATCGAAACATCTGGCGTGCACCCAACCGCGCACACCGGCCTTACGGAAGATCTCCTTCACGACTGCCAAAACTTCCATACGGATGGCTCCGGGTCAGCTTGACTCTCCCGCCGACGGAGGGTTCACGCTCGTCAGCGTCCGAGATTTCGAAACCGAAGGGCTCACGATGAAAATCGATCTGGCCAAGAGCGACCCGCACTACTACGACGCCACCCAAGAACCCGAATTGCGCACCTTCGACACCTACGGGTATCTGACGGTCACCGGTTCCGGCGCGCCCGGCGGCGAGCAGTACACCGAGGCGGTGCAGACGCTGTATCGAACCGCATACGGCGCCAAGAAGATCGCCGAGGCGGACGGTCAGGATTTCGTGGTACCGAAGCTGGAGGGCCAGTGGTGGGTGGACTCCGATGAGCCGCCGCTGTCGGTGCCGCGCGAACAGTGGCAGTGGAAGCTGATGATCCGCATGCCCGAGGTGGTGACCCCCGAGATGGTGTCCGGTGCGACCTTCGAGCGGCTGACCGAGGGTACTGCGATCCAGGTCATGCATATCGGACCGTATGCCACCGAACCGGAGACGCTGGCCACGATGGAAGCGTTCATGGCCGCCGAGGGGTTGCTCATGAACGGCCGCCATCACGAGATCTACCTCTCGGATCCACGCAAATCGCCCGGCGCGAATACCCGCACCATCCTGCGCCATCCCGTGCGTCGCGCGTGAGATCGGCGGTGCGGCAAGCAGTTACCAAGCGCGGCCCAGATAACCAGGCGTCGACGGCGTGCGGGCGACGTCCGCGGGTACCCCGGCCCGGCGGGTATACGTCACCGCCGACGCGATCTCATCCGCAAAGCCCGCACCACCTCGGCGACCGGCTGAGTGACCGTGGTGGTCCACGGCCGCGTCGAAGCCGTCGTCACCCGGCACCAGCCCCGGCTGGGCAGTTCGGAGCGCAGATCCTCGAATGTCATCGGCATGTCCCGCACTAGCAGCCGTGCCCGAAAGCACCTGCCGCCCGTGGATCGTGCCGCGACTACCCCACTGACGAAGTCGGACGGGTGAACGTAACAGCGGCCGCCCGAGATTGTCGGACGGCCGCTGCGACATCAGGTTTTGTCAGGCCCGTCGTCGGATTCGATGTCCTTCTTGTCGAGCCGGGCGATACCGGGTTCGGTGCCCTCGTCCGCCGCCTGATCCGCTTCCGGATGTTCGGGCTCGAAGGTCGTTGGCAGGCCCTTGATATGCCGGTTCATCGAACGCACCAGCAGGACGGTCCCGGCGAGCAACACCAGAATGATCACCAGACCGAGCGGCGACGCCTTACCGAATTCGGGTCCGGTAGGCGTGCCGGGAGTTTGCGCGAGGAGAACCAACATCACCGGTGCTCGTCTTCGATACCGGCGAACAGATCGGTCTCCGGCAGCGTGGATTCGACCCTGGACTTGGCCAGCTCGAACTCCTCGGTGGGCCAGAGCCGCTGCTGCATTTCCATCGGAAGCGCGAAGAACGCGCCGTTGGGATCGATCTGCGTCGCGTGCGCGCGCAGCGCGTCATCACGCAGCGGGAAGTATTTGGCGCATTCGATCTGAGTGGTCACCCTGGTCATACCGTCCGGACGGCCCTGTCGGTAGGCGCGGGTGCGTTCCAGCCACTCCTGCAGCGGGAACGGCTCACCGATCCGCTCGTATTCGGCGGCGAAGATATCCAGGCGCGCCATGGTGAATCCGTGGTCGTAGTAGATCTTCAGCGGCTGCCACGGCTCGCCCGCGTCCGGGAAGCGCTCCGGATCGCCCGCCGCCTCGAACGCGGCCATCGATACTTCATGGCAGCGGATGTGATCCGGATGCGGATATCCGCCGTTCTCGTCATAGGTGGTCATCACATGCGGCTTGAACTCACGCACCACGCGGACCAGCGCCTCGACGGCCTCGTCCAGTGGGACCAGCGCGAAACTGCCCTCCGGTAGCGGCGGCGGCGGATCGCCCTCGGGCAGGCCGGAGTCGACGAAACCGAGCCAGGTCTGGCGCACACCGAGTGCGGCGGCCGCGGCCTCCATCTCCTCGCGCCGGATCTCATCGATCCGCTCCAGCACGCCGGGGGTATCCATCGCCGGGTTGAGGATGCTGCCGCGTTCACCGCCGGTCAGCGTGACGATGAGGACATCATGGCCCTCGTCGGCATACCGCGCGGTCGTCGCGGCGCCCTTGCTGGATTCATCGTCGGGGTGCGCATGAACCGCCATGAGCCGGAAACCACTCACGTCTCGTTCACCTCATCAACCACCGTCATACCTCGTACTCTCCGCCGCCGGGGTCCGATCTACCTGTCCCTATAGTTCCATTCGACAGACTTTTGTTCCGACATACCCCCCGGAGTGAGACGGCATGAGTGAAACGCCCAGTGACACGCCGATCAACCGACATGCCGATCGGTACGGAACCGCGCCACGCCCGAAGCGCCGATGGATTCCGTTCGCTCTGGGCGCGGTCGTGCTGGCCGCGGGTCTCGGGACCGCCTACCTCGGCTTCCAGAAGTACGGACCGGGAGATATCGACACCGAACAGCTCGGTTACACCGTCGTCGACGACTCCACCATCTCGGTCCATATCAAGGTCACCCGCAAGGATCCGCAGCAGCCGGTGGTGTGTTTCGTCCGCGCGATGGCCAGGGACGGGTCCGAATTGGGCCGTCGCGAGGTGCTGATCAAGCCGTCCGACAGCGGCACCATCGAACTGACGACCACCGTCCGTGCCTCCGCCCCGCCGGTCTCGAGCAGCATCTACGGCTGCAGCGACGACGTGCCGAAGTATCTGCGGGCGGGCTGACTCCGGGCGATATGCCACTGAGACCGTCCACAAAACGAACGCCGACCTGCATGTTTGTGATTCATGCTAAAATAGCGTGATACACGGTTCCGGGGCTCGGAGCCGTGTTTGCTGCATCGGCGGCCAGTGCTGTCAGTTCGAGATCCATGATTTACCGGATCTGAAGCCTGTCGAGGTTCGATGAACTTCCTCAGGATGGCACTAGCCGTCGACTGGTGCATGCCCGCCCCCTGTGGGCACTGCAGCGACCAGGGAACCCGGCCCCGGCCGGGAACAACTACTAGGGAGTGATCGAGATGACTGAGACGCAAGTGACTTGGCTGACCCCGGAGTCGCACGACAGGCTCAAGGGTGAACTCGACGCGCTCATCGCCAATCGTCCGGTCATCGCTGCCGAGATCAACGAACGCCGCGAAGAGGGCGACCTCAAGGAAAACGGCGGATATCACGCCGCGCGTGAGGAGCAGGGTCAGCAGGAGGCGCGCATCCGGCAGCTGCAGGAGCTGCTGAACAACGCCAATGTCGGCGTTGCGCCCACCAAGTCCGGCGTCGCACTGCCGGGTTCGGTCGTCAAGGTCTACTACGACGGTGACGAATCCGACACCGAGACCTTCCTCATCGCGACCCGCGAAGAGGGTCTCAACGATTCCAAGCTCGAGACCTACTCGCCGAATTCGCCACTCGGTGGCGCGCTCATCGATGCGAAGGTCGGCGACACCCGTGAGTACACCCTGCCGAACGGCAAGATCATGAAGGTGACGTTGGTCAGCGCCGAGCCGTACCACAGCTGATCTCGGGCCCTGCGCCCTTCCTGAAGCCATGAAGAACGGCCGCATCCGAAAAGTACGGATGCGGCCGCTCTTCGTTTCCATAGCTAGTTCGCCAGTGCCTGTTCGATATCGCCCAGCAGATCGCTGACGTCTTCGATGCCAACCGAGAGCCGCACCAGATCGTCCGGAACTTCCAGCTGCGAGCCCGCGGTGGAGGCGTGCGTCATGGCGGCCGGATGTTCGATCAGCGACTCCACACCGCCGAGCGATTCGGCGAGGGTGAAGATCTTGGTACGCGAGCAGAACTCCTGCGCCGCATCCCGGCCGCCGTTGAGCCGGACCGAGATCATGCCGCCGAAGCGCTTCATCTGCTTATGGGCGATGGCGTGGCCCGGATGTTCGGCCAGGCCGGGATAGATGACCTGCGCGATGGCCGGATGCCCGGTCAGGAATTCGGCGATGGTCTCCGCGTTGTCGCAATGCCGATCCATCCGCACCGCGAGGGTTTTGGTGCCACGCAGGGTGAGGAAGGCGTCGAACGGGCCGGGTACCGCACCCGCACCGTTCTGTAGGAAGGCGAATGCCGCATCGAGTTCCGGATCGTTGGTGATCAACGCGCCGCCGACGACATCGGAATGGCCGCCGAGGTACTTGGTGGTCGAATGCGTGACGATATCGGCGCCGAGCAGGAGCGGCTGCTGCAGGTACGGCGTGGCAAAGGTGTTGTCCACCACCAGTTTCGCGCCCGCCACATGCGCGACCTCGGCAAGCGCCGGAATATCGGCGATGCTCAGCAGCGGGTTGGTGGGGGTTTCGATCCAGATCAGTTTGGTGTTCGGGCGGATCGCGGCGCGCATCTCGTCGACATTGAATACATGCGCGGGCGAATGCTCGATGCCCCACTGGCTGAAGACCTTATCGATCAGCCGGAAAGTGCCGCCGTAGGCGTCGTCCGGAATGACGATGTGGTCACCCGGGCGCAGCGTGGCCCGCAGCGCACAGTCGGTGGCGGCCATGCCGGAGGCGAATGCGCGTCCGTAGCGGCCCGATTCGAGCGCGGCGAGGTTCGCCTCCAGGGCGGTCCTGGTCGGGTTGCCGGTGCGGCCGTATTCGTAGCCTTCGCGCAATCCGCCCACCCCGTCCTGGGCGAACGTCGAACTCGCGTAGATGGGCACGTTCACCGCACCGGTCCGCGCTTCGGGTTCGTATCCGGCGTGCACGGCTCTGGTGGAGAATCCCAGCCCAGCTGTATTCATTGTTCGTTCGCTGCGCTCGCTCATGGGGGTCAGCCTAGACCGGGGCGATCGGCGGGCTATCGGCCGGATCACCCGTTGCGCGCCGATCCCAGCTTTTGCCGCGGCGACGGCGGTAGGTTGAGCTCATGCTGAGCGTTGATGAACTGTTCGCGATCGATGCCCTGTTGACCGAGGACGAGCGCGAGATCCGCAATACCGTCCGCACGTTCGCCAACCAACGATTGCGGCCGCAGATCGCGGAATGGTTCGAGGCCGCGACGTTCCCGGCCCGTGAGCTCGCCCCGGAACTCGGCAATATCGGGTTGCTCGGTATGCACCTGGACGGCTACGGATGCGCGGGCCTGTCGGCGACCGCCTACGGTCTGGCTTGCCAGGAGCTCGAGGCGGTCGATTCGGGTGTGCGCAGCATGGTTTCGGTGCAGGGTTCGCTGGCCATGACCGCGATCCACAAATTCGGCTCGGAGGAGCAGAAGCAGCGGTGGCTGCCGGATATGGCGGCCGGGCGCGCCCTCGGTTGTTTCGGACTCACCGAACCGGATTTCGGGTCGAATCCGGCTGGCATGCGGACCAGGGCCAAGCACGACGGCACCGACTGGGTGCTCAGTGGCGCCAAGATGTGGATCACCAATGGGTCGGTGGCCGATATCGCGGTGGTGTGGGCACAGACCGAGGACGAGGGCAAGCAGGTGGTGCGCGGCTTCCTGGTCCCGGCAGGCACGCCCGGATTCACCGCTCGCGAGATGAAGCACAAGTTGTCGCTGCGCGCATCGGTGACGGCGGAGCTGGACTTCGACGATGTGCGGCTGCCCGCCGATGCGGTGCTGCCGCAGTCGCGCGGACTGAGTTCCCCGCTCGCCTGTCTGAGCGAGGCACGGTTCGGCATTATCTTCGGCGCGCTCGGTGCGGCGCGCGACTGTCTGGCCGCCACCATCGAGTACGCACGGACCAGGGAGGTATTCGACAAGCCGCTGGCCGCATACCAGCTGACCCAGGCGAAGCTCGCGGATATGGCGCTCGAATACGGCAAGGGGCAATTGCTCGCGCTACAGGTCGGCCGGTTGAAGGATCGCGGCGAGGTGCTGCCGGAGCAGATCAGCGCGGGCAAGTTGAACAGCACCCGGGAGGCCATCGCGATCGCCCGCGAATGCCGGACCATTCTCGGCGCGAACGGCATCACGCTGGACTATCCGGTGCTGCGGCATGCGAATAATCTCGAGTCGGTGCTCACGTATGAGGGCACGGCGGAGGTGCATCAGTTGGTGCTCGGAAAGGCGCTCACCGACTCGAATGCGTTTCGGTGACAGCCTCCTGCACGGTCGGACCAACGGGAATCAGGTGGCGACAGCTGCCGCTACAGCTTCCACCTGATCTCGATCCGGCGGCTACGCGGCGGAGTTAGATGGAGCCGGTGCTGAGGAAGCCGAGGAGGTCGTGGCGGGTGATCACGCCGACCGGCTTGCCGTCTTCGACGACCATCAGTGCGTCGGTGTCGGACAGTGCCTTGGTTGCGGCCGAGATGGGCTCGCCCGAACCGATCAGGGGGAACGACGGGCTCATATGCTTGGCAACCGAATCCGTCAGGTTCGCACGGCCTTCGAAGACCGCCGACAGCAGATCCCGCTCGGTCACGCTGCCCGCGACCTCGCCCGCCATCACCGGTGGTTCGGCGCCGACGACCGGCATTTGCGAAACCCCGTACTCGCGCAGGATCTCGATCGCATCGCGCAGGGTCTCCGACGGATGGGTGTGCACCAGATCCGGCAGCGCACCCGACTTACCGCGCAGCACATCGCCGACCAAGGGCTCCGCCGCGCCGTCCAGTCGATCACGCAGGAAGCCGTATGAGCTCATCCACTGGTCGTTGAAGATCTTCGACAGGTAGCCGCGGCCGCCATCGGGCAGCAGCACGACCACCAGCGCATCCGGGTCGCGACGGGCGACCTCGATGGCCGCGATCACCGCCATTCCGCAGGAGCCGCCGACCAGCAGGCCCTCCTCACGCGCGAGTCGGCGGGTCATATCGAAGGAGTCGGCATCGGAGACCGCGATGATCTCGTCCGGCACGGCCGGGTCATAGGCCGCGGGCCAGAAGTCCTCACCGACGCCCTCGACCAGGTACGGCCGACCGGTGCCGCCGGAGTACACCGAACCCTCGGGATCGGCGCCGATGACCTGCACCTTGCCGCCGGAGACCTCCTTCAGATACCGACCGGCGCCGGTGATGGTGCCGCCGGTGCCGACGCCCGCCACGAAATGAGTGACCTTGCCGTCGGTATCGCGCCAGATCTCCGGGCCGGTGGTCTCGTAGTGGCTGTCCGGGCCGCCCGGGTTGGAATACTGATCCGGCTTCCAGGCGCCGTTGATCTCGCGGACCAGTCGGTCGGAGACGCTGTAGTAGCTGTCCGGGTGCTCCGGGGGCACCGCGGTCGGGCACACCACGACTTCGGCGCCATAGGCGCGCAGCACATTGCGCTTGTCCTCGCTGACCTTGTCCGGACAGACAAAGACGCAGTCGTAGCCGCGCTGCTGCGCGACCAGCGCGAGCCCGACGCCGGTATTACCGGAGGTCGGCTCGACAATGGTGCCGCCGGGCCGCAGTGCGCCGGAGGCCTCGGCCGCCTCGATCATCTTCACGGCGATGCGGTCCTTGGAGCTGCCGCCCGGATTCAGATATTCGATCTTGGCCGCGACAATGCCTGCATTGGGCCCGACCACCGAGTTCAATCGAACCAGCGGCGTATTGCCGATGAGGTCAACGACGTGATCAGCGATGCGCATGCCCCTATCGTTGCAGAAGGGGTTGTTATCGGTGCGCGCGCGTCTCGCGCGACAACGCGCACATGACGGTGATCACTTGCCTAGGATCGCAAATATGAAGCAGCCGAACATCGCTCGCGCCGCGACAGTTCTGGCCGGAGCGGCCGTGGCCGCCGGAGTCGTCGGGGCCGCGCCCGCCCAGGCCGCGACCGTCCAATTCCCGCAGGTGCCGACGCTGGCGCACGGCGGCCTCTGCTGGACGACCATCCGCACCTGGGCCGATACCGGTCCGCAGTGGCCGGGCCGGGCCATCCTCAATGTGCGCGCGGATCCGGCCGTGGGTCTCGGGCCCGGTGACTATCCGCTGGCTCCGCTGTGCGAGGTTCGCACCACCGTCGCCTGGCGCAATCTGACCACCGGCGCGACGGGCAGCTACGACAACACCGTGGTCACCGGCCTCTACGGCAGCATTCAGTACGCCCTGTTCCAGGACACCGGTCCGGGGCGCGTCGAGGTCACCGTCAGCACCGACACCGCGAGCGTCCCCGCGCACGGGTGGTTCGACGTGCCCGGCGACCCGCCTGCCTGAGTCGCGCGCCATAAGTTCGCTGCCTGCGGTCACCGGGTGTACCGCAAGACGGGGCGAGCCATAGACCGAGCTGTCGACGCCGAACTCGGCCGAGCGGTCTCATCTCCTGTTGCCTCGATCGGCAACAACTGATTTCGTATGTCCATGGGTAACTCACCGGGTACGCCCGAGACCCAGCCACGCCCCCGACCGTCGGCCCGCAGCAGAACAGTTGGCGCATCCAACGACCGGCGAAAGGTCCGGGGAGACGGGGGAACTACGCCCGGAAGCTGTGACGCACCGAACCGCCGGCCCGGAACGCAACTGCCGTGACTCGCAACGACCGGCAAAGGGCCCGGGGAGGCGGGGGATTATGGAAGACCGCGGCAGTGACGGGTGCCGCAACCGTATTGGCCGGTTCCGGAGCCGGAACCGCATGGTGGGCAACCTATCGGCTGCTCATGGCCCAGGCCGGGGTCGCGCGCGGGGTCATCGGGCGCGATACCTCGAAACCGCCCGAGGCCGATGGCGTCTACACGGCGGGCTGCCTCGCGCCGCAACCGTGGCGCGCCGGACTGCATGCCGACCTGCATCTGATGATCTTCGGCGATTCGACCGCGGCCGGGGTCGGCTGCGTATCACCCGAGGAAGTTCCGGGCGTGCGCATCGCCCGCGGCCTCGCCGAAGCCACCGGACAGCGAATCCGGTTGAGTACCAAGGCCATTTCCGGTGCGACCTCGAAGGGTCTGGCCGGACAGGTCGAGGCCATGTTTATCGCCGGGCCGCCGCCGGACGCCGCGGTCATCCTCATCGGCGCCAACGACATCACCAAGAAACACTCCATCCGCGCCTCCGCGCGCCGCCTCGCCGCCGCGGTGGCCAGTCTGCGCCGCGCCGACAGCGTCGTGGTGGTCGGCACCTGTCCGAATCTCGGCACCGTCGAGGCGATTCCGCAGCCGCTGCGAACCGTGGTGCGCAACTGGAGCGTCCGCTTGGCCCAAGCCCAATCCGTCGCGACCACGGTGGCCGGTGGCATCCCGGTGGCCATGGGTGATCGGCTCGCCTCGGAGTTCCGCGCCGCACCCGAGCAACTGTTCTCCGAGGACGGATTCCACCCCTCGGCAACGGGTTATGAACTGGCGGCCGCACTGCTGCTCCCGGTTCTGATCGAGGCAGTCGAGGAGGCGACCCCGGGTGCCCGTCCATCAGGACGCGACGTAGATTCGATCCGGAAGCACAAGTAACAAACGGTTCGAAGACCGCGTTTCGGACACCGTCCGGGGCGCACCTGACCGTCGAACAAAGGAGTCCTCATGCCCGAGGCCGTCATTGTTTCCTACGCTCGCTCGCCGATCGGCCGCGCCGGAAAGGGCTCCCTGGTGAGCATGCGACCGGACGACCTCGCGGCCCAGATGGTCCGCGCGGCCCTGGACAAGGTTCCCGCACTCGACCCCACCCAGATCGACGATCTGATCCTGGGCTGCGGCCAGCCCGCCGGCGAAGGCGGTTTCAATATGGCCCGCAGCGTCGCCGTGCAACTGGGCTACGACACCCTGCCCGGTGTCACCCTGAACCGCTACTGCTCCTCGTCGCTGCAGACCACCCGGATGGCCTTCCACGCCATCAAGGCCGGTGAGGGCGATGTGTTCGTCTCCGCCGGTGTCGAGACCGTATCGCGGTTCCCGAAGGGCACCGCCGACGGCTGGCCGGACACCCACAACCAGCTGTTCGCCGAGGCCGAGGCCCGCACCGCCAAGCGCGCTGAAGGTGGCGCGGACGTGTGGACCGATCCGCGTGCGGCCGGCACCCTGCCCGACGTCTACATCGCCATGGGCCAGACCGCCGAGAACGTCGCCCAGTACACCGGCATCTCCCGGGAAGACCAGGACCATTGGGGCGTGCGCTCACAGAACCGCGCCGAGGATGCCATCAAGGCCGGCTTCTTCGAGCGGGAGATCACCCCGGTGACCCTGCCCGACGGCACCATCGTCACCACCGACGACGGCCCGCGCGCCGGCACAACGTACGAGAAGATCTCGCAGCTCAAGCCGGTATTCCGGCCGGACGGCACCATCACCGCCGGTAATGCCTGCCCGCTCAACGACGGTGCCGCCGCGCTGGTCGTCATGAGCGACACCAAGGCCAAGGAACTCGGCCTGACCCCGCTGGCGCGCATTGTCGCCACCGGCGTCTCGGGCCTGTCCCCCGAGATCATGGGTCTCGGCCCGATCGAGGCGGTCCGCAAGACCCTGAAGACCGCCAAGATGACCATTGACGACCTCGACCTGTACGAGATCAACGAGGCATTCGCCGTCCAGGTTCTCGGCTCCGCCCGCGAGCTGAATATGGACCTCGACAAGCTGAATGTGTCCGGTGGCGCCATCGCCCTCGGCCACCCGTTCGGCATGACCGGCGCCCGCATCACCGCCACCCTCATCAACAACCTCCAGACCCACGACAAGCAGTTCGGCCTGGAGACCATGTGTGTCGGTGGTGGGCAGGGCATGGCCATGGTCATCGAGCGTCTGAGCTGATCTCGCGATACGACAAAGGCGGCCACCGGGATTCCGGTGGCCGCCTTTGTGTTGAGCGGGCTAATCGTTATTGAAGTAGCTCAGCAGGCGCAGAATCTCGGTGTAGAGCCAGACCAGGGTGACGGTCAGGCCGAGGGCAACGCCCCAGGCGGCCTTCTCCGGGGCCTGGGCGCGGATGAGCTGGTCGGCGGCGTCGAAGTCGAGCAGGAAGCTGAAGGCCGCGACCGCGATCACCACCAGGCTGAAGACGATGGCGAGCGGGCCGCCGTCACGCAGGCCGAGGCCGCCGTCGATGAAGAAGCTGGCGATCATGTTGCCGACGATCAGGACCAGGATGCCGATCATCGCGCCGAAGATCATTCGGGTGAAGCGCGGGGTGACGCGGATCGCGCCGGTCTTGTAGACCACGAGCATGCCCGCGAAGACGCCGAAGGTGCCGAGCACCGCCTGCGCGATCATGGCACTGCCGCCGACGCCGCCGAATTCGATATTGGTGAACATGAACGACAACGCGCCGACGAAAAGACCCTCGAAGACCGCGTACGAGAGCACGACGACCGGGTTGTCCATCTTCCTGGCGAAGGTCGCGACCAGCACCAGCACGAAGCCGACCAGACCACCACCGATGACGAACAGCGGCGCCAGCGAAGTGTTCGCGTTGGTCAGACCGTAGGAGATGATCGCCGAGATGGCGAGCACACCGAGTGTGATGGCGGTTTTGATGACCACATCGTCGATGGTCATGGCCCGGGTGGCCGGGGGTGCCTGCTGGTACTGGGGGTACTGCGGGTGCTGGCCGTACTGCTGGGTCATCTGGCCCGCGCCCGTCACCCCTGACCCGAAGTTGGCATAGCCACTGCCCTCTTGCCGAGGGAGCTGTCTGAAAACCGGATTGCTAGTGGTGCGCACCGTGAATGCCTTTCTGGAGTCGTGGCTCACGTCACCGTGGCCGTCAGTCCCGAGCCGTCTCGATTGCGAGCCGGTCGCTCGATATCCAACTAGGTTGTCCAACGTGTATCGGCCCGGTGTAGTTCCCGAGCAACCCTTCGGTACGGACAAATCGGACTCTACTACCGCTGGACGTCACGCAGTCCACGTACGGATCGCGTCACCGTGAATTTCCGATTGCGGCCGATCACCTCGGTCTGGCCGACCATGCGCTGGACCACGCCGCGATAGTTCAGATGTGAGTTGTCAACCGTCCACAGCTCACCGCCGGGCCGTCGACGCGATCCTGCCCCGCGCAGATCTCACAACGGACCAGGTGTATCGCGCTGCGTGTGCGGAGGTGACCTGGCCGCTGTCGCACGAGCAGGTCGAGCAGGTGCTCGAGATGCTCCAGTCTCCCGGACTCCGTTATGCGCCAAGTGATGTCGGCTGGGCTGTAGTGCTGCGGCTCCGCGACCTGGAGTACCCAGCAGACCCGGCGCGGGCCAATGACCCGCCGCCGCCCGACTACGACGGACCGAGATGACCCGAACGCACGAACCTACCGAGTGGTCTTCACTCCCGCGGAGCGCCGTCCGGCCAGACGATCTCAACCAGTACACCACGCTCACGAGCAAGCTCGACCAACGTTCCGGTACCGCCCGGCTGACTTACGTACCTATCCCATACCGCGACTAGCCGAGCGCTATGGGAAACAACACATATTCGAACCCTCTGGCATCTATGTTCATTCAGATGGACACCGCCAGCGATGCCGTGTCGATTCGGGTAGGAACCGCCGACGACACGAGCAAGCACTTCGATGCCATCTGCACCCTCTACGACGAAGCGTTCTCCGCGCCTCCGTTCGTCTGGCCACCAACCGAATCCACCCGCCACCGCGACATGCTGAAACGCATGATCACCGATCCAGGCTTCGGAATCGCTCTCGCCCAATCCAATGACGCCCTGATCGGATTCGCCTACGGCACAGCACTATCCGCGAATACCGGATGGTGGCAGGGTTTCCAACAATCCGTGCCCGACGAGCTGACGCAGGAGTGGCCCGGCCGAACGTTCGCCGTGATCGACCTGGCCGTCCAAACATCCGCGCGGCGGCACGGTATCGGCCGCCGGCTGCTGGACACTCTCCTCGACAGCCGACCAGAACAGCGCGCGACGCTAGCTGTCCAGCCGCAGGCCGCCGACTCCCACGCCTTCTATGCGGCGATCGGCAGATGGCGTTTGATCGGGCGGCAGGACACACCCGGCATGTTGTCCCCCCAATTCGACATCTACGTCAAGGAATTGGACAGCCCGTAGTCGGTCATCAGCTCATCGAGGTTGCGGACACACAACGCGTCCTGCCACGGCCAGGTCAGCGGACACAAGTGCATCACCATGCTCGCTTCCGGCATCAACCGGAACGCATTGCGCGAGAAGATCTTCGCCGCCGGGGTCGAACTCGCGCGGAGAGTCTATGAGCAGCCGCTGCACACGCAACCGGTGCTCGGTGGGTTGAATGTCGCCGACTCGTTCGCGGTCGCCGACGATTTCGCGGCGCGGCACCTGTGCCGGATCGCGCTGCGTGTGCCGAGGCGACCCGGCCGCCGTCGCACGAGCAGGTGCTCGAGATGCTCCAGACTCCCGGACTCCGTTATGCGCCAGGTGATGTCGGCTGTGCTGTAGTGCTGCGGCTCCGCGACCTGGCGTACCCAGCAGACCAGGCGCGGGCCAATGATCCGCCGCCACCGGATGATGACGGACCGAGATGATCCGACATGCCCCTGCTTTTTCGGCCACCGCCTAGTCTGAACCGCATGACTACCGCGCGAGTATGGTCTGTGACCTCGACGGCGCCAACCGAAGCCGACGCGCGCTCGATCGCGCGAACCATGGTTGCCGAGAAGCTTGCAGCCGGTGCCGAAATCACAGGTCCGGCGACTTCGGTGTTCTGGCATCTCGGAGAGCTTAGCGAGGGGCCAGAGTGGCGGGTGACGCTCCGCACTTCCATACATGCCCGCGATCGACTGGCGGCCCGCCTCTCAGCGATTCACCCTTGGGATAGCCCGGAGGTTTCCGCGACGCCAATCGAATGGTGTACCGACAGCTACGCGGAGTGGGTCGAGCGGGCTACAGCTGTGTCGGAATAGGCACAGTTGTCGTTTCGGCCCGTCTAGCCAGATCGAAGGCGGCTTTCGAGCCGGACACGACGAAACGCTGGGCAATTTCTCGCACACGTGCAAGAGGCCGAACGGAAGCAACCTTCCCCGCCAGTCCCAGCGCTTGGTCACCGCACGAGATGGCTCGGGCATCGTCTCCTGCTTCGAAGTAGGCGTCGGCCAACCAAGTCAGGTAAAGCGCCTTATCTCGAGCCCAGTGATCGGGATACTGCGAGAGAATATTCGCAAGCGGCGCTATGGCTTTATCAGGCTTGTGGAGGACTGACCAAACGCGGCCTGTCATGATGTCGAGCTCGGCGTCGTCGACCCACAAACACCAGTGGGGTCCCGAGTCGGAATCGCTGCGGTCGAGGGCGGCGCGGGCATTATCGAGCGCACGGGCAGCGTCGTCGGTCATGCCCGCGCTGGCGTACGACCACGCGCGGCGCGATTCCAGCAATGCTAGCGCGCGAGGTGCAGCGACAGGTCTGACCGCCATACACGCGGCATCGGCGGCATCGACCGAATCCCTTGTGCCGGTGGTGTATGCGATGTGGACAAGGGCATTGGCGGCGAGTTCAGGACTCGATGCCTCTGTCGCCGCCTGATAACTGTATTTGAAGAATTGCTGTGCAGGGCTTGTGAATCCGGCATCGAATGCGGCCCACCCCACCTGTTGTGCTTGCTGTGCGGCAAGCTCGGTAAGACCTGCTTCGACGTGCGAGCTGAACGTTGCCCGCGCCAGAACGCGTTCGGTGTGAGAAAGCTCGGTGTAGTACAGCCGAAATGTATCGGCACCGCCGAGGTGATTGTCTAGATTCACCAATCGCGAGAAACGCGTGCCCATCCGGTCGAGATCAGCTTGACCAACACGCCCGAACTCATTGCCGGCGATGGCTGCCAAGGCAGTGAGTGCGATGAAGCCTCTGCGTTTCGTGGCGTCGTCCTTCTCTGCGTCTCTGCGAGTTCTCTTTGGAAACAGGCCCAAGTCGGAGTCTGAACCACAGCCCAAGAGTGCCACAAGAGCCGCACGCGTCGCACGCCTAGGCCATGTGGTTTCGCCACATTCGATTCGGCTGATCGCTTGAGCGTCGATCCCCGGCCGATGGCCAGTCGTTCGCTCGACCTCCGCACAAACCAATTCGGCCAGCTCTACCTGCGTCAGACCGCTAGCCAACCGATACGACCGAAAGCGAACGTTCGTCACTACCCCCGAAGCCGACACCGTTATTTGCCTACAGTTTTGCGCTGTTTCAAGGATGGAACAACCGGAACGCTGGAAATCAGCACCCGGCGCCGGGTCGATGTGGCCCAGCTTCACCTCCCGCGATGGAGCGCTCACCAATCCAGCGTCCCGCAAACGGGATCGGTGGGCCGAGCATCCTCGGCGCCGAGTGCACCCAACCGGAACAGCGCTGAGGGGTGTCAACCGTGCCAGCAGAACTCAAATACGTCGTCATCGTAGCCGCAGTCCTCGTAGTAGTGGGGATCGCGACCTATGCCGTGGTGCAGTTATTCGGCAACAGGGCCGGGCCTGAGGGGGCCGTATCCGCGGGCAAGATCCTGCAACGAGTGGCTGGTGAGGACACATGCCACCGCGCGCCCGAATATCCGTACGCGATCGACGAGGCGCACTGGATCATGCAAGAACGCATCGATTGCACCATCGAACGCTGTGCCGCGAAACGCATGGCGCACTCGACGTTGGTAGAGGCCGGGCGGATCGTCCCGGCTAGCGAGCGGCACGTCCGATGAGCCGCCTGATCCAGTTCAGCGACGGGCAGTTCGGGTTGGTCGACGACAATGGGTTCGTCGACGAGTTCGACGCCATCGAGCTGCCTGAACTCGAGACCACCACTCCAGCGCTCTGGGCGATGTTCATCGACATCGACGCCACCTCCGTGGTCGACACCCAGTTGCCGGAACGGACTGCGTTCGTCGGGCCGCCACGTCCGCTGGACCTGCCCGTCGAACTCGTTGAGCGCGTTGCAGCGGCGGTCCGTGAGTGGGGCGAACGTTGAGACTGCCCGCCAGCCGAATGCCCACCGCCGCCGCCTACCGGCCGGACTCCCGCGACGCCGGAATCCGCCGCTACTTCGGCCTCACCCAATTCGCGCTCATGACCGGAGTACCAGTAACGAAGCTGTCCGCCTGGCGGCACGGCACCTCCGTGTGGGTACCCACACCCGATATCGACATCGGCGACCACGGCGGCTGGTCGCTGACGTGCATCCGAGCATGGGCCCCGGACCGAAAGCCGTTCGGGCGACCGCAGACCACGCTACTTCGCCGACACCGCCACCATCCGCGCCCGCTACCACGGCATGCCCACCTCCACCCTGTGGGCGTGCGTCGGCGGGGGCACCATCCCCCGGCCGGTCGTGTGGGTCGACAACCGACCGGGCTGGCTGTCATGACCGGCTTCGACGACTGCCACGTCGACCCCGGTGTACTCACCAGTGACGATGCTGTCCACGCCATGAGCATCCACCACTCCTGCCCCGAACAATGTTGGCCGCGAAGACGAGTCGATGCCGCCCTCGATGCGGAGTACACCGCACAAGCCTTCCCGCCGCGTTCCTCCAGCCACGGTGACACGCACTTCGCCGCCCTGGTCCGCGAGGCTATCCGCCTCGCAGAGAAAGCTTCCCGCGTCAGACAGCCAGTGGAGCGCAGGTAAGGGGCCCGGCTGGGCCGTGTGCTGGGCTGGCATTCGCCCCGACACAAAAGGCGGCCCAACCCTCCCTGCCCTGCACGGCCAGGTCAGCGGACACAAGTGCATCACCATGCTCGCTTCCGGCATCAACCGGAACGCATTGCGCGAGAAGATCTTCGCCGTCGGGGTCGAACTCGCGCGGGGAGTCTATGAGCAGCCGCTGCACAGGCAACCGGTGTTCGGTGGGTTCAATATCGCCGACTCGTTCCCGGTTGCCGACGATTTCGCGGCGCGGCACCTGTGCCTGCCGCTGTGGCGGGGCATGACCGACAACATGGTCGCGTGTGTCATTGATACGGTTCGCCGCAGAGTAGCGGCCGACACCTAGCGTGGAGTCGCGGCAGGCCCGACCTGGCTCCAGTCGAAGCCCAGCTCGCCCTTGTCGGCGATGATCTGCTCCCACCACGAGCGGTGCTCGACGTACCACGCGACGGTTTCGGCGATCCCGGCGGCGAAGTTGTGGACTGGTGCCCAACCCAGCTGAGATTCGATCTTGGCTGGGTTGATCAGGTAGCGCCTGTCATGATTCGGCCGGTCCGGGATGTGCTCGATCCACTCACTGGGGGTCAGGCCGAGTTCGGTCACCACCAAGCACGCGATGTCGAGGTTGGTTACCTCGCAGCGTGCGGAGATGTCGAAGATCGGTAACAGGCCAGGGTCGGTCGCCGCCGCGGCCGGGGTAGTCCCGAGCTCGGCGTGCAACACTCGATGCACTGCCGCGCAGTGGTCTGCTACATGCAACCAGTCGCGACTCTGCAAGCCATCGCCGTATACCGGCACCTTCCGGCCTCTCAGCACATTCGTCACGGCCAGGGGAATCAGTTTCTCCGGCAGTTGGAACGGGCCATAGTTGTTGGCGCAGTGCGTCATCCGGATATTCATCTCAGGGTAGGTCTGCATGTAGGCACGCACCATCTGATCCCCAGCAGCCTTGGCCGCCGAATACGGGGTCTTGGCGTTAAGCGCAGATCGCTCGGTAAACCACTGATCCCCGGCCGCCAGCTCCCCGTATACCTCGATCGTCGAGACGTGCACGTGTGAGCGCACCGGCACCAATCGGCTGCACTCCGCCATCACCTGCGCCCCGAGCGCATTGCTGCGCATGAACGCCGACGGACCCAGGATCGCGCGGTCGTTGTGCGACTCGGCCGCGAAATTCACGACGTAGTCCGGCCGGTGCCGGCGGTAGAGGGCCTCCATCACTCCGAGGTCGGCGATATCGGCCTTCTCGAACGTGATCCGGTCGATCACCTGGTCCAGGTTGGCGATGTTCCCAGCGAACCCGATGTAGTCCACCGCCACCACCTGTGCGTCTTGTTCCTGCTCGAGCAGGAAATGCACATAGTTCGCGCCGATGAAGCCCGCAGCTCCAGTGACGAGGTAGATGGCCATGGACACCGAGCGTAGCTCAACCTGTTCAGCCCGGATCCAACCTGCGGGAGTACACGATTGGACGCCAACTCGAGCCAGGGTACGAGGCCCCGCCTGACCTTTCTTGCCATGACGCACGGAGGCCGAGGCGTGTCCTTCGCTCGCTGAAATCCCGAGCAAACCCTTCGGCGCGGACACGTCGGACTCTGCTAACCCTGGACGTCGCGCAGTCCACGCACGGATCGCGTCACTGTGAACTTCCGATTGCGGCCGATCACCTCGGTCTGGCCGACCATGCGCTGGACCACACTGCGATAGTTCAGATGTGAGTTGTAAACCGTCCAGAGCTCACCGCCGGGCCGTAGTACCCGACCGGTCTCGGCGAACATCTTGATCGCGGACCCGGTATGCACGGCCGCACCGACATGGAACGGCGGATTACACAGCACCAGATCGGCGCTGTTGTCGGCGGCCGTGGACATGGCGTCGTCGCGCACCACGGTCACCCGATCGGCGACCGCGTTGACCTCGGCGGTCGCCCGTGCCGATGCCACTGCGGCGGCCGACTGATCGGTACCGACCACCCGGATGCCGGGCCGGGCCTTGGCCAGTGCGACCGCCAGAATGCCGGTGCCGCAACCGAGATCGATGGCATCGCGGGCATCGGGCTTCATCCACTTGAAGTGCTGCAACAGGAATCGCGTTCCGATATCCAATTTGGCGCCGGAAAACGCGCCACCGTGCGCGACCACGTCGATATCGAAATCGTCGATTCGCTCGCGCACCGGAAATAGCGGCGCGGCAACAGGTTTCGGCCCGCTCACCAAAAGCGTGCGGGACTTCTGCCGCCCGCGGCTGGCACGCACCTGCGAGAACGATTCGGCCAGTACATCGTTCATGGACTTGGTCAGATATTTATCGCGTCCGCCCGCGAATACGACCACCTCCGGATCGGCGAAGCGGGCGATGGCATCGGCGACCTCGGTCAGTCCAGCGAGCATGCGCGGCATTCGCAGCAGCACGACCTCGGCGTCGGCGAGCAACTCCTCGGAAAGCGCGTGTGCGGCATACCGATCCGCGAGACCGAGCGCGCGCGCATTGTTGGCCAACGCGAGTTCACCGGTGAGCAGGTCTTGATGGACCCGGACATCGCGCAGATCATGCCCGGCGATCGCGCCGAGGGTGAGCGCGCCATAGGCATCGCCGATCACCGCGATCCGCCCGCTGCCAGCGGCATCGATGGCATCGGCGGCGACGTCGAGAATCAGCCGGTCGGCGGCATCGACGGCGTAGAGGTTCAGCGCCTCCACATCCGGGTACCGCCGCAGTCGGCCGAGTACATCCTCGATATCTTCCACAGCTCAAGTGTGCTAGATCGTTGCCGATGGATCGCGTCCGCCCCGGTATGTCCGCGACACTCCGGCGCCAAACACCGGGTCATCGCAAATCCCCGACGGTGCACGACGCGGCTAATACCATCAGCCACATGCGTAACAGGATGGTGCTACTGGTCGCCGCCGCGACGGTGCTCGTCGGCTGCGGCGACGGCGGATCCGGTTCGAACACCACGACCACCGCGCCGACCACGACCGGCACACTCACCGATGCGCAAGGCAATGCGCCGCACGATGCGCTGCCCAAGCGTGGAACCCCGTCCAGTGACGCGGGATTGACCGTGACCGGTATCCGGATCGGGCACTACGCGGGCTTCGATCGCGTGGTCTACGAACTCGGCGGCTCGGGCACGCCGGGCTGGATCGTGCAGTACACCGAACAGGCCATCCAGGACGGCAGCGGCAAGGTCGTCGATGTCGCGGGCCGCTCGATTCTGGAAGTCCAGATCACCGGGTCGGCGTATCCGTTCGACAATGGCGTGACGCCGTACTCAGGTCCCGATCCGGCCACCGATCCCAGCGCGCCGATGATCGCCGGGGTGTACCGGAGCGGGGTCTTCGAGGGCACGACCCAATCATTCATCGGGGTGACCACCGATCACCCGGCCTTCGAGATAAGCCCCATGACCGATCCCGCTCGGCTGGTCATCGATATCGCCAACACCTAGCCGGTGCCCGATACGGCCAGGGGGTATCAGCGGGCGGCGCCGGGGCACGCTCTAGAATGACGCTGTGGTCGAACCGCAGCGGCCTTCGCGCACCATCGGAGTTGTTCGGATGCTCGGCGTGTTGGTGCTGCTCGCTGGCATTGCCGCCATGCACGCCGGGGTTTTCGCGGTCGCGCCAACCGACGACCACCACACGATGGCGACCATGGCATTACCTGCCGACCGCAGCGCGACCGCCGGACCGGACTGTGCCGATGACGGTTGCGCCCACGCACACGGCGGCATGCACGCCTGTGTCTTCATCCTGACCGCCGTCGCGGTTGCCCTGACGCTCGTCCTGCTCTACTGGATCACCATCGATCGACCGGGTGGCGGTTTGTCGAAACCGCGCCAGTGGCGGCCGGTGCGCGAACGCGCACCACCGTGGACCGTGCTGTCCCTGGCCGAATTGTCGATTCTGCGGATCTGACAGACCCACCGCGCCCGTAACCACGGTCGCGGCTGCCGCCTGCCCGAAACCGTTCATTCGCAATTCCTCAGGAGCACAGACATGTTCATCACCCGTAGCCGTATCGCCATCGTCATCGCCACAACCACCACCGCCGCAGCGCTTTTCGCCGCGGGCTGTGGCAATGACACGTCCACGCCGGGCCTGGTTCACGGCTCCTCGTCCGGCCTGGCGACCTCCGGGAAGCCCGCTGCCCGAAGCGATTTCAATGACGCCGATGTGTCCTTCCTGCAGATGATGTACCCGCACCACGCGCAGGCGGTCGAGATGGCGCGGCTGGTCCCGAGCCGCACCCAGAACGAGCAGGTGCGCGCGCTCGCCGCGGATATCGAGAAGGCACAGTCCCCGGAGCTGGAACAGATCACCGCATTGCTCACGAGCTTCGGTAAGCCCGCTCCCACCGCCTCCGGCCATGGCGGGCACGGCATGGCGATGCCGAGTATGACCAGCACCATGCATATGCCCGGCATGACCACGATGCCCGGCACCTCGACTATGCCGGGCATTATGTCGACCGAGCAGATGAACGCACTGGCAGCGGCATCCGGTGCCGATTTCGACCGGCAGTGGTTGGAGATGATGATCGAGCACCACAATGGCGCGATCGCCATGTCCGATACCGAACTCGCCAGCGGCGTCAATCCGGACGCGAAGGCACTCGCCACCGCCATCGTCGCCGCCCAGCAGGCCGAAATCGATACCATGCGCGGACTGCTCGGCCAACGCTGACACCACTTCGCGGATCACACCGGGACGATTGCGTTCCTGGTGTGATCCGCGCCGACCAAGCCGTCCCTAACCAGTACTTTTTCTGCCGTTCGATATCGGTTGGTCATCGATATCGGTCCGGTCGACCGATATCGACGGTCGCGAAGAAGTACGGTCTTTATGTCCGGCTTCCTTCGCGTCTCCAGCGGCCGGATCATCGGAGAGGAGAGGGGAAGCCGACATGCGACGATTAGAGCGGACCGGCCTCGTCGCCGCCGCGACGGCCACCGCGGTGGGTGTCCTGACCATCGGCGCGTGCTCGAAGCAGATCAATGGCAGCGCGCAGGTCAACAAGACCGAACTGGCCGCATATGCCTCCGAGGTCACGGCATCGTCGGTGGTCGCATCCTCCGCACGCGCGGCGGCGGCCGAACGCGCGGCCGGCACCGCCTGCGACACCTTCGCGAGCGCGAACAGCAGCTCGATCCGCGTCTTCAACGACTACATCGACGCGAGCAATAACAAGGGTGTCAACAATCCGGAAGCCAACTCCAAGGCCAATGACGCCGTGACCGCATTGCGCAATAATGCGCGCACCATCGACGCGAAGGTGACCTCCGAGGTGCCACTGGCTGTCGCGGGCCCGCTGCGCAGCTACCGCGACGACACCAACGCGCTGGCAGACACCCTCGATCGGCATGCGCCGACCGATACCCTCAATGCCGCGGTCGATAAGTTCAACGCCACCAAGAACATCGCCGAGGATGCCTGTAAAGGCCACTGACACAGACTATTTCGCGTCTTGTCTGTCGGCTGTCAGGGGGCGGGTCGCTCCGGGGCGCGCGGATGCCGAGGGTGGCCACGTCGCTCGACGAGCACGAGGGCGATACCCGTCAGCGAGGCGGCGAGAGCGATGAGCGCGAAGATGAACGCGGTGCCCGGAAAATCGACCGCCGCGATTATCGCGGCGACGATCGCGACGAGTCCGCCGATGATCAGCAGAACGAATCCGGGCCAATTTCTGGCGTCCGCCAACGCGATTGCCGGCGGCGGCTCGGTTGCACGGGCGATATCCGGAGCGTCGTCGAGCGGGGGAATTTCCCACGGCCCTTCCGCCGTCATGGTGGTACCTCACATTTCGCTGTCAGGCTGGGCGCTTTATGCCTGATGCCGATAAAGTGCCCCCACCGTGCCGATCCGAAACAGCCAGGTGGGTTAGCCGACGGTGCGGCCGAGCATTCGCGCGAGCGCGCGAGTGAGTTCGTCGGCCGGATTCGACGGGGCGGCCGGCGCACGCCAGCCGATGATCTGATCGGGTCGGATGAGCAGCGCACCGCGGTCGGTGATTCCGACTTGCTCCGGCCAGTCCGGGGCGTCGACCACCACCGCGGGAAGAGGTACGAGCAGACGGTCGGCAACCTGCTGTGCGGCGCGCAGCCACACCGCGCTGTCGCGACCGACCAAGAGCGTGAAACGGGACTCGATGAGGTCGAGTGTGGAGCACCGGTTGCCGTTTCGTACCACCCAGGTGTGCGGCAATCGGGATCCCGGAGTGCCGTCGAGGACGAGTTCGATGTCTTCGGTCGAGGGCAACTCCGGCTGCGGTTCGATCACCACGGTGGAGTCGTAGCGGTAGCCCATATGCACGATCGGCGCGTTGACAATGCCCATCGCGGCCGCGACCGGGCTCGAATCCCAGTGCAGGCGAGGGGCTTTCAGTCGCAGCAGTGCCTGGGTCAATGTATTCGTCGCGACCGGTCGCCGCTCGGCGTCGTAGGTATCGAGGAGGGCCGGATCGGCGGCGCCGGCCAGCACCGCACCCAGTTTCCAGGCCAGATTGTGCGCGTCGGCCGCGCCGGTGTTCAGGCCGAATGCGCCGAGCGGCGGCACCGCGTGCGCGGCATCACCGACCAGGAATACTCGGCCCTGCTGGAATCTGTCGGCCACCGAACCCCTGGCCCGCCAAGACAATCTGCTGACGATCAGTGGATCGAGATCGGGATCACCGATCGCAGCGCGGATCAGTTCACGGCAACGGTCAGCGGTGAAGTCGTCGGCCGATTCGCCCCGGTCCGGATCGTAATCACTGTGGAACGCCCATTCTTTCGCGCCGTCCACGGTCACCAGGATGCCCGGCGCCTCGGGGGTGGTGATATCGCACGCGACGAACTGTCGCCCCTGGGTATACGGACGAAGGTCGGCGTGGAACAGGATATTCATCTTCGGATTGCCCAGCGCCCCAGGGCCGGTCGTGCCGATATCGAGCGCTTTACGCACGCCGCTGTGCACACCGTCCGCGGCGACCAGGTAGTTCGCGCGAATCGTCTGCCCGTCATCGAGGTGCGCGGTGACACCATCGGCGTCCTGCTCGAAGGACAGCAGCCGCGTGCCGTATCGCACGGTGGCTCCGCCCTGCGTGGCCGCGGGCAGCAGTACCGAATCGAGGCGATGTTGTGGGCAGGTGCCGCGAATGGTCGCCGGGGTGACCAGGTCCGAACGCCAGCCCGAGCGCATGGGTGCGGCGGCGGGCAGCCCGGCGAGGTCTGCCGAGGCGAGGGTCGCCGCGGATAGCTTGCCGAGATTGCCCGCGGACATATCGACCGCCACGGCATCGACCGCGTCGATGACGCCGGCCGCGCGCAGGAATTCCAGCGTGCGCGGGCCGAGACCGGTGGCCCGTGGGTGCACCGACGGCTCCCGCTGCGCCTCCACCACCAGCGCCTCGACCCCGTGCCGGACCAGAAATAGCGAGGTGAACAGGCCGACCGAGCCGCCGCCGACAATCAGAACCTTGGTGTGCAACATGAAAACTCCACTATGGCTACAGTGTGCTCATTACGGATACACCGTAGCCATACTGCTACGATGTTCGCAACCGCCCAAAGGAGTAGCAGTGACGAATTCGGCGAAGCCCCCCGCGCTGGTCTGGAGCAAGCAGCGGCGGACCCCGCGCCGCCAAGCCCCCGGTGTGGAGCAGATCGTCCGCACCGCCATCGGACTGGCCGATGGCGAGGGACCCGATGCGGTCTCCATGCGCCGCATCGCCACCGAACTCGAATCGGGCACCGCATCGCTGTACCGCTACGTCGCGAGTCGCGACGATCTGCTGGATCTGATGATCGATGCGGTCCGCGGTGAGGTCGCGCCGCCCGAACTCGCCGGCGACTGGCGCACCGACCTCACCGCCGTCGCCGAGCATCTGCGCGACACCATGATCCGCCACCCGTGGCTGGCCTCCGAACTCACCGGCCGCCCCACTCTCGGCGCGAATTCCCTTCGTCTGCACGACACTTCACTCGCCGCGGCCACCGAGCTGACTGCTGACATCACCGAGGCGGCCGCGATCGTGGATACCGTGCACGCCTATGTCTTCGGCGTCACCGCGGCCCAACTGGCCGAGGAACAGGCGCAACGTCGCACCGGACTTACCGAGGATCAGTGGCGCGAAACCGTCGCGCCGTATATACGCGAAGTAATCGAGAGCAACGAGTACCCGCATTTCGCTCGCCGGGTACGTGATGCTGCCGACGCCGACGCCGATGAGCGCTTCGAATTCGGGCTCGGATGTGTGCTCGACGGGATTGCCGCCCGACTACGCGACCGCGATTGAACTGCCGAGCTGCCGGCGGCGACCCGCCGTCGAGAAGTTGCGGTTCAGCCCGGCGTGGACCATTCGAGGTCAGCGGACTGGCGCCGACCTCCCGTTTGAACCCATCACGGAAGACGGTCGGCGAACCAAAGCCGACCTCGGTGCCAATGTGCGGTCGACCGGATGGTCGGTGGCTTCGAGGAGGTACTGGGCCCGACGGACGCGGACGCGGTGCAGCGACTGCAATGGGTGGCGCCGGTCTGTTCGCGGGAGCGGCGGTTGAGCGTGCGCGAACCCACACCAACCTGGGCCGCAACATCTTCCAAGGTCGGTACGACCGGCCGAAAAGGATGACGATGATCAACTCCTGGAGCTGATCATCGTCGCGGGTTGGTATCGCTCGCTCAGGACCGTAATCAACAGTGCCCGAATCGAATTCGAAGCCCGTTTCCGACGCGGGCCGCTCAGTTCGGTGTCGCGGCCAAGTCGTAGACCGCGATATTGCCGATGTGGGTGGCCTGGTAGTGCTGGGCCACCCAGTCGCCGATGTCCCGGTGGCCGATGGGTCGCCACAGCTCGTCTTCCGGTGCCGACGTCGCGGTATCGCCTTGGCTGGGCACTCGCCAGGAATCCGGCAGCTGCACTTCCTGTGCCAGGTAATAGCGAACCTGGTGGGTACGGACCAATTCCTGGAACTGGTCGAGGGTGGGCACCGGATCCCTGGAGGTGAAACCGCCGATCGCGATAACCGCGGTGCGGCTGGCCAGTTCGAGGGTCGCGGCGGTCGAGGAGCGGTCCACCGCCGCCGACCAGCGGGTCGTGGTGCCGCTCAGCAGGCCGACCACGTGTGGCTCCGCGAAGTTGCCGCCCATGATCCGGTCCACCTCGGATTGCTGTTCGGAACCGGGCTTACCCGCCTTGGCCGGCCCGACCGTTGGGTTGCCGCCGGTATGCGACTGCGGCAGCGTCGCCACCGCGTATGCCGTCGAACCGCCCAGACCGGCGATGACGCCCCCGATCACCAGCACCGAGGTCACCCGGTCCCGCAGGCGTCGCCGCCCGGCCGCCGGAACCGATGCGATGAGCAGACCGACCGCCGCGAGCACCGCAATCGTGATAATCGTCCAGCGCAGCCACGGCTGCCAATCCGAATTCCGTTGCAGGACAACGAATGACCACACACCGGCGGTGAGAATGAGTGCGGCCGAGCCGATTCGGCCGAATGCGCTGGCCCGGTGGCGCCACATTTCGTGCACACCGAGTGCGAACATGCCGGCCACGGCGGGCCCGATCGCCAAGGTGTAGTACGCGTGCATGCCGCCCTTCATGGTCGAGAAGGCGATGCCGTCGATGATCAGCCACAAACCGAAGGTCAATGCCGCGCCGCGGACCAGATCGGTGCGTGGTGCGCGCCACCGGGATGCCAGCACCACAACGAAGGCGAGGATCGCCGCCGGCAGCAACCAGGAGATTTCATAGCCGATTTCGCCGGTGAACAGCCGGTCCGGTCCCGAACCGAAACCGCCGGAGCCCGGTCCGAGTCCGGGTCCCGGTCCGGCATTGTGCGGCATTTCGTAACCGGGTGGCAGCTCGAAGCGGTTGCCGCCCTTGTAGTTGCGGCCGAGGAAGCGGGCGAAGCCGTTGTAGCCGAGCACCAGATCCATGAAGGTGTTATTCGTCGATCCGGCCAGATACGGCCGCGTGGATTCCGGCCACAGTATGGTCAGCACGACATACCAGCCGGACGAGGCGACCAGCGCGGCCGCCGCGGCCAGCACATGCGACAGCCGTGCGCGCAGTGTGGCCGGCGCGACGATCAGATAGGCGATGCCCAGTGCGGGCAACACCATGAATCCCTCGAGCATCTTCGCCAGGAATGCGAAGCCGAGCGCGACACCGGCCAGCATCAGCCAGCGGACACTGGCCTGCCGCAGTGCTCGGATCGTGCAGTACGCGCCCGCCGTCATCAGCAGGACCATCACCGCATCGGGATTGTTGAAACGGAACATCAACGCCACCACCGGCGTCACCGCGAAGACGGCACCGGCGAGCAGTCCCGCACCGCGGCTCAGCGCCGCCCTGGTCACCGCGCCATAGATCAGCGCGACCGTCGCGACGGCCATGAGCGCCTGCGGTATCAACATGCTCGCACTGCTGAAACCGAACAGCTGACCCGAAAGTCCCATCACCCACTGCGATACCGGCGGCTTGTCGACCGTAATGAAGTTCTCGGGATCCAGCGAGCCGAACAGCAGCGCCTTCCAGTCCCGCGAACCCGACCAGGCCGCCGCGGCATAGAAGCCATTGCCCATGGCATTGACGGTGATATTCCACAGGTAGGCCACCGTCGTCCCGATCAGCAGCACCGCCAACCCGATGCGCTCCCACCGTCGGATCGGTGGCAACGCGGTCGCGGGTGCGGGCGGGGTGGTATCCGGTGGGGTCGTATCGGGCAGGGACGCCGGGGCACTGGTCACTGTCACCTGGGGAGTATCACAGCCGTCCCGGTGGACCCCCTTTGCGTTTCCTGTCAGTCCGCTGTGAGCCATGCCCCGAACCCTGTGACCATGGATTCGGGATGCTGGATGCGGTGCGGACCCGGGCATCCACGCAGATCTGATCAGATGGCCGGAAGTTCGCGTTGGAACCAGTCGAGGATTTGCGGGAGCGCGATGGGGGCGGTGGCGGAGTGGTCGATATCGCCGAGATCGGTGAGAGTGGCCCGGTCGGTGTGCATGGCCTGCAGACAGTGTTCGGCATTGGCGTAGAGCACATTTCGATCGCCGGTGGCGGCGTAGAGGTGGACCGGGACGCGTGGGGTCCAATCGCAGGTGCCGTCGCTGTCGGCGACCGCTTCGCGCGCGGGTCCGGTCGGATCCTGTGCCAGGGCGAGAAACTTCGGCGTCAGCAAGAGTTCGGGGCGCACGGGTAGGGCGGTGCCGATGGTCATCTCGTTCTGATGTCCGTCGAAGAGTCGTTCGATGCGGTCGGCAATGGGTTCCTGGAAGGCGTCGGAGGGCCGGTCGTAGAGGTGGTAGATCCGGTTCATCGCGGTGATCCAGTAGGCGAGATAGAAGACCGCGACCGCCGGGAGAACCCGCCCCGCGATGGCGCCGGGCGTCTCGACGTGCTGGACGTCGTAGGGGCCACTGATCGGTGCCAGCGCGGCCAGTCCGAAGCCGGGGGCGGCACCGCCCTGTAGCGCCTTGCCCAGTGCCGTTGCGGCCTGGCCGCCCTGGGAGAACCCGGTGACGAGGATATCCGGGTCCACATCGTGCTGCTGTCCGACGGCCATGGTGCGGGCGGCGCGCAACAGATCGACCGACGCGCTGACCTCCGAGGGCGCGTGGCTGTATGGATGTGTGCCCGGGCCCTCGCCGAGGCCGAGGTAGTCCGGTGCGACAGCCGCGTACCCCGCGGCGGCGAACATAACGGTGCGGGCCCGATCGGCGCGCGTGTCGTTCACCGACGGCGCGTCGCTCTTGAGCACCAGCGTGCCGTGCTCATAGGTGACGACGCGCAGCCGCCGAGAATCGGTGCGCGGCAGGACGACAAGGCCGCTCGCCGTAGTCGGGTCACCCGTCGCAGTGACGGTTCGGTAGACGACGCGGTAGGCATCGACGCCATTGCGCACCGGAGTGCCGATATTCGCATCGGCCAAATAGGTCGTGGTCTGTTCCGGCGACAGGTGCGCGACCGGCGTGGTGCTGACAATCCCGCCACGTGGGACCGCTGGTGCGTTATCGGATGCGCAGGCCGGGGCGACGAGCAGGGCCGCGGCGAGCAGCGCGATTACCGAACGTGGCGTGCTGCGCATGAATTCGGTTCCTCTCGAACGACCACACCGACCATCGTGACACCACCGGCTCGTGGTTTCCGCGACTCGCCAGCCGAGCAGATATGTTTGCTCATTATTCGCTGCCATGTTATTAACCAGGCGATTGACAGCCGCTTCGGCCCAGACCACCGAGCCGATGGCGTGTTTCGTTTGCATGTCCCGATCTGTGAGCGAAGGAGCGTTGCGGTGTTTGCGAAAAGTTCGCGTCTTCTCTTATCGATGATCGTGCCCACGGTACTCATCGGCACCCTCTTCGGCGTGCACGTTCCGGCACACGCCGACGATGACCATCCGGACGGGACCGTGCCACCGGCCGGTGCCAATGATTGGGCCTGCCGGCCTTCGGCGGCGCATCCACAACCCGTCGTCCTGATTCACGGCACCTGGGGGAATCAGAACTCCTGGGATGTGCTCGCACCACAGCTGAAAGCGCAGGGCTACTGCGTATTCTCGCTGAGTTACGGGCGCGCGGTTTCCAGCATCCGAGGTGCGCAGCCCGGTGTCTACGGCACCGCGGATATGCGCAGTTCGGCCCGGGAAATCGCGGGATTCGTCGATACGGTGCGCGCGGCCACCGGAGCACCGAAGGTGGATATCGTCGCGCATTCCCAGGGCGGTCCACTGGTGCGGCAATTCATGCGCTTCGAGGGCGGCGCGAATCGGTGGAATCCGGCGGATAACAAGGTTGACCATCTGGTCACCATCGCGGCGACCAATCACGGCACCACCGCGGAAGGGCTCGGCTTTCTACTGCCGACCGGAAGTGCGCAGGCGCCGACCCTCGGCCTGATCGCGGGATATCTGGGTGCGGCCGCATCGCAACAACTGATCGATAGTGAATTTCTGCGCAGGCTCAATGCCGGGGGCGATACCGAGCCCGGAGTCAAGTACACGGTTATCGCCAGCCATCTCGATCGGGTCGTCACCCCGCCCGAGACCACTTTTCTCACCGCAGGGATCGGGGCAACAGTCGACAATGTCTGGGTGCAGGACCTATGCCCGGATGATGACTTCGACCATGGCGCGCTACCGACATCCCCCACCGTCGGCTACGTCGTGCAGAAAGCCCTCGATCCGTTGTATCTCGGTATCCCCTGCCAGAGCTGACCTACCCGGATCCTGGACGCCTACGTGGTTGGGTTGACGCTGTTATCGTCGATAGCGCCCATGGTGCTCCGGTGGTGGGACCGTGCGCCGCGCCGTGCCCTGCGAGGATTGAACTTTCGTGAAATACGTTCCGCGTATCGCCCTGTTTCTGGCGATTCCCGCCCTGCTGTTCGTGGTGCCGTGGTGGACCTTGATCGGTGCCACGATCGACGGGCCGCTGTTCTGGCTCGGCTCCGCGGTTTTCCTGGCCGGTTTCCTTTGTCTGCCCGCGGCGATGTTCCTCGGCCATGGGCCGAGGCAGCACGATGCGGCGTCCATTGTCGGCGACACGTTGCTGGGCCTGATGTGGGTGGTTTTCAGCTGGTCGGTACTCGGCAATGTGGTCGGGCTCGGATTGGCAGTGTGTGGGATGGGCGATCCGGCGCGCTCGAGGGTCGTCGCGGCCGGGGTATTCATGATCGCCGCCGCGCTGTCGGGCTGGGGTGTGTTCGAAGCCCGCCGGGTGCCGCGGGTCCGCACCGTCGATGTCGCGATCCGCGGGCTCGGACCTGCGCTCGACGGACTGCGCATGGTGGTCATCACCGATACCCACTACGCCGCGTTGGACCGGTTGCGCTGGTCAGAGCAGGTCGTCGATGTCGTGAACGCCCAACAGCCCGATATCGCTTGCCACGCAGGCGATCTCGCCGACGGCTCGGTCGCGAAGCGGCATCGGCAGGTCGATCCGCTCGGCAAGATCGAGGCGCCGCTCGGGCGGTTCTACATCACCGGCAATCACGAATACTTCGGCGACGCACCGGGCTGGATCGAGCATATGAGTTCGATCGGCTGGCAGCCGCTGCACAACCAGCACGAAACGATCACCCGCGGCGATGATCGGCTGGTGCTCGCGGGCATCGACGACCCCACCGGCGTCGGCCTGCCCGGTCACGGACCCGATCTCCCCGCCGCCCTCGCGGGCGCGGATCCGGACGCACCGGTCGTCCTGTTGGCCCACCAACCCCGGCAGGTCACCGCGGCCGCCGCGGCCGGGGTGGCCCTGCAGATTTCCGGCCACACCCACGGCGGCCAGATCTGGCCCTTCCACTATCTGGTCCGCCTCGAACAACCCGTCGTCGCGGGCCTGAGCCGCCACGGCGACACCCAGCTCTATACCAGCCGTGGCACCGGCTTCTGGGGTCCGCAATTCCGCGTCTTCGCGCCCAGCGAAATCACCGTCCTCGTCCTGCGCAGCGCCTGAACGAGAGTTGCGCGGTACGGGTATAGCTTCGTGTGCAGACACATCCCGCTGAGACGAGGTTGTGGTGAACGCTATCTGGCACGCGCTATCCCTGGCCGGGTCGATGACCTGGGAGATCCTCTGGGCTCTCATTCTCGGTTTCGCGCTGTCGGCCGTCGTACAGGCGGTGGTGCGTAAGTCGACCATTCTGCGGCTGATGGGCGACGATCGACCGCGCACCCTCGCCATTGCCGCCGGGCTCGGCGCGGCCTCCTCGTCGTGCTCGTATGCGGCTGTGGCGCTGGCCCGTTCGCTGTTCCGCAAGGGGGCGAACTTCACCGCGGCGATGGCGTTCGAAATCGGCTCGACCAATCTCGTCATCGAACTCGGCATCATACTGGCGCTGCTCATGGGCTGGCAGTTCACCGCAGCCGAATTCGTCGGTGGGCCCGTCATGATCGTGCTGCTCGCGGCACTTTTCCGGTTGTTTGTGCGGGCCGAGCTCGTCGCCGAGGCCCGCCGCCAAGCCGATCGTGGACTGGCTGGATCGATGGAGGGCCATGCGGCCATGGATATGGCGGTCGCCGCCCAAGGCTCTTTCCTGCGAAGGCTGCTGTCACGGTCGGGGCTGACCGCGGTTTCCCATGTATTCGTCATGGAATGGGCCGCGATTCTGCGCGATCTCGTCCTCGGTCTGCTCATCGCGGGCGCGATCGGCGCCTGGGTGCCGGAGACGTTCTGGCAGAACTTCTTCCTCACCGGTCATCCGCTGCTGTCGGCCGTCTGGGGACCGATTATCGGGCCGCTGGTGGCGATCCTGTCCTTCGTCTGCTCGATCGGCAATGTGCCGCTGGCCGCGGTGCTGTGGAACGGCGGCATCAGCTTCGGCGGCGTGATCGCCTTCATCTACGCCGACCTGTTGATCCTGCCGATCCTCAATATCTACCGCAAGTACTACGGCACCCGCATGACGCTCACCCTCCTCGGCACCTGTTACGCCGCCATGGTCGGCGCCGGGTATGTCGTCGAAATCCTTTTCGGCACCACACATCTCATCCCCACCGAGCGCAACGCCAAGGTGATGGCGGAGGGAATCCGGTGGAATTACACCACTTGGCTCAATATCGCCTTCCTGATCCTCGCCGCCGTGGTGGTCACGATCTTCATACGTACCGGCGGAATCCCGATGCTGCGCATGATGGGCGGCTCACCCGACCCCCAACACGATCATGGCCCACCGCACGCGGACAGGTAATCCGTTCACTGTCCACTACCGAGCGCTGTACGGTTTTCACCGGAAGTGCCCTCGACGAACAGGAGCCCATCCGATGCGACTGCGCGCCATCTGGGTAGCCGCCTTGGCCGCCGCACTCCTGCCCAGTTCGCCCGCCTTCGCGCGGCCGGAGCCGCCGGCACAGGTCGCGCCGTTCGGCCCGGACTTTCTCTGGGGTGTCGCGGCCTCGGGGTATCAGTCCGAAGGGCATGCGCCGGACAGCAATTGGAGCCGCTATGTCGCGACAGGCAAAACCGATGACCCGTACCGGGATTCGGTCGACTTCTACAGCCGCTACAGCTCCGATATCGACTTGGCCGCAGGCCTCGGTGTGCGGGTGTATCGGATCAGTGTCGAATGGGCGCGCGTGCAACCGCAGCCGGGGGTGTGGTCGGAAGAGGGATTTCGCTTCTACGACAACGTGATCAGAAAGATCGAGGCGGCCGGTATGCGGCCGATGATCACCTTGGATCACTGGGTGTTCCCCGGGTGGGAGGTCGACCGTGGCGGCTGGCACAACCCGGATATGGTGGCCGACTGGCTCGCCAATGCCCGTACGGTGGTGGACCGTTATGCCACACACAACCCGCTCTGGGTCACCTTCAATGAACCCACCTTCTATGGACTGAACGAACTGCGCCACGGCGGACTCCAGATCACCGATGTGCCCGCCATGCAGGACCGGCTCGCCCAAGCGCATAACGCCATCTACGACCACATCCACCAGGTGCAGCCCGGCGCCATGGTCACCAGCAATGTGGCCTACATCCCAGCGGGCGAGGATGTGGTCAACAAGCCGTTCATCGATAGGATCGCCGCCAAGCTCGACTATGTCGGCATCGATTACTACTACGGTTTGTCCCCGGATACTGCGACCGCGCAGGTGGAGAACCTGACGAAGCTCTGGAACAACCCGCTGCAGCCCGAGGGCATCTACTATGCGCTGCAACACTATTCACGCCAGTTCCCCGGTAAGCCGCTCTACATCGTCGAGAACGGCATGCCCACCGAGAACGGCAATCCCCGCGCCGACGGCTACACCCGCGGCGACGATCTGCGCGACACCGTCTACTGGATCCAGCGCGCCAAGGCCGACGGCATCAACGTCATCGGCTACAACTACTGGAGCCTCACCGATAACTACGAATGGGGCAGCTACACACCGCGTTTCGGCCTCTACACCGTCGATGTGCTGACCGATCCGGCACTCACCCGCAAGCCGACCGACGCAGTGCCCGCCTACACCGCGATCACCCGCGACAACGGCGTCGCCGGCGACTACCGCCCGACCCGGGCACCCCAGCTCTGTTCCCTGGTCGACGCGGCAGCCAGTTGCACCGACCCGGTCACGGTTCCGCGCTGAAGCTGTCGTAAACGACTCTTCAGTAGGGCGGCGGTGGCAATGCAATGGCCGCCGGACCCGAAGCCGGCAGCGAATTGTGTCAGGTGGTGGTGTCGGGGTTCGAGGATGCGCGCGAGAAGGTAATGGGCATCCGCAACGACAGGCGGACCGGATTGTCGGTCGCGCGACGCATGAACAGCCATTGGGCGATGGCCGCCATGGTCGAACCGAGCGAGGTCACCACGGCGAGAAATCCCGAGTGGGTGAGAGCGGCGGATGAGTAGCTGGAGGTAGCGGTGCCCGGGAGGACGAATTTACCTCTACCGGTAGCCCAGTTCAGTACCTGTCCGACGTAGCCGCCCAGATCACTGGAGCGACCGGTCATGGCCTTGAGTTCGGTGCCTTTGCTATTGAGGTAGATCAAGCAGAGGATCACGAAAAGCGCGGAACACGCCAGCGAAATCGTCGTGAGGCGGGCGAGAAACTCGCTGCGAAGGCGGATGTTCAGCACGATGGCACAGAGCGCGATGATGATGGCGGCGCTGGCGAGGATGGCCCAGGTGCCGGTGACCGTCGGCGTTTTGGGCTTCGCTTGCGACCAGACGTTGAGGTAGTTCGTAGTTGCGTCGAGCCGACCGAAGGCATTGGCGGCGACCTTGCCGTCGGGCCCCTGTGCGGTGATCCACGACTGGAACAGCAGGATGAGGGTGGCTGTACTGCCGACCGCGGCCAATATGTAGCCCCAATAAGACCGGAGCGGTCCCAGCCGCGCCCGGAGATCAGCCAGTTCCGCGGCGCGGCCTGGTATCGGTCTCTCGGGCGCGGTCCCGGGGGATGTGCTGGCTCGGGAGGAGTTCGGCTGCTCCATGAACTCAGCTTAAGTGTCGAAAACCACGCATATTCACCTTCAGTGGGAACCTCAGTCGGTGGCGACTGCCGCCCGCCGCGGCAGGAATGCGGCGAGCGCACCGGCGGCTAGGGCCGCGACCGCCGCGATTGCCAGCACCACTCGGAACGCGTTTTCCGACGGCAGTTCGGTCCCGCCGAGCGAGATGGTCAGCTGCGCGACCACCACGCCGGTCACCGCACTGGCAATCGAGGTTCCGATGGAACGCATGAGGGTATTGAGCGCATTGGCCGCGGCGGTTTCGGTGACGGGTACCGCCGACATGATCAGCGCGGGCATCGCGCCGTAGGCCAAGCCGATACCCGCGCCGATGACGCAGGAAACGAATACCAATCCCCAGATGGCGGACATGAATTCGACGCCGAGACCGTATCCGGCGGCCACCACGATCGCACCAACGATGAGCGTGGTGCGCGGTCCGCTGACTGCGCTGATGCGCGCGGAGACCGGAGCGATCAGCATCATCACCAGACCCGACGGCGCCATCACCAGACCGACGGCCATCATCGACCGACCGAGTCCGTATCCGGTGGCCTCGGGCAATTGCAATACCTGCGGAATCACCAGCGACTGGGCGAGCATGGCGAATCCGAAGGCCGCCGACGCCATATTCGTGATCAGCACCTGTGGCCGCGCGGTGGTGCGCAGATCCACCAGCGGCTGCCCGACGCGCAGCTCCCACCAGCCCCAGATCAGCAGTGCCACAGCACCTATCGCGAACAGCCCGAGCGTCAGGCCGCTGGTCCAACCCCAACCCGCGCCTTTCGACGCCGCCAACAGCAGGGAGATCAGCGCCACCGACAAGCCCACCGCACCCGGCAGGTCGAAGCTGCCGCCGGAGCGCTGCGCGGACTCCGGTACCAGCAGAAAGACCAGCGCGGTGACGATCACGCCCGCACCCGCGGCGGTCCAGAACAGCACATGCCAGTCGGCATGTTCGGCGAGGAAGGCGGCCGCGGGCAGACCGAGCGCACCGCCGACGCCGAGTGATGCACTCATCAAAGCCGTTGCCGCACCGAGCTTTTCGGCGGGCAGCTCGTCACGCATGATGCTGATGCCCAACGGGATGACACCGGCGGCCAGCCCCTGCAGGGCGCGAGCGCACACCATCGGCGCGAGGCTATTGCTGAGCCCGCCCAGCGCCGACCCCGCCACCAGCAGGGCCAGGCTGACCAGCAGCATCCGCCGCTTGCCGTACATATCGCCGAGCCGCCCCATGACCGGTGTGGCCACGGCCGCCGCGAGCAGGGTCGCGGTAATCGCCCACGCGGTATCGGATGCGCTGGCCCCCAACAGTTTCGGCAAATGCGGCAACAGCGGAATCACCAGGGTCTGCATGAGCGACACCACGATGCCGCCCGCGGCGAGCACGGCGACGACGACATTGGTGCGTGGCGGAGCGCCGACTTCCGGCGAGACGAGGACATTAGCCATTTCAAGGACATTAAATCAACTGACTGACTTACTGCAACTGACTTAACAGGCCGGTTACCATGGTCGACGATATGAGCGGCAACATCACACGTCCGGACCGGACCGTGACCACCAAGGAAGCCATCCTGTCGGCGGCCGAACAGCTCTTCGCTGAGCACGGCGTCTTCGCGATTTCGAATCGGCAGGTCAGCGAGGCGGCGGGCCAGGGAAACAATGCCGCCGTCGGCTATCACTTCGGCACCAAGACCGATCTGGTGCGGGCGATCGTGCGCAAGCACACCGAGCCGATCGAGGAACACCGCATGCGTCTACTGGCCGACCATTCCGGTTCGACCGAGCTTCGCGACTGGGTGTCGTGCCTGGTCCGGCCGGTCACCGAGCACTACGCCGACCTCGGCTCCGCCAGTTGGTACGCGCGTTTCGGCGCGCAGGTGATGACCGATCCGACACTGCGCATCATCATGCGCGAGGAATCGCTGAGCTCACCGTCACTGCAGACGATCATCGAGGGCTTCGACCGATGCCTGTCCGACCTGCCGCCGGAGGTCCGCGAGCAACGCGGCGAGATGGCGCGGCACCTGATGGTGCACGGCTGCGCCGAATTCGAACGCACCCTCGCCGACGGCCGGACCGGACCGCGCGCGAACTGGTACGACTACGGCACCGGACTCATCGACGCGATCGTGGGCATCTGGCAGGCGCCGGTAACCGCACAACACATCCGGTAACCGAGGTGTTTTTCGACCGCAAATCGGCACAGACCTATTCGGATTCTTCCGCGGTCGACTCGGCGGCAGGACCGAGGCGGACCACACCCGCGTCGAGATCGATCTCGACGCGCGGCCGATGCACCTGCCCATCACTATCCTCACTGCCCTCATCGGCCAGCTTCTGCCCCGGAAACAGTTCACCGATAACGCCCATACCTCGACGATAGCCCGCTAAGTGCGGGTCCGGCGCGGACATTGATGGGGGCGGCCTGCGGCGACCCAGTCGTTATGGGTTTCGGTGAAATTGCCGTGCACCCGAGCCCATTCCCCCTCGGGACCGAGTGGAACGGCCTTGGTCGGCTTGACGAACGCCGCCCCGAGTTGGTCGAACGGATCCAGATAATCTGCCCGTACAAGATCCAGATGCAGCACGTGATATCCACCGCCAGATCGAGCCGGCCGTCCGCCGCTCTGGCCAGCGGGATCAACTGGGGATCCCCGAACACAACCTCAGACGTTGAAGGTCAAGTTAGAGCCCGTGTCTCACCATTGATCTCGTGGTGAGCCGGGATGAGCGTTTCAGTCTCCCTGCGACCACGCGGCTGACGGGAGTGACAAGTAAATGCCGAAGTCGCGGAGTCCAGTCGCGGTCCTGATGTCCTCGTGCAGCTTATCCACGCGTTCCTGGCGGTTGGAAGCCCTGCTCTCGAACCACTTGGACTTTACCTCGATCACCACGTCCAAGCCGCTGTGGTCCAAGGGACTCAGGCTTCGGAAGCGAATCTCGACATCCCCCGGCTGCAGGGCCCCGTCGTACGGTTCTTCGGGACACTCCACGGCCTTGGACACCAAGTGCGGCAGCACCGAACCCAGTTCGCGGAGCTCCGATTCGGCGACATCCGGAGCGTAGGTCACTTCCACAAGCGGCATCAGGCCACTGTAGAACCTCTGGCAAATGATCACAGTGGATACTCGCGGAGCCGGCGGACGAGCGAAGCAACGTGCAGGTCGGCGAGATGACGATGTGCTCGCGCGGGCTCGATGTGCCAGTGCGGTGTTGGAGCAGGGACTCGGAGATTACCCTGAAGGCCGAAAGTAGCTGTCACGCTTCAAAAGTCGTCGATAGACGCGGGTCGACCGGCAGTTCGCGAATCCTACGCAGCTCTTCGAGAACCAGATTGACAGCGGCCCGTGGCGGTGCGCCGCGGCGAATGACAGCGGTGATCGCCCGGGTGACCGGGTTGGCGAGTTCCCAGGTCACGACGCGATAGCGCGGATCGACCGCCAAGCCGGGGAGCAGGGTGATCGAGAGTCCGGCTTCGACGTGCTGCAACGTCATCAGGTAATTGCTGAACCGGCAGACCACCCGTGGCTCGAATCCGGATTCGCGGCACAGCCGAGTGGCCAGATTCGCCATATACGACTTCGGCATATCGAAGGCCCACGGTTCATCGGCATAGGCGGCGAGCTCGGCGGGCCCACGGACGGCACGATCCGGTGGCAGCACAAGCACGATCGGATCGGTGGCCAGCGGCACGATATCCACATCCGAGCCGAGCGGATGTTCGACGAAATCCGTTGTGGTGATAATGATGTCGGCGTCGCCGACCCGCAGCGCGGGCATGCTCTCATGCGGTTCCAACTCGACCAGTTCGACATCGAGATGCGGATGCGTCTGCGCGAGGCGCGTCACCGCGGGCACACACAGCGAGTGGATGGCGCTCTGGAATGCGCCGAGCCGGACCAACCCCACCGGTTCCTCGCCGAGGCCGCGCAGCTCCGCCTCGACACTGTCCATCTGATCCAGGATTGCCCTGGCGCGGCGGGCCAACATCAACCCGGCGGGCGTGAGCCGAACCCGGCGACCGGTTCGTTCCAGCAGCTGAGTGCGAGTTTCGGCCTCCAACACCGCGAGCTGCTGCGACACACTCGATGCGCTGAGGTGGGCCGCCTGCGCGACCGCGCGGACGGTGCCGAGCGAGTCGAGCTGGCTGAGCAGGCGCAGTCGCCACGGGTTCAGCATGGACCCATTATTGTGCGGCTCCGCCGAACAGCACAGCCGGAAATGTGAGATGGACCCGACGCTCGGGGCGCCCTTACCGTCGGAATATGGCCGCTCCAACCTCCGCTGCACTGTCCACCGACGACTTCTGGGCCGACGCCGATCGGCACCTCGTCCGCTATGCGGGCGCGGGTGAATTCACCCGTGAAATCATCACCCGGGCTGCGGGCAGCTTTCTGTACACCGAAAGCGGCAGGGAGATACTGGATTTCACTTCAGGTCAGATGAGTGCCATTCTCGGACACGCACATCCGGATATCGTCGCGACGGTGCGACGTCAGGTCGGTGAACTCGACCATCTGTTCAGCGGCATGCTGAGTCGCCCGGTCGTCGACCTCGCCCGCCGGCTGGCCGAGACCCTGCCCGAACCGCTGGTGAAGGTGCTGCTGCTGACCACGGGTGCGGAATCGAATGAGGCCGCGATCCGAATGGCCAAGCTGGTCACCGGAAAACACGAGATCGTATCGTTCGCGCGGTCCTGGCACGGTATGACACAGGCGGCGGCGAGTGCCACCTACAGCGCGGGGCGGAACGGCTACGGCCCCGCCGCACCGGGGAATTTCGCCATCCCCGTGCCGAATTCGTATCGCCCCGATTTCACCACGGCCGCCGGCGAACTCGACTGGCGTCGGCAACTCGACTTCGCCTTCGATCTGATCGATGCCCAGTCGGTCGGCAGCCTCGCGGCCTGCCTGGTCGAGCCGATACTCAGTTCCGGCGGCGTCGTCGAACCGCCGCCCGGCTACTTCGCCGCGCTGCGGGACAAATGCCGCGAGCGCGGCATGCTGCTGATCCTGGACGAGGCCCAAACCGGTCTGTGCCGCACCGGATCCTGGTACGCGTTCGAGCGCGACGGCGTGGTGCCGGATATTCTGACGCTATCCAAGACACTGGGCGCGGGATTGCCGCTCGCGGCCGTGATCACCAGCGCCGAAATCGAGCAGCGGGCACACGATCGTGGGTTCCTGTTCTTCACCACCCATGTCTCGGATCCGCTGGTCGCGGCCGTCGGCAATACCGTGCTGGATGTCCTGGTTCGCGACCGTCTCGACGAACGTGCCGCGGAACTCGGCACGTTCCTCCGTCGCGGCCTGGAGCGAATCGGGGAGCGGCACAGCGTAGTCGGCGATATCAGGGGGCGCGGCCTACTCGTCGGACTGGAACTCGTGCTCGATCGGGAAACCAAGCAGGGCTCCGACGAACTCGGCGCAGCCGTCACGCGCCGTTGTCTGGAACTGGGCCTGCATATGAATATCGTGCAACTCCCCGGCATGGGTAGCGTCTTCCGCATCGCCCCACCGCTGACCGCCAACGAAGACGAACTGGCCCTTGGCCTTTCGATCCTCGATCAAGCCATCGGCGATGCCGTCACCGGCAGCTAGGGCGGCTGAGGTCAGTTGCCGTTGACGCCGGTGTTGAGCCGGACCACGACCTTGTCATCGGTGATTTCCTGCACCGTCCCGCTGAGCCCGTTGGCGGGTTGGGTTTGCCCTACCGGAATGTCGACCTGCTGACCGCCTATCTTCAAGGTGACCGTATTGCCGTTCACCGCAACGAGTTCCGCATCGATACCGAGCACACTGGCCTTGGCATCGACTCCGCGTGTGAAGGTCACCGTACAACCGTTGACCTGGCATTCGGATTTATACCCGGCCCCTTCGGATGAGCACGCCGCCCCCGCGAGCGGCGTGAGCAGGGCGAACGTGGTCAATGCGAGCATCCGTGGCACAGACATGCGGGCCAGTGTAGGTGTAGTCGTTGTGGCCCGCCCACGGTGCGATCGGAGTCGTTGCCGCTGCCGTCAGGGTCGCACGCCGCGGCCGCCAGCCGTGCCGAGCCGGACGACCGGCCCACCGGTTACCCGATGTGGCCGGTCCCCGGGCATCGCGGTCAACCCGGGTCGGGTACGCCCTGGTCAGTAACTGGCCAACTGCATGCGCCTGGCCTGCTGCCGAAGGTGATTCAGCTGCATTTCCGCCTGATTGGCCCGGTCGTTCGCCCGTACCGCCTGATCTTCGGCCTGCTGCGCCAACTGGACGGCCTGGTCGGCCTGGTCCTGCGCACTGGAAGCCCGCTGCTGACACTGATTGGCCTCGCTCTGAGCCTGCTGCGCCTGGCCCTGCGCCTGATCCGCATCACTCTGGGCCTGCTGCGCCTGATTTGCTGACTGCTGCGCCTGATTGGCGGCCTGCTGCGCCTGCTGACGAACCTGCTGCGCCTGCTGAACCGCATGGATTGCGCTCTGGTGCGCCATCTGCGCCTGATGATGCACCTGCCGTGCCTGCGTCTGCGTCTGGCGTGCCAGAGCCGCGGCCTGGTTCGCGGCTTGGCGGGCATTCTGTGCGTCGAGGCGCGCTTCGTTGCAGTAGGCCTGGCACTGAACCTCTGCCATTTCCGCGTCCCGCCTGGCCATATCAAGCTCGTCGCCCGAGCGGGTGCCGGCCGTCGACCGCCGCTCAGCGGCTTTCTCAGTAGCTACATCCTGTGCTGCCATATTCGAGCTCCCTTCCAGAAAGTGTGGGTGGTACTGGGGAAGAACTCGCATATCAACGGGTCTCATCATTACCGAAGCTGTGCGCTGCCGCAGCAACTTCGACGCAATCAGCAGAAAGGGCAGCACACACGAGGCTTGGCAGTGGCGCAGCTCTAAGTGCCCGCCATTTCGGTAGGCGCGGCGGGCTGGTTCGGTCGCGGCGAATCGGCCGCGCCGGGAGGCCACGACCGTCGGCCCGCTCATGTGCTATTTCTGCACCGGCTCGTTGCTCGGTTCCTTCGCCGCGGGCTTTCCCGCCGACGCCGAGATCTCTGGCGAGGAGCATCCGCACCTGAACGAGGCGCATCTGCTCGCCGAGCGGCAGCAGCGCATCGATCGGTACACGTTCGAGGTCGGCCTCGAACCGATAGTGGATGGGCTGGCGGGTCGGTACCGGTCGCTGCCGCGTGGCGGGTAGCTCAATTCCGGTGCGCTGGTAGGCATCCGGAGTCGGCTGTCTATCGGGTCACAACCGGCGCGGTGGCCGGGGCCGCACCGGCGCGCCTGCCCGGGCAACGTGCGGACCACGAAAACGCCTACGACAGAGCGAGTTTCAGCGAAAACGTCCGACTCGGCAAGGCTCCGATCACGACCGTTTCACAAGTATTGTGTGCATGGGGTCACGTTGCCCCGAAGAGCGCGGAGTCCTAACGTAAATTTCTGTTAACAGACGATGTCGTCTGTACCAATTCCTTTTATTCGTCCCAGGAGGACATGCCCCGCAGCGTCCGTTTCCTCGAATCCGGAAGCGGCACAGCAGGTGTGGTTAGAAATGGCACACACAACGCCTTGGCAAGAGAATGATGTTCAGCTCGGTCGCTCCGATAACGATGACGATCTCATCGGCGAGGTGACCACCCAACGTTTCGACCTACGATCCGACTGGGGCTATCTATGTGCCCCGGCTCTGAGTCTGCTCACCTTCCTACTGCTGTTGCAACCCTGGATTTCGGCAACCGGACCCAACGGCACAATCAGCTCCAATGCCTTCGGCCGAATCGACGGATTCACCACCGGCTCATTCCAATCCGTGGTCAGCATCAGCAGCACCTGGGCCGTCCTGACCACCCTCGCGGTCGCCGGCACGGTCGTCACGACCGTCCTGTTTTTCCGGGTCCGCAGCCGGGTACTTTCGTTCCTGACACTGGGCTGCAGCGCTGCGTCCGCCCTGTTCGTACTCGCCGCCATGAACTACCTCAACGGCAAGGTGCCGGAGCTGCGCGCAATCACCGAACCCGCAAACCGTGCCGGACTCTTCAGCTGGCTCTTCGGCGATAATTCGGCAACCGACCTCGTGGGTGGTGAGCAGCGAATCGCCGACGCCGGTCTCGATTCCGCCGCGACGCTCGGCGCGATCGCCGCATGCTGTGCCGCACTCGCCGCCGGTGTCATGAGCCTGCGCAAACAACGCTTCGCGGTGGGTCAGATCTCGACTCCCCTGCCGAATAGCACCACGGTGCAGAACCCGCCGCAACCGTCCGCGGAGAAGGAATCGGACACCAACATATTCCTCTGGGAGCAACTGGCTTTCGACGATGACCTGGCCGTATACGACCCCCAGGTCCGTCGCCGGATGGTCCGCCGAACCAGGACGGCCGACCGTCGTCCACCGGCGCGCGAGACGGCACTCACCAGGTAAACGTCTACGCACGCAAGAAGAGGGCCGGGCAGCCGACAGGCGCCCGGCCCTCTTGCAGTGTGTTCGACTACCTCCGATGCGCGACCTATCACGAGAACGGCGAGTAGAAGCCCATCGCGCACCGACACGTCATTTCCGATTTCCATCGACGTTCCCCGACAAATAATGCGCCGCACAATTGATTGATGTGATCGAATAGCAGCGCGTGGTCGATTTCATTACTCCGCCGAGCGTGTAGTCGAACTACGCACAGCGTCACTGAACGCCGGAAAATCGGTCGCCGATCGGCGCGAAATTCAGTTACCGCACTACTCGATACTTCCCGGCTCGTGGCAGCCGGGCTCCCTCGCGCTGCTCGCATCGGCAGACGCCGACAGCAGCACGTTGCTCTTGCGGCGGCGACGCGAATCCGTAAATGTCAGCGCTACAACAGCATTCGGAACCGTGCCATTGTGCGCCGCGCCGGCGCATTCGCCAGGATTATGCGGCCGAACGGTGATGCAGCGGGACCGTCCGGGCCGATACGATCGATACACAACCGTTTCACAAGGCAGATCCCTCGCGGCACATGCGATCGATCGGTGCGGGAGGTGGTTGGTGGACGGTATTTCATTCGGTCGCTATCAGTTGCGAGAGCTGATCGGTGCGGGTGGCATGGGCCAGGTGTGGCGGGCCTATGACACCGACACCGACCGCATCGTGGCGGTCAGACTACTGCCCGAATGCTGCGCCGCTGATCCGAGCTTCCGGGAACGATTCCGGCGCGAGGCCAACGCCACGGCCCGGCTGCGTGAACCCCATGTGATCCCGATCCACAACTACGGCGAAATCGGCGGCCGCCTCTACCTGGATATGCGGCTGATCGACGGGACCGACGCGAAAACCCGGCTCGCCCGCGAAGGTGCGATGTCGCCGCAGCTGGCGGTGTCGGTGCTCGGCCAGGCCGCGGCGGCGCTGGATGCTGCACATGCCCAAGGTTTGCTGCACCGCAACGTGAAACCATCGAACCTGCTGATCACCGACACCGGTTTCGTCTATCTGATCGACTTCGGTATCGCCCAAGCGGCCACCGATCTCGGCCTGACCAGCACCGGCGCGGCGGTCGGCGCCTTGGCCTATATGGCTCCGGAGCGATTCACGTGCGGCGTCGCCGACGCCAGATCGGACGTGTACTCCCTGACCGGTGTGTTGTGCGAATGCCTTACCGGAATTCGGCCCTACCCGGGCGAGGGCTTCGAACAGCAGATCGCAGCGCATTTGCCGGTCGGATTCGATGACGTCATCGCTCGGGGCATGGCGAAGGACCCGAACCACCGCTATCGGACCGCCGAAGAACTGGCCGCCGCCGCCCGCGCCGCCCTCCCCGGCGCCGCCGCACCGCACCCGGAGCAAGCACCGACGATTCGCGACCGCCAATTCGATAGCCTGCCGCTCGCCCAATCCGACGCGGAGACGATACGTCGGGAGATTCCCGCACCGCCGCGGCGTAAACGACCCGGCATCTATGCCACAGTGACCCTGATTGCCGTGCTGACCGCCGCTGTGGTCGTAGCGGGACTGTGGCTGAACGACCATCGGATCACCGAACGGGCCCTAACCAGCCAGCCTCCGCAACCCGTGCTCGCCTTCAACGGCAAATACGAGGTCACCCGCACAGCCCGAACGATCAACGGGAAGCCGGTCAACTCGCCGAACCGGTACACCCAGGTGTGGTCGGTCCGGTCGTACTGCCCACCACACAGCGAACGCTGCGTAGCCTCGGTAACCACCCAGGACCCGTCCGCGCCGGAGCAAGCCGCGGCCCAAGTCGTCGCGGACTATCGCGACGGCGCATGGATCATCACAAGAGAGCTACCGCCCAGGCCGGACTGCACGGGTTCGGTCAACGAGGCATCCATCGAGGCCCCGGTGTGGGAGCGGATCGTTGTCCGATTCGCCGCCCAGGCGTGGACCGGCACGGCCTCCACTTACGGCACCGGACCATGCACGAATGTCCAAGAGGATGCAATGACGCTGCGCCGCGTCGGCGCGATCGACCCGAACGTCGCCGTCGTCGCACCGGAAACCATCCCCGCCCGCGTCGATATGCCCATTGCGCGGATCAGCGGAACCTACGACATGACCCGCACCTACCTCCCGACACCGGACTTTCCCAATCCCCCACCACCGGATATCGTCCGGCAACGATACGACACCATCTGCATGCGCAGCGGAGATCGTTGCGCCGCAACAACATCCCCGGCACCTGATGCCACTGTTGTTCCGCTGTTCGTACTCGAAGGCGGGGCATGGCGCAGCGTCTACACACTTCCGTACGCGTGCTACCCGGGATCGAACGAGCCGGTCACCAATGCGACAGTTCATTGGGATCTGTTCCGGTCCGATGCGGGCCCCGACCCGATCAAATCCTTGACCGGCACCTGGCTGCTCGACACATCCGACCCATGTCACGCCACCAACCGCGCCACCATCGAAATGCTGCGGGTCAGCGACTGATTCCGCCTGCCGCGATCCCCTTTCACAACCTGCCTCCGAACCGCAAGCTACCTACCAGTACTTTTGCTGTGCCCCCAGTCGGACTCGAACCGACACTTTGCAGATTTTAAGTACGCCCGGCCCGCTGAACTGGCCCCGCGCCTACCTGCGTGTTCAGCACACGCCCTGTCGCATCCCCACAGGTAGATAGCACTAATTCGCCACCTCTTGCGCACCGCCGGTCACCTACTGAGCACCTTTGATTGCCCGCGCGTGGATGGCACGGGGGTGGGATGGATGGGCCGCGATGGATGTCAGTGGCCTGGGCTACGCTCTGACGAACCACTCCGACGCGCACGCTTGGAAGGATCCCGGTTTTGCCCGACGACGAAATGGAACCGTTCTATTCGGCCCTTCTAATCCGAGAAGACCCAACCGGGCACACAAAAGCGTTTTTCGAGCCTCTACATGAATTCTCCAAGGAAGAGGCCGAAAGGTACGGCTCGGCTTACAAAACACTGGACCATATCGTAAACGTAAACGTCTTTACGTACGTCAAGGCGACGGTCGGCGATCTCGTACGGACGGTCCAGAAGGACATGAAAGAGCTTGCAACAGGCCAGCATTCACCAGCTTCCCCGGATGGAATCATCAAAATCGGCGTCCGCATGAGAACCGCCGTACTCGCGTTCTGCTCATCGCTACACTTCCACCAGGAACACAACTACAAGCAGATATTCATTAAGTTCGGAGAGAACAGTCGCGAACACAAACAAGTCCAAAAGATATTCAACAGATTGTTCGAGAAGTGCCCTGAGTACCGATTGCTATACCACTTGCGCCACACAATGGTCCACTATGCAATGGATGTAGTCAGAATCTCCGCCGGGGCAGTCTTAGTTGCTGGCGAACCGAGAGGCTGGACAGATCCAAAAGTTGACATCTCAGCCATGATCGAACTCAATACAGAGCTTAAAGAGAAATATGTAGAAGAACTACGCTCCCTTCCGGATGATCCAAGTATCATTGAATTGGTTCCGACTGCAATCAAGGCGCTCGTAGAGGTCAACGAGAAAGTTATTAAAATCCTTCATCCAGAAGTGGATGCGGCCTGCGCGACTGTGCGCGAATTCAACGGCCTTTTTGGCGACCGGGTCGGCGTACGCGCACTTTCAACCGGAAAGACAGCAGCTCCACCACCACCTCTGCACTTTGCCTATGCACCGTGGGCATCCACCGTTCTGCAGTACGCCGAGCAACACCGGTAGCGGAACATCATTCCCCGGCGTCTCCCCGTCGGCTGGCGCCGGTGGTCAACGGCTACAGCCGACGAGCAGCACGGTTCTCACCGATGTTTCTAGCGGCCTGCGGCGTTCGCTGGCGAAGCCGGAGCGCTCCCTTTGGTGGCTTTGGATCCGGCCCCGACGACCGGGCCGGGTTCGGCTTCACAGTTACGGTGAGTGTGCGACTGGGTTTGTCCAGCTTGGGCGTGACGTCCAACCGCCGATCGGGCTTGCCGTGGTATCCGACAATGGCTTTCGTGACCAGACCGCGTCCGGTTGGTGTGCGGAATTCCGCGCCGACCTTCACACCTTTGTAGTCGCCGCCCTGTCCGACTTCGAGGCGTTTCTGGAACCGCCAGTCACATACGAATTGCGGGCGCTGGTCTTCACCTTTCGCGCACCGGTTCGAGTGGCCGCGCTCGCGACGCGCCCCGCCGCCTTGGCCGACCTGGGTAGCTTCACCCCGGCGACGCTGGCAAACCGTCCTCGGTTGTCGCGCTTGTAGCTCCGGGCCATCACACACCGCCGCGCTGAGCGCGCTCGGCCAAGGCGTCAACCAGCGCTGCGACGCTGAGCTGGTCACCGCACCAAGCGCAGCCGATTCACCCACACCGGGTCGGTTGCCCGCTTATCCCATCTACGGGCTGATGGTGGACTTCTTGGCGTATACCGGGCTGCGCGCCAGCGAGAATACCGGGCTCGAAGTGCAAGATCTGGAATTCCGCATCACGCCAGCACGCCCAAATACCAACGGCGCGAACGGTTCTGCGGTAACCCGATGCACAGTGCACATCCGCCGAACCAAGAAGCGCAAGGGCAAACGGTGGGTATCCACTACGCCGAAGTCCAAGCGCAGCAAGCGAACCGTACCTCTCCCGCCTTGGCTCGCGGCACGGATGTACGTTACTTACACAGCGGACCCGAATCCAACCCAACTGTCCGGCATCCCCGGTCCGCGGAACCAACCACACCTCTCTGGCCCAGCCGGAAGAACGGCGGAGGCTAGCGCGCCAAAGGGCAGCGGTACGCGGTTCCGCTGGACTGGTCGCAGCCGATGGCAATGGGCTCCTTCTACGACACCATTCTCAAGCCCGCGCTCGTTGCCGTGGGTCTGCCGGTCGGCGCTCCCGAGATACTCGCTATCGACACCGCCCCGGCCGTTCCCGCGACGCGCGGCGTCCGACTCCACGACCTGCGGCACACCTTCGCCGTGATGCAACTGATGAGCAGTACCCACTACATGCAGGTGTCAAAGTGGTTGGAGCACAGCACATTCACGTTCACCCCGAACACCTATGGTGACTGGATCCCCGAAGAGGAAGGCGGCGCAGGCAACAACCTGCCCGAGCCACCATCGGCTATTCCGGTTGCACCACAGGAGATTCCGTCGAAAGTGGTGCCGTTGTTTGGGCGACGGTCGGGCTAGACGATTGGGCAGGACCACCTGCTTCGGTGCCGCTCTCCGTTTCGAACTGATGTGGCACCACCTGCCGTAACAGGGCGTCAATTCGCCGTCAGCTCTCGGCGGCTTCCTCGGCCTCCCGCTGCGCTCGCTCGGCACGAAATTGGCGCTCAGCGTCGTCGCGGCTGCCGTAGACCCAAATGCCCTGGTGCTCAACGGAGTACCTTGCTAGCACCTGGCCGATACCCTCTAGCAGCTTGTTTTGTGCCTCCAGTCGGTCGTCCAGGAGCTTCGCTATGTCGTGGACACCTTTCGTATCCACGTGCATTGTGCCGACAAAGATGTCCCAGTCCAGGATTGCATTTGTGGTGAACGCTTTACCGCGACTGTCCTCAAACTTGATCGCTGCCTCGTGACGGGATGCAATGCCGCTCGTTCGGACGCGCGAAGGACCGGAATCCCAGAACGTGCGCCATTCCTGGCTGGGTGCGAGGAATGGAATCAATTCGGGGTAAAGCAATTCCATCACATCCTCGCTCTGTGCTGCAGCGCTTACTTGGGGCGTCGGAGTGATGCTCATGCGTACGTTCAAGGCAGGCGTCGTGCCGAAATTCTTAACTACGAGCTCAAGCATGTGCCAGTCGGCGTGGTTGTGCTCCATGAATACGACGACATTCGGCTGGGCCTGCTCGTCGCGAGTCGTTTGCGCTTCTCGCACCTGTTCGAGGGCAGCCCCCAACTGCCGATGTGCGTATTTGCCCGCGACGATCACCGTCGCAAGTGCGATAAGCGCTGTGACCCACCCGGCTGACGCTGCCCATGCGTCCGCTTGCACAGCAGTGAGCCAGCGCCACACGTCGCCAAACCAGGTACCTATGCCCCGCAGCCAGTCCACCCGGACGATCCTCCCCACCCGCGATGGGCGTCAACCAATACCTAGAGGAACATTGTTGCATCCCAGTGCCACAAGACCGCACGGTAGAGGCCATAAAGCGGCGGATTGAAGACGAAGACCTGCCACCCCGGTAACCCGGCGGGATGGCACAGGGGTGGCACGGCAGGGCGGTCTCGACCTGTCTCCCGAACCGCAAGCTACCTACCAGTACTTTTGCTGTGCCCCCAGTCGGACTCGAACCGACACTTTGCAGATTTTAAGTCTGCTGCCTCTGCCAATTGGGCTATGGGGGCGCCCGGTCAGCGTACCGACTCGTACTGCCGTACCGGATTCTCTCTGCAGGCTAGTGCATTACCGGTGGTGGCGAGAGTAATGCGGCCATCGCGCCACCAGGTACCACCTAGTCACGGGCGGCTACTGGTGCGGGTGGTTGGCCGCCGCCGGAGGAATCGTTATCCGGGGTGTTGGCGAGGACGGAGTGTCGGCGGCTGTAGCCGAAGTAGACGATCAGGCCGACGGCCATCCAGACGAGGAAACGCAGCCAGGTTTCGACCGAGAGATTGAGCATCAGCCACAGGCAGGCGAGTACGGCGAGGATAGGGATGAGCGGGACCAAGGGGACGCGGAAGCCGCGCGGGAGATCGGGGCGGGTGCGGCGCAGGATGAGGACACCGATGGCGACCAGGACGAAGGCGAAGAGGGTGCCGATATTGACCATCTCTTCGAGAGTGCCGAAGTCCACGAAACCGGCGAGCACGGCGCAGACGACGCCGACGACGGCCGTCAGCCGGACCGGAGTGCCATTCTTGCCGGTCTGTGCGAGCTGACGCGGCAGCAGTCCGTCGCGCGACATCGCGAACAGCACGCGGGTCTGTCCGAGGAACATGACCATGACGACCGTGGTGAGTCCGGCGAGCGCGCCGATGGAGATGATGTTCTTGGTCCAGGTGGCGCCGTGCTGCGCGAAAGCAGTTGCGAGCGTTGCGTGATCACCGGAAAGCGCGGTGTAGGGCACCATTCCGGTGAGGATCAGTGACACCGCGACATAGAGAATCGTGACGATCACCAACGAGGCGAGAATGCCGCGCGGCACCGAGCGTTGCGGATTCTTCGTCTCCTCCGCCGTGGTCGCGACGACATCGAAACCGATGAATGCGAAGAACACCAGACTGGCCGCGGCGAGCAGACCGTACCAACCGAAGGTGCTGTGACCGGCGCCGGTGAAGTAGGAGAACAGCGACTGGTGCAGCCCCTCCCCTTCCGCGCTGGACTGCGACGGCGGGATGTAGGGCGTCAGGTTCGACTTGTCGAAGTAGGTGGCGCCGACAACGAGTACCACCGCGATGACGCTCAGCTTGATGGCGACGGCCACCGCCGAGACCCGTGAGGACACCTTGGTGCCGACCGCAAGCAGCACACCAAGGACCGCGATGAGAAGTACCGCACCCCAATCGAAGTCGATCGGACCCAGGTGCACGATCGGCGAATGCGATCCCATCACCTCACCGAGGTACTGCGACCACCCCTTGGCGACCACCGACACCGCGAGCGCGAACTCCAGAATCAGATCCCAGCCGATGATCCATGCGATGAGCTCACCGAAGGTGGCATAGGAGAACGTGTACGCGCTGCCCGCCACCGGCACCGTCGAGGCGAATTCGGCGTAGCACAGCGCGGTCAACCCGCAGGCGATGGCGGCGAAGACGAAGGCGAGAGAAACCGAAGGACCGGCGACATTGCCCGCGGTCCGTGCGGTGAGCGTGAAAATGCCCGCACCGACGACCACGGCGACCCCGAAGATGGTGAGGTCCCACGCGGTCAGGTCCCTGCGCAGTTTCGAATCGGGTTCGTCGGTATCCCGGATGGACTGCTCGACCGATTTGGTGCGGAACAGACCGCCCCATCGAGTTCCTGGGGTAGCCAACACTCTCTCCTTGCTGTCGTCGACGGGTTCTCCGCCGATTCTCTAATGCACGCCGGCCATATGTCGTCTCACCCATGGTGAGAGTGCGACGACGATAAGACCGGCACAGATCGCGACTGCTCCGGTGATGCCGAAGTACGCGAACTCGTGATCCGCGTCATAGAACCGAGCCAAAGTACCCGACATCGAGGTTCCGATGCCAACGCTGAAGAAGTACAGCGCCATCATCTGGGCACGGAACGCCTCGGGCGCCAACTGCGTGGTGACCGACAGACCGATCGGGGAAAGCAGCAATTCGGAGACCGCGAATCCGCCCATGATGAGCAGTACCAGCAACGCCGGTACCGACTTGCCACTGCTGCCCGAGAACAGCACGAACAACCAGAACGCCAGCCCCATGCCGATGACGCCGAGGGCGAATTTACGCGGTGTGCTCGGCGCGCGATTGCCCAGTTTGGTCCACATCAGCGCGAACAGCGGCGACAGGCAGATGATCCACACCGGCTCGACCGAACCGATCCAGTTCGACGGTGCGGTCCAGCCGAAGATGTTCCACCGTATCCGCTCATCGGAATACACCGCGAGCACCGTGAAGATCTGCTGGAACAGCGACCAGAAAACGGCATTCGCGATGAACAGCGGAATAAAGGCACGGACCCGGCTGCGCTCGACCGGCGTCACCTTGGCACTGGTCAACATGAGTACGAAGTAGGCGAGCGAGGTAGCGATGATGACGCCGGTGGTCACCTCCGAGAGGTTGTCCAGGTTCACCAGTCCGGTGCTCAATGCCAGCGCGACCACGATGGCCGCACCAGCCCCGATGCCGACGATCGGTCCGGCGGCACTGCGCGGCAATGGGTTGGGCACCTGCCTGCCCGCCGCGCCGAGGTTGCGCCGGAACATCACATACTGCGTCAGCCCCAACGCCATACCGACCGCGGCCGCACCGAAGCCGTAGTGAAAGCCCCAATTCCGTTGCAGCAGGCCGGTGAGCAGCGGACCGACGAACGCACCGAGGTTGATACCCAGATAGAACAGCGTGAAGCCGCCATCGAAGCGCGGATCGCCCGGGCGGTAGAGGGTGCCGAGCAGCGAGGACGCATTGGCCTTCAGTCCGCCGCTGCCGAGTGCGACCAGCACGAGACCGACGCCGACACCGGACAGTCCGGGCAGAATCGCCAGCGCGATATGCCCGGCCATCACCACGACACCACCGTAGAAGACGGTGCGTTCCATGCCGATCAACCGATCGGCGATCCACCCGCCGAGCACCGTGGACAAATACACCAACCCGCCGTACGCGCCGACGATCCCGACGCCGGTGCTCTTCGCTAGGCCCAGTCCGCCATCGGTCGTCGAGTAGTACAGGTAGTACCCGAGGATGGTGAGCATTCCGTAGAACGAGAACCGCTCCCAGAGTTCGACCCCGAAGAGGTTGGTCAACCCGATGGGATGGCCGAATACGGTTCGCTCCCGAACCGATTGCTCTGCCATTGCTGCCTCGGACATGCTCAGACCCTCCCATACGGGCAGGGAATTTCTGGCATACCGAACAAAGTTTCCCTGCTCACGGCCGATACGACCAGACAGGCCGGAGCCGCCGTTCGAGCAATCCGTCAACCAGTACGTCCATCTTGCAAGTATCCATCCACCGCTCTTTCACAGCGAATTCGGGGCAACGTCGAATATTCGTCGATCGCGATCGGTGACCCACAGCACTCGACGAGAAAACCGGAGAATTTCCCGGTAAAGTTCGCCTCGCTAGACGGGGAACCCTCGTTTGTTGGCTGGACGGGGGTACCTGATGAAGCGCTCGAGCGCGCATGCGGCGCTGCTCCTCGCCGTGATCGGCGCGCTGGTTTCGCTGCTGAGCACCGGATGCGCGTCGGTATCCGCGTTGGACGCCGAGCCAGTCGTCGGTGCGATGGCGGAACCGCCCCTGACAGCGAATACGCTGCACGCCGAGCTCCGATTGTCCCCGCTGCGGTGTCAGCTGCCGACGCTCCAGATGAGCGCGGGGGGACAGCGGCAATTCGTGCAGACCGAGTTGGACTGCTTGACGAAGGCCTGGGACCCGGCCCTGCGCGCCGCGGGTATGAGCCTCGCGCCGCTGCAACTCGTGGTGGTCGACACCGTGACGACCGGCTGCTCGAGACAGGTCCAGTCCACCGATCCCGCCTTCTATTGCGGCGGCAGTGTGTACTGGCCGACCGACGACCCGATCCATCGGGGTTGGGGTTCACAACTCGCGCAGTACCTGATGTTCGTCGTCATGCACGAATACGGCCACCACCTGCAGTCCTCCACCGGAATCCTGCGCACCGCCGATAGAGATATCGGTTCCGCGGGCGAGAAGTCGCCGCTCGGATTGGAACTCAGCCGACGCATCGAACTCCAGGCCCAGTGCCTGGCCGGGGTGATGCTAGCCGCCGCGCAAGCCGGTGGCATGCTCACCTCGGCCGCGGCCGTGGATTTGATCGATATCCAATCCGATACCGAGGAGGATCCGACCCACGGCACCGGCGTGAACAGTCGCCGCTGGGTCGAATCCGGCTTCCGCAGTGGCGCCACGTCATCGTGCAATACCTGGGCGGCCGCGCCCGACGAGGTGGAGTGACAACGACCCGGGTGGGCGGCGGCCGCGATAGCGCGTCAGGCGATGGACAGGGCTATGCCGTCGAGGATGTCGTGTTCACTGACGATGAGGGCGGAAATATCGGTGCGGCGGGACAGCTCGTAGGCGAGCACCTCGGTGATGACGGCGCCGCCGCCGATTACGTCGACGCGGCCGGGATGCATGGGGCCCAGGGCGGCGCGCTCGTCGTGGTTCATGCCGATCAGGCGGTCGCAGACCTCGCGCACCTGGTCCAGGGTGAGGCTGGTGAGATGGACACGCTCCGAATCATATTCGGGCAGATCGAGGGCGACGGCCGCGATCGTGGTCATGGTTCCAGCGACGCCGACCCAGGTGTGTACGCCCTCGACGGGCACCTCGGCGAAGGCCTCACCCAGTCGTTCGGTAGCGAATTCCCGTGCGGCGGCGACCTGTTCGGCGGTCGGCGGGTTGCCGGGCAAGCATCGCTCGGTAATGCGGACGCAGCCGATATCGGCAGAGAAGGCGGCCCGGACGCCACCGCTGTCGCCGACAACGAGTTCGGTGGAACCGCCGCCCAGATCGACGACAACGAAAGGCCCTGCCTCGCTGGCCAATTCGCCGACCGCACCGGTGAAGGACAGCCGCGCCTCCTCGTCACCGGTGATCACCTCGGCCTCGGCCCCCACGACCACCTTGCCGAGTTCGACACGGGCCATGGCGAAGAAGTCCTCGCGGTTCGTGGCATCGCGCATGGCGGAGGTCGCGACCATCCGCACCCGCGCGACCCCCGCCTCCCGCATCAGCTCGACATAATCGGCGAGCGCAACCCTGGTGCGCTCGATCGCCTCCGGCGCCAGTGCCCCCGTCGCATCCACCCCCTGACCGAGCCGCACAATGCGCATCTCCCGATGCACATCCGCCAAACGGCCATCACCGAGCACCTCGGCGATCAATAGTCGGATCGAATTCGTCCCGCAATCAACTGCCGCTACCCGATCACTCATGCTCAGCTCCGCTCATATCCGGGTGTGTGGGGCGGGTTGTATTCGGGCCAGTCGGCGGGGATTGCGGTGCCGCGGAGGCCGGTGTCGGCGGCCATGGCTACCGATTCGTCGCCGAAGGGGTTGACGCCCGGGCCTTTGGCGAGGGCGTGCGCGATCAGGACGTGCAGGCATTTCACTCGCTCGGGCATGCCGCCGCCGGTGAAATCGGTACCGAGCGATTCGATTTCATCGCGCTCGGCCAGATAACTCTCATGGGCGGCGCGGTAGGCGGCGGCCAATTCCGGGTCGGTGGCGAGGCGTTCGGTCATTTCCCGCATGACTCCCGCGGATTCCTGCCTGCTCGCCTCGGCGGTGAGGCGCGGATCGGTCAGGTAGTACAGGGTCGGGAAGGGGGTGCCGTCGGGCAGCCGCGGCGCGGTCTTGACCACCGCGGGCAGCCCATCCGGGGTGCGGTAGGCGATGGCGAGTACGCCGCGCGGTTCGCGTCCCAGCTGCTTGGCGATGATCTCGAGATCGCGTTCGTTCGGTGCGGTCACCTGGGTCCTTCCGGTGCTGGCTGCTGCGGGGCGGGCGGCCCGGCCGATGCGGCGGCGGGCGCCTGGGCCTGTTGCGGTTGCGAAATACTGCGCCACAGTTCGGTGTACCAGGGCTCCGGCGCCTTCGACTGGGTCGGTGCGGCGGGCGGTGCGGGCGCCTCGATACCGGGCACCTGGACGATATAGGGCGTCTCACCCGGCATGACCAGCCGCAACCGGTCCCTGGCCTCGGAGCGCACGTAGGCCGGGTCCTGTTGCTGCGCGCGGCGATCCCGCAACTTGGCGAGATCGGCCTCGAGTTCGATGCGCTCCTGCGCCAGGTGCGCGGCCTCGGCGCGTTGGGTGAAATAGGTGCGCAGCGGCACGGCCAGCGTCAGCGCGAGTGCGCCGACGACGATGGCCAGGATGACCGCCTTACCGGTGGGCAGGCCGAGGATGGTGCGATCGTGCCGGTCCTCATGCCCGCCGGTGCGCAGCCCTACCTTCTGTGGCTTGGCCTTCTCGCCGGATTCGGACCGCCTGCGGGTCGTCCGCTTCGGTGCGGCCGCCCGCGATTCGGCGGCCGGGCGCGATCTGGCAGAACGCGACGTGCGGCGGTTCCCGCGTCCGGCCGGACTGGATCCACGCGCACGTCGCTCTGTCATACCGCTTCCCTGCATCTAATGTGCGGTGCTCCCGGGGCCCTTCGTGGTTGCGCTGGCTACCGCCTCCGGGCCCATCGCTCGCACCGCGCGGTGACTAGCCTTCGAACGCGAACCGTGGGAACGCGACGTCACCGGCGTACCGTGCGGAATCACCGAGCGCATCCTCGATGCGCAGCAGCTGGTTGTACTTGGCGACGCGCTCGCTGCGCGCCGGGGCACCGGTCTTGATCTGACCGCTGCCGACCGCGACGGCCAGGTCGGCGATGGTGGTGTCCTCGGTCTCACCGGACCGGTGGCTCATCATCGTCTTATAGCCGTTGCGGTGCGCGAGCTCGACGGCATCCAAAGTCTCGGTGAGCGTGCCGATCTGGTTGACCTTCACCAGCAGCGCATTGGCGGCTCCCTTGGTGATGCCCTCCTCCAGGCGCTCCGGGTTGGTGACGAACAGGTCGTCGCCGACCAGCTGTACCTTGTCGCCGATCTGATCGGTCAGCGCGATCCAGCCGTCCCAGTCGTCTTCCGAGAGCGGGTCCTCGATGGAGACCAGCGGGTAGGCGGTGAGCAGTTCGGCGTAGAACTGCGCCATGTCGGCGGCCGAACGGACGCTGCCCTCGAATTTGTAACCGCTGCCCGTGGTATAGAACTCGGTGGCGGCGACATCGAGCGCGAGCGCGACATCGGTGCCCAGCTTCAGGCCGGTCTTCGCGACGGCGACACCGATCAGGTCGAGCGCTTCCTTGGTGCCCGCGACGGACGGCGCGAAACCGCCCTCGTCACCGAGACCGGTGGACAGGCCCTTGGACTTCAGCACCGACTTGAGCGCGTGATACACCTCGGCACCCCAGCGCAGCGACTCCTTGAAGGTCGTCGCGCCGATCGGGGCGACCATGAACTCCTGGACGTCGACGCCGCTGTCGGCGTGCGCGCCACCGTTGAGGATGTTCATCATCGGCACCGGGAGCACATGCGCGTTCGGGCCGCCCAGGTAGCGGAACAGCTCCAGACCCGAGGATTCGGCGGCGGCGCGTGCCACCGCGAGCGAGACGCCGAGCAGGGCGTTCGCGCCGAGGCGGGACTTGTCCGGGGTACCGTCCAGATCCAGCAGGACCTGGTCGACGGTGCGCTGCTCGACTGCGTCCAGGCCGATGACGGCGGGCGCGATCTCGTCGAGCACCCCCTCGACGGCCTTCTGTACACCCTTGCCGCCGTAGCGCTCGCCGCCGTCGCGCAGCTCGACGGCCTCATGTTCACCGGTGGAGGCACCGGAGGGCACGGCAGCCCGGGTCAAGGTGCCGTCGTCGAGGGCGATCTCGACCTCGACAGTGGGGTTTCCGCGAGAATCGAGGATCTCGCGAGCTCCGACCTGTTCGATGATGGCCACGAAAACGACACTCCTTCGGCTGTTGGCACGGTAGGTCTGACGGGAAGGGCCGTGCGCCTCGAGCCTAGCGTCCTTGCGGATTTCGCAGTAACCGGCACTCCGACGAATCGCCGCGCACTGTCGCGATGCGCATCCGTTGTTTTGTCCAATAGGTGCTCATGCCCGGCGTCCGACGCTGTAGGCGGCGGCGCGATCGCGGACGGTCAGTAGGTAGGCATTCGACTGGTTGTAGGTCAACAGGGCCTGCTGCCAGCCGCGCTCGGAGGTCAGATCACCACCGCTCGCGCACAGATAGCGGGCCGCGGTGAGGGCGGCGTCATCGATATTCTGCGCATCGGCGACGCCGTCGCCGTTGGCGTCGACACCCCAGCGCTTCCAGGTCTCCGGAATGAATTGCAGTGGGCCCAGCGCCCGATCGAACTCCGGGTCGCCGTCGAGTGTGCCGCCGTCGGTGTCTTTGACCAGCGCCACACCCGGCGCACCGTTCAGTGGGATGCCGATGATCGGCGGGCGCACCGTGCCGTCCGCGCCGACCTTAGAGCCGCCATGGGCGCCGTGCTTGCTCTCCACGCTGGCGATCCCCGCGATAGTGGTCCAGGCGATCCCACAGTCGGGCCGGGACCGGCCCATGATCGCCGCGGCATAGCCGTACGCCTCCAGCGCGACAGTCGGAATGCCGAGTTGGCCGGATTGCTCGTCGGCCCACTCGCGCAACTGCACGGCGGTGCGGCCGGGCGCATCCAGGTCGATCAGCGGCAGCGGTGTGCCGGGACCGGGCGGAATTCCTTCGGGAATGGGCGGCAGATTGGGTTCGCCGCCGCAACCAGCGAGCACGAGGGTCACCAGTGCGGCGGCCAAGACGCCGGTCAGCTTCGCAAGCATTCCTCCATCATCCAGATCCGAACGGCCACCTTCGCGCAACACACATCGCGGCCCGCTGAACACCATGAGCCCCTCATCGTCGGTGGGCTCTGCGAGGATGCCCGCGAACGTTGTCGAACGCGGGAGAAGTGCATGACGGACAAGACTTTACGGGTGATCGGCAAGCTCATGTGTTCGGTGCCGCCGACGGGTTCATTTGCTGCGCGTCGGGCGGGCTCGGCGGAGAACCTGGTGATCGAGGTAGATGGGGTGGGGCCGATCCGGTTGCCGGTGACGCCGGCTCAGGCGCGGCGGCTGTGCGAGGTCGCGCAGCCGGCGCGGTATGGTCTGCGCGAGCAGACCCTATTGGACGCGAATGTGCGCGACACATGGGAGGTTCCGCGGGACCGGGTAACGGTCGACGAGCGGCAGTGGCACGAGACGTTGCTGCCCACGCTGGACATGCTGCGGGCCGAGCTGGGTCTGGCGCCGGACTGCGAGTTGTCGGCGGAGCTGCATTCGATGCTGGTGTATGAGCCGGGACAATTCTTTGCGCGCCATCAGGATTCGGAGAAGGCCGATGGCATGATCGGCACGTTGGTGGTGACTCTGCCTTCGGCGTTCGCCGGCGGGGAGCTGGTGATCGAGCAGCAGGGGACGAAAGTCACCGACCAGGGTTCGCCGGAGGAGCTTTCCTTCGTCGCGTTCTACGGCGACTGCGAGCATGAGGTGCTGCCGGTCACCGACGGTTTCCGGATCACGCTGACCTACAACCTGGTGGCGAAGGGGCGTACCGGCCCGGACGCCGCCGCGCTCGCCACGCATCCGTCGGTCGCGTTACTGGCCGAGCAGTTACGCGCGCATTTCACCACACCAAAGGAATTGTCGACGTTGTCTGCCGACGGCCAGCTGGAGAAACGCCCGCCTCATCAACTCGTCTACCTGCTGGATCATCAGTATTCCCAGCACGGATTCGGGTGGGATCAGCTCAAGGGCGCCGATGCTGCCCGTGCTGGGGTGATGCTCGCGGCGGCCGACATCGCGGGATACGACACGTCGCTGGCGCTCGCGGAGGTCGAGGACACCTACGATGAGGACTACGCCACTGAGATGGCGATCTATCGTCAGCGTTGGGAGCGCGTCGAGGACGGGTGGAAGTGCGTCGAAAGCGCTGACATGGACTTCGATGAAAACGGGGAAATGGTGGAGGCTGAGCCCGATGACCCCGCGAGCCTTCCGGTGCGTTCCAGCCTTCCTTTGACCCCGGGATCGGAAGATCTCGGCGAGCCGCGCTGGTCGACCGTCACATTGACGTGGCTGATCGACCGGTCGGGGGCGGCCGGTGAGCCCGCTGTTCGGCAGGTCCGGGATGGGGAGTTGTGTACGGGTGCATCGAAGTCGACGCTGGAGCCGTTCGCGTCGGAAATCGAGGGTTACATGGGCAATGAAGGAAACACCGCCAATTTCTGGTACAGGCGCGCGGCGATCATCATCCGGCCCCGTCAGTAGAACTGCCCGGCAAGCAATCCCCCACGTCAACCTTCGACGCCGGACGACTTGTCAGCCACGGGCTGACAAGTCGGCGGGTTGCCTCTGCCGCTGTTCGATCGGGGCGAGTCGGGCCATCATGGCTCATCGCCCCCTTGTGGGACCAGTTCGCCGCGAAAGCCGAGTTTCGACGCGGCCTTGCCAATGCGGACAGCGAAACCACTAGCCGAGGAGTTCGCGGGTCGCGATATGGCTTGGGCCGGTGAGGATCGCTGTCGCCGAGCCGGATTCGACAATGCGGCCGTGGTCGAGGACGACGAGGTGGGCGCAGTGATCGGTGACCAGGGGCATATCGTGGGTTATCACGAGGAGGCCGGTGTCGTGTTCGGCGCGGATGCGGTCGAGCAGGGTCATGATCGAGACGGCGGTGCTGTGGTCCAGGGCCGAGGTGATTTCGTCGCAGACCAGGACGGCGGGCTCGGCCGCGAGCGCTCGGGCCAGGGCCACCCGCTGGCGTTGGCCGCCGGAGAGTTCGTGCGGGTAGCGGGTGGCGAGATCCGATGCGAGTTCAACCGAGTCGAGTAGATCGGTAATGCACTGCGTCAGTTGCCGTTTCGATACTTTACCGATTCGGCGCAGCGGACGGCCGAGGGTTTGGGCGACGGTGCGGCGGGGGTTGAGCGCGGACCGTGGGTTCTGTGTGACCAGCTGAATCCCATTGCGGCCGTTGCGAGCTCGCCCACCGGATCCGACCGGAATCGACGCCCCGTGCAGTTCCAGCGATCCTGTCGCTTCCCGGTGCAGCCCGGCGATCACCCGCGCGAGCGTGGTCTTCCCGGCTCCGGAAGCCCCGGCGATCGCCAGTGCCGCGCCGCCCGGCAGCACGAAATCGATATCCGCCAATACCTCGTGCCCGTCGATCGAAGCACCGATATTCCGCGCCCGCAGTACGGGTCGCGTAGCCGACTCGACCGTCCTGGAACGTACCGCTACGGCCCCGTGCCCTTCACTCGGCCGCGCAGCCGGGCCTCCGGCGTCGAACTGCAGCTCCGGAGCCGTCGCGTCGATATCCGCCGATACCTGGTGCCCATCGATCGAGGCACCAATATTCCGCGCCCGCAGTACGGGTTCCGCAGCCGACTCGACCGTCCTGGAGCGCACCGCTACCGCCCCGTGTCCTTCGCTCGGCTCCGAAGCCGAGCCGCCGGTGTCGAGCTCTCGGCCGAATGGCGGTCCCGGAGCGGTCACCACGATCGATGCGATGGCTCCGTTCGGTCGCGCTGAATTCGATGCACCGTGCACCGCAGCCAATTCGACCACGTCATCGGCGATGGCATGGATAGTCGCGGTGTCATGACCGGACAGCAAGATCGCGGTAGCGCGCTGAGCGGCGATATCGGCGAGCAGACGGGCGATGTCGGTACGGAGGGCACCGTGCAGACCGGCCAAGGGTTCATCGAGAATGAGGATCCCGGTGTGGCGGACCAGCGCACGGGCGAGAGCAACGCGACGCTGCTGTCCGCCGGAGAGTTCGCCGGGGCGGCGGCGTAGGTGTTCGTCGGATAGGCCGACCAGTCCCAGAGTTTCGGCCACGTCGGCAGCAGGGTGACGAACCTCGTTCAGCAGGGCACGCACCCGCATCAACGGATGCAGAGCCGAACCAGGATCCTGTCCGACGTAGGCGATGTTGTCACGCCGAAATCGTTGCAGCTCAATGTGATTCAACGCGAATACGTCCTGCCCGGCGACCTTCACCGAACCCGCGGATCGCCGCGCTCCCGCCGGCAAATGCCCGAGCAGTGCCCGCATCAACGTGGTCTTGCCCGATCCCGACGGACCGGTCAGGGCGGTGACCTTACCCGCCGCGACGCTGAAACTGGTCGGCTCGAACAACTTCTGACCATTCGATCCGCATACGGTCAGCGCATCGACAACAACGGATGCCTTCATCCCTGCTCCTCCAACGCATTGCCCGGCAATTCCGGCCCGTCCACAGGTGACCGAACCAGCGACGCGGAATCGCGCGCCCTTGCCCATCGTCGCGAACGATGCTGATCGAACGAGGTCACCGCAAGATTCACGCTGACCGCGACCACCCCGATCGCCAGGCTCGGCGCCAGCACGGACCAGGGGTTGAGGAGCATGCCGGAGGAGTTCTCGCGCACCATGACCGCCCAGTTGCTGGCGCCGAGCGTGGTCGGCAGTTGCAGGAACGATGCGGTGCTGACCACATACACGCCCTCGACGAAGCGAAGCCCGAGCTGGGCGGTGAAGACCTCGCGCAGATTCGGGATCACCTCACCGAACACCAAGTGCGGCAGAGTTTCACCGCTGGCCTGGGCGGCTTCGACATAGCCGCTCGCCGCGACAACGGCGGCGGCCGCCGCGAAAACTCGTGCGCAGTAGGGAGTTCCGAAGAGCAGAGCCACCACGACAAGCCCGTAGCCGCCCGCATCCGGCCATGCCGTCAACACCAACAGGATCCCGAGTACCGCCGGAATCAGGATCGCGAAATCGGCGATGCCCTCGATCAACGCACCGACCCGAGGACGCAGCGCCGCGATCGCGCCGAGCACGCACGACAGCACAGTCACCGCGACCGCGATCACACCCGCAAGCAACAGCAGACCCCAACCGCCATAGAGCAATTGGGCCAGCACATCCCGGCCGAGCCGGTCCGTGCCCAGCGGGCTGTCCGCACCCGGCCGCGCGAACGGTATCCCGATCGCCTCCTCCGCGGGGCGAGTCGCCAGAGTCGGCCCGAGCGCGGCAGCGACAATCACCACCAGCGCGGGCAATACCGTGAGGAATCTCCGCACCTGCGACCTCCCGGTCCGAGCCATCGGAATCCGCGGCGCGCCGGTCATATCCGCCCCCGCGATGCCCAGGCCCGAATCCCGTCCGCCAGCGCCAGCATCGCCATGATGACCACCCCGGTCAGCGCGAGTACCGCGGCGATCAGAGAGGTGTCCCGATCGGCCACCGAACCCGCGAGCACCGCACCCAGTCCCGGATAGTTGAAGATGGTCTCCACCACCAGCGCACCACCGAGCAGCATGCCGACAGTGGTCGCGAAACTCGCCACAATCGTCGGCAGCGCGAACGGCAGCACATGCCGGGTCAACACCGATGTGGCCGAAAGTCCGTCCAGCACCGCACTTTCCACATGTGGCGAGCGCGCCGAAGCCAGCAGGGCGGCCCGCACCACCCGGGTATTCCAGCCGATCTGCGGTATCGCCAGTGCGAGCACCGGCAGCACCAGCATGTCGGGACCGGCCGGAAATCCGGAACGCCCGGTAATGGTGACGGCGGGCAACCAACCCAGCCCCAAGGCGAACACCAGGATCAACAGGGTCGCGATGACGAACTCCGGAATCGCCGCCGCCGCGGTGGTGGTCGGCTGCAGGAACCGGGTAGCGATGCTGCGCCGCGCCGCCCACCAGCCGCCGAGTAGTAGCGAAGCGACCACCGTCACCAGGAAGGCGAGCCCGCCGAGCAGCAACGTCGGCGGAAACTTGTCGGCCAATAGCTCATCGATCGATCGCCCGCGCGCCGTGCGACCGAAATCGCCGGTCGCCACACCAGATATCCACTCGAGGAACCGCACCGGCAGCGGACGGTCGAGGCCCAGTTCGTGTTCCTTGGCCGTTAGCTGCGCCGCGGTCGCATCGCGGCCGAGCACCGCGCGGGCGGCGTTGCCCGGCAGCAGGTCGATGGCCGCGAATACCGTGGCCAACAGCGCGACCAGCAGGACGATGCGCCGGATGAGGAGTCGGGCGATGAACATCACTGCGCGAGCCAGGCTCGTTCCAACTGCACCCTGGCGAAGCCGCCGAGGGTCGGCACATCGCGCACCCGGGACGCCGCGATATCGATACCATCGGCCATGCCCCACACCAGATAGCCGCCGCGGGCGTATTGAATCCGCTGCACATCACGGCAGGCGGCCATGTATTCCGAGTCATCCGCAGCGGCAAGCGCTTTCGCGGTCGATGCATCGAATTCGGGATCTGCGAAGGCGGTTTCGTTGCGATTGGATGTCGAGGACATCAGCTTGGTCGCGAAGAACAGCGTGGAATCATTGGTGCCCCAGGAGACCGTGTACAGCGGCGCCTTCATCCAGGTCTGGTCGTAGAAGGTATTCGACTCCTGTGTCACGACATCGAGGCGCAACCCGATATCGGCCAGCTGGGTGGCGATCACCTTCGCCGATTCGACCTCGCCCGGCGCCTCGGCCTTGGTGCGGAACTGATAACCGCGCCCGGTATCGAATCCGGCATCGCGCAGCAGCGCCTTCGCCCGGTCCACATCGCGGGTCCGCTGCGCAATGGTGTTGCCGTACAACGGATCGCCGGTGCCGAGGATATCGTTTGCGACCGTGCCGTACCCCGAGTGCACCTGATCGACCAGGGCCTTGCGATCGACGCCCAGCCGAATCGCTTCGCGCACCCGCGCATCGGCGAACGGCCCGTCGGAGGTCCGCATCGCCACCCCGACCATGGTGTCGTTCGACCGTCGCACCACCCGCAGATCACCGCGCCCCTCGGCGGTGCGTCCCGCGATCGCACCGACATTCGAGGCCAGATCGATCTGCCCGCCGAGTACCGCATTACCCAATGCCGTCACGCTGTCGAACATGGTGACCTCGATGGCGTCCAGTAGCGGCGCCGGACCGTACCACCGATCGTTGCGCACCAGCCGGGCATTGCCGCCCTGATAGGACTCCAACCGGAACGGCCCGGTGCCGATGGCCTTGGTGAAATCGGTGGTGTCCTTCGGCACGGTAAAGGTCATCAACCGAACCAGAAGCGGCAGTTGGGAATTCGGTTCGGGCAGCGCGATCACCACCCGGTTCGGCCCGTCCGCGGTGATGTCCTCGACGGCGGCGGGCATTTTCGACGCACCGCCGACGGTCCGCAGCCGACGCAGCGACCACACCACGTCATCGGAGGTGACCGGGTTTCCGTCGTGGAAGGTCGCGCCGTCGGCAATGGTGAAGCTCCAGCGGCGGCGCTGCGCATCGGCTTCCCACCGATTCGAAAGGCGCGCAGCAACATTCGGGTTCGCGCCCGGTACCGTGAGCGCGTCGTACACCAGCGAGGTGATGAGAAAGTCGCTGTCATTGCTGAGATTCGCATGCGGATCGCGTTCGATCCGCGCCGCGCTGCCGAGCGCACCGACTCGCAGGGTGCCACCGCGGCGCGCGGGGCCGTCCGAATTGCCACCGTTCGAGCAGGCGGCGACCAACAGCAGCGCGCCGACGCCGATTCCCGATCGCAGGAGTTGTCGTCGATTCCATTCCATGGTGCTGCCTTCCTCGAACCTTGCGAGTTGCCCGCGCGACGGCGAACTCTAGCGAATCTAGCTAGGACAGGCTAGCCTAATAGAGCTCCGGTCGTTGAGTTTCGCCGAACCACAGCCATCAGTCACCACCCCGAAGGCAATGCCGCACATTTGCTACAGCTAGCCGCGGCAGACTCGGCCCCATCCGTGCACGCTCAGAGTCCACGACCCACTTAGGTAAGCCTTGCTTAATTCGGCCGGACCCGCTAGCTTCGCAGATCGAATCGTCATAGCCCCGCTTTTCGACCCGATGCGAAGAAGGGATCTCTGGTGAAAGGCGTTCTCTCCGAACGTAAGACGCTTCACCCACTGGATATCGAACGGCGCGAGCTGCCGACCACCGCCGGACATGCGGTGCGCGCGCTCGCCCGTGAGATATGCGCAACGCTCGACTCCCGGCCCGATGGCCCGGCCGATACCGCTCGCACACTGACCGATCCGACATTGCTCGAGCACATCGATGCGCGCGTCGGCGAGTTACCCGACGCGGTACGCGTCGCCATGCGACCGCCCGCGACCGCGGCCGGCGCCACCATCGTCGGCACACTGCCGCTGACCGATGCCGAATTCGGCCCGACCCCGCCGAGCTGGGTCGAAGCGGCCCGCTGGAGTGGTGAATCCGACCGCCGCGCAAGCTCATTCGAACTCGATATCGTGATGCTGCTGCTCGCCCGGAGCGCGGGTGAACCGTTCGGCTGGCAGGGCCAGCAGGGCGGGCGGCTGGTCAACAACATCGTGCCCTCCCCCGGCCACGAACACGAACAATCCGGTGCTAGTAGTAAAACCCTGCTCAGCCCGCATACCGAGGACGCGTTCCACCCGGACCGGGCCAACCTGCTGATGCTGCTCTGCCTGCGCAATCCAGACGGTGTCGGCACTACCATCTCCTCGGTACGCCGCACCGAGCTGTCCGATGACGAACGCCGACTGCTCGGCACACCGACCCTGCCGATCCTGCCCGACGTCTCCTACGGCACCGGTCACGAGCGCTATTCCGCGACTCCGTTGCCGACGCTGTGGAGCGCCGAATCCGCTGACAACACAGCGGATTTGACGCTTCGCTACGATCCCGCATATACCCCGCTCGACGATGCCGATGCCGAATTCCGGAACGCGTACGCGCACCTCACCGCGGAACTCGAACGTGTCTGCGTCACCGCCGCACTCGCACCCGGCGAACTATTGCTGGTGGACAATGACGTAGCCGTGCACGGTCGAGTACCGTTCACCGCGCGCTACGACGGCACCGACCGCTGGCTCAAGCGCGTCAATATCCGCCTCACCGAACGACGACGGCGGGCCGCCGAGGCCGACGAAAATGGTTATGGGCAACGGATCGTCGCCCCGTTCCGAGCGGCAAGCAACCCGCTCGCGATCGACGGTGTACCGGCTCGGGCTACCGCCCGGACCGCAGTAGGACTGGATACGACACAACATGATCGAGGAACCGTTGAGCACTCGTGACCGGAGCACACCACTGCGTGTGCTGAGCCGCAGCGATCTCGCGGACGTGCCCATCACGCCCGCCGAGGTGGTGCGCGCGGTGGAGGATGCGTATCTCGCCTTCGCCGAGAGAGATTCGGATAATCCGCGCAAACTCAGCGTCGCGAATCCGGACGGCTGGTCGGTGGCCTACGCCATGCTCGGGCGCGACGGCCGGCGCCGGGTGGTCGCGATGAAGACCTCCTATAAATTCGATCCCGGCCATGACCGCAGCACCAAGCGCTACTACACGACCATCACGCTCTATGACGACAGCACCGGCGCGCCGATCGCCATGATGGACTGCGCCAGGGTCGGCGCGCTGCGCACCCCGGCGGTTTCGGCGCTGCTGGTGCGCGAGACCGTACGCCGCGGCGCGGAAAGCGTGCTGCTGATCGGCACCGGCACCCAGGGCCGAAATGCCCTGCCGCACTTGCTCGCCGCCAATCCGCAGCTGCGCAAGCTGATGCTCTACGGCACCCATCCGGAGGGACTGGCGGCGGTAGGCGATTACCTCGCCGCGTACAACCCACACGCTGTGCTCGAGACCGTCGAGGATCCGCGTGCGGCCGCGGGTATCGCCGATGTGGTGCTGGCGACGGCGGGCCCGGGTACCGAGGTCGCGATCGAATCCGAGGATCTCGCACCGGGGTCCACCGTGGTGCTCGTCGGCTACGGATTGGCGCCGTCCTCGCTGATCGACGCCGATCGGGTCATCGCGACCAGCGCCGAGCAGATGGCGCTGACCGGCACCGATATGGCCGGTCCCGACGGCAGGTTACGCACCGTCGACGCCGAACTGCCGCAGATCCTGAGTCGCCGTGCGATCGCGCGCCGCTCCGACGACGAGCGGATCTTCGTCTACAACAGTGGATTGGTGCTGACCGATATCGCCGTCGCGCACGCACTCGCCGAACGCGCCATTGCCGAGGGCCGCGGCACGGAGGTGCCCCTGTGGGACTAGACATCAGCGCCGTCGAGTTCGACAAAGAGGTGCACAACCTCGGCACGGCCGAACCCGACGGCACGCTGCTGTTCGACAACGGCTCGACCCGCGACAAAGTCAAACTCGGCGAGCCTGCTTCGGGTACCGAGACTGCCCCCGATCCCGCTGTACTGGCGGCAGTGCAGGGGCTGCTGAACATCTGCGCGCCTGCCCTGCCCGCAAACACCGACGACTGGGAGCGCAGGCTACTCGCCGATCCGAATCTGCTCGGCGATATCGCCTTTGCGATCGGCGGGCCGTTCCATGTGATGTATCCCCCGCGAATCGCGGTGAATATCAACGGGTTCCAGCGGGCATTCGAACAGGCCGATGTGGACGGAGTTGTCTACTACGGCAAGAAAGCGAATAAAGCCGCCTGTGTGGCTCGCGCCTGCGCAGAATATGGTACGGGCGTTGATGTTTCCAGTGTCGGCGAGCTGCATGCCGCACTGTCACAGGGTATTCGCGGTGACGAGCTGATGATCACCGGTCCCGCCAAATCCGACGATCTGCTGTGGCTGGCGGTGCGGCATCGCGCACTGCTCGCCGTGGACAGCCTCGACGAACTGCACCGGTTGGCCGCTTGCACCACCTCGGCCGCCACGGCCCGGGTGCTACTTCGGATACTGCCCAACGGCTCCGCGAGCCGATTCGGCATGACCGCCGCGGAATTGGATCGGGCGATTTCGGTAATCGGCACCGTCGGTCACGAATCGATTCGCCTGCAGGGCTTCAGCTTCCACCTCTCCGGCTACGATGCCGTAGCACGCGCCGAACAGGCCGACGAATTGATCACCCGGTGCCTGGATGCGCGCACACTGGGCCATCCGGCCACAACCATCTCCATCGGTGGTGGATTCGGCGTCGACTATGTGTCCGCGAGCGCCTGGTCGGAGTTCACCGAGCATGCGAACGGCCAGTGGTTCCATGCGGGGAAATCCTTCGATTCGTACTACCCCTACCACTTCCCGGCACCGGGTCCGGCCATGCTCACCGCCATTCTCGAACACAACGCACTGGCGCAACGACTGCGCGACAGCGATATCCGGCTCGCCATCGAACCCGGCCGGGCATTGCTCGACCGCGCCGGATCCAGTGTCTTCCGGGTGCAGGGCAGCAAGACCCGCACCGCCGACGGTCACCCCTACCAACTGCTCACCGTCGACGGCACCAGCCTGAGCCTGTCCGAGCAATGGTTCGACAGTGAATACCTGCCCGATCCGATACTGTGGCCGCCGCGCCCCGGCGAGCTCACCCCGACCTGCGTCGGCGCGGCCAGCTGTCTGGAGTCCGACATGCTCAGCTGGCGGCGCATCCCATTACCGCGCCGAGCCGAGGTCGGAGATCTGCTGATCTATCCGAATACCGCCGGTTACCAAATGGATTCGAATGAATCGGCCTTTCACGAACTGCCGATTCCGCCGAAGGTCGTGCTGCGCGACACCGGCGATCTACTCCGCTGGACGCTCGACGCCGGATAATCCGGCACCCCATTTTCGACCATTACCCTTACGGCCCGAACGAGGAGACCTCCATGGCGCTCGTCACGCGTGTGACGGATCTGATCGGTCGCACCCCACTATTCGAACTGGCGACCACCGCGACCGGCACCCGGCTGCTGCTCAAACTCGAGCAGTTCAATCCGACGGGTGCGGCCAAGATCAGGATGGCCCGCGCGATGATCGATGACGCCGAGCGTCGAAGTTTGCTCAGCGATGGCGGGCATATTATCGAGTCCACATCTGGGAATACCGGGCTCGGCCTCGCGGTAGTAGCGGCCGAACGTGGGTATCGCTTCACCGCCGTGGTCGATCACCACGCATGTAAGGACAAGTTGCGCGCGATGCGAGCAATGGGTGCGGAATTGGTATTCGTCGCCGATGAGGGCGATGACAACCTGGCCACCTCGGCGCGGGAAGACCTGGCCGAGGCCATGGCAGCCGGGCGGTCGGACGCGTACTTCACCGAACAGCACAACAACGACTCAAACGCGGTCGGGTACTACGCCGTGGCCGAAGAATTGCTGGAGGACGTGGAGCGCGTCGATATCCTGCTCTCCGCGGTGGGCACCGGCGGTTCGCTGTTCGGCACCGCGACCCGACTGCGCCAACTCGGCTGCACGCCACGGGTGATCGGCGTGGAGCCCGTCGGCTCGATCGCCTTCGGCGGTCCGGGCGGTCCGTACTGGCAGTCCGGCACCGGCACCCCGCCCGGCGCCACTATCGGCACCGCCGTGGACTATTCGCTGCTCGATGAGGGCGTCAAGGTCTCCGATATCGCAGCCTTCGCCACCGCCCGCGCGGTCGCGGCCAAACTCGGCCTGATGATCGGCGGCTCCGCGGGCGGCTCGGTGCACGCCGCGCTCACCCGCCTCGCGGAGTTCCCGCCCGGCTCGACCGTGGTCACCATCGTCTGCGACGGCGGCGAAAAATACCTCGACACGGTCTTCGACGACGAGTGGATGAGCGAACACGATCTGCTCGATGCCGCGACCGAACGCGACGTGCACGCCATGCTCGACCGCTACGCCCCCACGCGACGCGACCAACTCGTGGAGGCGCTATGAGGTACCCGCGCACCGGGATCGGAGCCTTCGATGCAGCGCGGGACGCTCGCGCAACACCCCGTGCGCCTGAAATAATCACCTCATTAGGATTGCCTAACCGAAACGAACAAACTCAGCAACGAGTTGGGATGAGGCACATGGCGATCGGTTTCAGGATTCGACCGGTGGAGGCACGATGGTGAAACTGGCCACCCTCCGTGCCGATGGGCGACAACTCACCGCACTGGCCGCACCGATCGCGCTCACCCAACTCGCGCAGATCGCGGTGTCCACGACCAATATCGCGCTGATGGGCACGCTCGGCGTGCGCGAGGTCGCCGCGGGCGGGCTGGCGATGGTGCTGTTCAACCAGATTCGCACGATGTGCGTCGGGCTGATCACCGGGACCGGAAATCAGATCGCGTCCGCGGTGAGTGCGGCAGGTAACCGTGGTGAGTCGGCCGATGGCGAGGTCCGCGATATCGTCCGGTCCAGTTTCCTGATCGCCACCTTCGCCGGAATCATCGGCGGCGCGGTGCTGATCGGACTCGGCTGGGCGCTGCGCTGGCTCGGCCAGGACGCCGGCGTGCTCGCCGACGCACGACCGCTGATGCTCGCACTCGCGCCCGGACTGCTGCCCTGCCTGTGGTTCCAAGTGCTGCGGCAGTACACGGTCGGTATGCGGCGTCCGCAGGCGCTGCTGCTGGTCACCCTCGGCTCGGTGGCGCTGAATCTGGTGCTTGCCCTCACCTTCATGCACGGCTGGGTCGGACTGCCCGCACTCGGACTGACCGGCATCGGCGTCGCGACCTCATTGGTCTTCCTGATCACCTTCGGCGTCTTCTTCGCGATGGTGCGCGCCGATGCCGAACTCGGCGCCACCCTGCCACTGCGTCCGTGGCCGGTGCATATACCGACCATTCGAGCCGAGATCGGACTCGGTGCGCCGATCGCACTCACCTACGGTTCGGAGGCGGGCATGTTCTCCGTACTCGCCCTGGTGATGGGCAGTATCGGACCGGCCGCGCTGGCCGCGCACAATGTGGTCTACCAGATCATCTATATCGTCTTCCAGATCGCGATCGGCCTGTCGCACGGCGCGTCCATCCTGGTCAGCCACACCGTCGCGCGGGACGAATTCGGCCATGCTCGGACGCTGGCCTGGCTGGCGCTGCAACACGCGGGCATCGTCGCCGCGATCACCGGCGTGGCTTATATCGCCGCGCCGAAGCTCGTGCTGAGCCCGTTCCTCGAACCGGGCGACACCGCGACGATCGAACTGGCCCGCTCACTGCTGCTCATCGGCATCGTGCTCCAATTCTTCGATGCCGCACAGAACATCGGCACCGGCCTGCTGCGCGGGCTGAAGGAGACCAAGGCGGGCTTTCGCCTGTCCCTGGTCGGCTACTGGCTCGTCGGCCTGCCCACCGCCCTGCTGCTGGCCTTCCCGCTCGGCCTCGGTGCCGCAGGTGTCTGGTGGGGACTCACAGCGGGTCTGGCCAGTACCGCTGTGCTGATGCTGCGCCGTTACTTCGCGCTACTGGATACCGCGGCCTCCGCTCACCCCCATGCGACGCCACAATCCCTACCCACCCCTTCCTGACCTCGTAGAATACGGACCGACTGGGCGGCGGAAAGCGTTGTGCAGCAACCTGATAGCGTGCCGGGAATGCGGCAGAGCCTGGCATTGAGTTGTGAGCGGATCTCCGCTGAACTGCTCGACCACTTCGATGGGGTCGGCATGGTGCGCGGTGAGTACGTGTTCCGCGCGGCCGGGAAATATCCTACGCCCGAATCGGTTTCGGGTTATCTCGTGCCGTATCTGCGCCATATTGCGAAGCGGGCGAGCGGAACGATCTGGTATCGCACCATGGAAGCCGATACCGCCGAATGCAATACCCTCGACGGCGTCGACGAGATCATCGACGAGCCGCATAAACTGCTCGGCCTGCGCGGTATTCGCCGAGCGCGCCGCTTTCCCGACGCGTTCATCGCCGAACTCGAGGGCATTGCGCAGGTACGCGACGAGGGCGCGGATATCGGAGTGCTTTTCCCCTTCGTCACCTATGTCGACGAATTGCAGTGGGCCATCGAGCAAACCCGGGCCGTGATCGGCGACTGCCCGGTCGCCACCATGATCGAGATCCCGTCACTGCTGCTCGAGGTCGACCGTGTCGTCACCACCGGAGTGTCACGGGTGGTGATCGGCTGCAACGATCTGTCCTCGCTGCTGCTCGGCCAAGCCCGCGCCACCCTGCGGCCGGTCCGCCCCGTTCCGCCGCTGCTGCGCGCGATCGAACGGGTGACCATGATGGCCGCCGCCGCCGGCGTGCAGACCGCCGTCGCGGGCTATCTGCATCCGGACCTGCTCGCGGCCTGTGCGAACCTCGGCGTCGACGAGTGCGTGCTGCACTACTCCGATCTGCCCGAAGTACTGGGTGAGCAGTTCGCGGACCTGCCGGATCTCGATGTGCTGCAAGCGATCAAGCGCAAGACCCGCGCCGCGATCGCGGTATACGAGGCGGAGCGGGCGGCCAGTTCCGATCCCGACCACCCGCACGCCCATCAGACGTTGACGCCGTAATCGCGGGCGATGCCCGCGAGCCCGGAGGCATAGCCCTGACCGATGGCGCGGAACTTCCACTCGTTGTTGTGCCGGTACAACTCCCCGAACACCATGGCGGTCTCGGTGGACGCATCCTCGGTGAGGTCATACCGGGCCAGCTCGGCGCCCGTGGTCGCGTCGACCACGCGGATGTAGGCATTGCGGATCTGGCCGAACGACTGTCCGCGCGCATCGGCATCGTGAATGGAGACCGGGAAGAAGATATTGGTGATCGTCGGCGGCGTCGCCGCCAGATCGACATTGATCACCTCGTCATCGCCTTCGCCCTCACCGGTGAGATTGTCACCGGTATGTTCGATCGTGCCCTCGGGCGAGCGCAGATTGTTATAGAACACGAAGTGCTGATCGGATAGCACGCGCTGATTCGGCCCGGTGGCGAGCGCACTCGCATCGAGGTCGTAATCGGCCCCGGTGGTCGTTCGCACATCCCAACCGAGCCCGACCGCTACCTTGGTGAGATTTGCGGTCTGCTTCGACAGCGAGACATTTCCGCCTTTGGCCAATGTGACGCTCATGATCCCCTTCCATCCGACGCCTTCGCGCCGTCTTTCATCACGATGATTACTCTGTACCGGACAGGGTTGTGCCGGTTCAGCTCTGGGTATCGGCCCAGGCACGCAAGGTCTGCACACGCCCTTCGAGCGCATGCAATTCACTCGCGTCGAGTACGGTGCGCTCGATTCCGTGCGCTACCGCGAAGGCCGACTGTCGGTGGTCGTCGATGACATGCACATCGATCTGCACCGCGACATAGTCTGTCGCACTGGGCATTTCCTCGGCGACAACTCGTGCCTGCCCGCGCGCGCACAGCGCGACATTGCCACCGCCGAGAATAAGCAGTGCGACATCGGGCCGTTCCCGCAAGCGGGCCAGCGAACCGCGATCGAATTTCAGGCTGAGCAGAATCCGCCGATCACCGGCGCGCACCGGCCAGGACACCGGAATCGCATGCGGCGCTGGATCGGTGGTGACCAGCACCGCGATCGTTTCCTGCGGCCATTCCGGGAGTACGTCCAGTTCGGGATGATCGGAAGTCGCGTGGTCTTGACGTTGCACGGGGCTCGCTCCGGCTGCCATGTTCGTCACCTCTTGATCGCTGCAACGCGGCGGGCTGTGCCACGTTGCCTGCAAGTCTAAGGTCCTGTGGCGCTTGTTCGCTGGCGCTGCGACCTTTGTCCGAAGTGCTCACAGGCACCTCTCAGGACACCGATACGGCGTCGCTGGTGCTGGGCAGAGCCCTGGCCCAGTCGCGCGCCATATCCTTGACGCGGATCCCGGTAGACGCGTCATGGCGCCCGTGCTCGCCGATCTGGGTGGCGCCGCGGGCCATGAGCAATTCGGCGGCGATCTCCCCGCCACGGTTGAAGGTATCGCCGTAGACCGAATCGCCGAGGCCGAAGACCGCGAAGGTCAGCCCGGTCAGATCGGGTTTACCGGCCTCGAGTGCGTCGAAGAAGGGTTCGGCGCCGGACGGCAGTTCACCGTCGCCATAGGTCGAGCAGACAATGATGTGGAAGGCATCGGTGTCCAGATCGTCGATATCGAAGTCGGTCATGTCGTAGACCGAGACGTCATGGGCCGACAGCTCATCGGCCACGCACTGCGCGGCCGCCTCGGCGGTGCCCATCTCCGAACCGAACAGAACGACTACCCGCACTTCCTGACTCCTCTCGCCCGACAAGGTCAAGCAAGGTAAGGCTACCTTAATTTGCAGTCGATTGGTCGGTCTCGGGAAGGTCTTCGGCACCAACGCCCCGAAGGTCATGCACAAAGACCACCGGCGTCCCGGCCATCTCATCAAAGACGACATGCTTGCCGGCAGGTGCGTTCGGCGTCATTACGCTCGGTCAGGGGCAGCTTTGTCGCAGCCGGCGCCGAGGGCGTCAGCGGTACAGAGGGCGTCGAGGGCCATCCGGGTGTCGACGGTGAAGGGTTCGTTGTGGATGGTTTCGCCGGGGGCGGTGGCGCGGTCGGCGATGGCGGCCAGGGTTCGATTGTCAGCGTCGGCCAGGCCGAGTGCGGCGAAGGTGGTCGGCAAGCCGACCGACGTGCAGAACTCGAGGACCGTTGAAATCTCTTCGGTGGGAGCGCCTTCCAGTACCAATTGGGTGAGGACACCGAAGGCAACCTTTTCGCCGTGCAAGTACGGGTGCGTTTGCGGGGCAGCGGTCAGGCCGTTGTGGATGGCGTGCGCGGCGGCCAGGCCGGAGGATTCGAAGCCGAGGCCGGAGAGCAGAGTGTTCGCCTCGACGATGCGTTCGAGGGCCGGGGTGACGGTGTGGTTGCGGACCGCGGCGAGGGCGTGGGTTCCATCGGCGAGCAGGGTGCGATAGCAGAGTTCGGCCAATGCGGTGGCGCTGCGCGTGGAGGCGCCGCCGCGCATATTCCGGACCCGCGCGGCACTACAGGTCCGCGCCTCGAACCAGGTCGCGAGCGCGTCACCCATCCCAGCGGTGAGCAGCCGCGCCGGAGCCTGCGCGACAGCGGAGGTATCGACCAGCACCAGTGCCGGATTCCGCCGAACCAGCTGATAGGACTCGAATTCCCCGGCGTCGGTGTAGATCACCGACAACGCACTGCACGGCGCATCACTGGACGCGGTCGTCGGGCAGCTGATCATCGGCAGCTCCAGATCATCGGCCACCGCACGCGCCGTATCGATCACCTTGCCCCCACCGGCCCCCAACACCACCGTGCTCTCGCTCTCCAGCACAGCCGCCGTCACTCGCGCGATCTCGGCCCGACTGCACTCGCCCCCGGACCGATGCACCGAATACTCGATCTTCGCCTCGGTAAGCGACTCCCGCCACGTCTGCGCCAACAACCGATACGCACTGGCCCCCGCCACGATCAACACCGGCCCCCCGATCCCCAGCCGCGTCATCTCCGCCCCGAGCGCCGCAGTCGCATCCCGCCCTTGCACGTAATGCCCCGGCGAAGAAAACACACTCAGCATCTGCCACCTCCCGATCCCGGGCACCGCCGATTCGCCCACACGACCGGCACCCGACAGCCGACTCCGTATCGCAAACGCTACGCGCTTGCGCTGGCCCCGGCTGAGCCATCAGACGTATGGCATCGGCACCCTCGATGCCGGGGGCTTGCCTGACTCCCGGCTACCGCGGCCAGTACTTGCGCCAATCGGCTTGTAATAGTGCGGTGCGTTCGCCGCGGGTGGCTTCGGCGGCGTCTTCGGTGGCGCGGATTTTCGACGCGAAGGACAAGGTGGCCTTGCGGAGGCGTTCTTCCGCGCTGTCTTCGCCGCCCAGGTGGACTGTGCGCAGGGCGTCGGGGATCAGGTCTTCGGGCAGGCCCGCTTTGCGGCTGTGGGAGCGGATTTTCTCGGCCAGGGCGAGGGCGGGTTGGGCCATAGCTATGCCGTCGAGGCAGGAGCGACGGGACTTTTCCGCGGATTTGCGCTCCTCCCAGGCTTTTTCCTGGGCGGCGATCTTTTCCGCGACGGTGGCCGACGGGTCGATGGGCGCGTCGGCGAGGTGGGGGCTGCGATTGACGAGTTTGGCGACCAGGGCGGCGGCGACATCGTCGACTGTGAATTCGCCCGCGGCCTGGGCGATTCGGGAGTGGAACAGCACCTGCAGCAGCAGGTCGCCCAGTTCCTCCTTGATGGTTTCGGCATCGTTGTGCTGAATGGCGTCGAGGAGTTCGTAGGTTTCCTCGAGCAGGTAGGGGCGCAGCGAATCGTGGGTTTGGGTTACTTCCCAGCCGCCGAAGTTCCAGAGGCGATCCATCACTTCGACCGCTCCGGCCAAACCGGCCGCCACCACAGCGGTATCGGTGCGTTCGGAATTCGAGTCGGCACCGATAACCGGTTCGGACTCGCGGTGACCAGTGCCGTTCGCCGGCCCCACCGCCGCGGCGGCATGGCGGGCCGCACGCAGGACAGCTTCCTCGCGGTTGGAGTTCATCGAACGGTTGCCTCGGTGGCGACGCGCAATTCGACGAAACCCTTGGGCTTGCCATCCAATTGCAGCAAGAGGTCGGCAACGAATTGCAACAGGACGAGGTCGCGCACCCGGTCCGCACCGACGCTGTCCTCCACCCGGGGCAGCGGCAATTGCACAACACCACTTGCCGCGCGATAACCCGCGCTCGGGTACAGCCGCTTCAATCGCATCTGCTTGGAATCGGGCAGGCTCATCGGCGAAACCTTCAATGTGGTTCCGGTGACTGCGATTTCGGTGACATCGTATTCACGAGCCAGCAGGCGCAGTTTCGCCACCGACACCAACCTGCCGACCTCGACGGGCAGTGGCCCGTACCGGTCGACGAGTTCCTCGACAACGGACTCCACCGTCGGATCATCTTGCGCCGCAGCGAGTTTGCGATAGGCCTCCAGCCGAAGCCGATCGCTGGTGATGTAGTCGGGCGGTATGTGCGCATCCACCGGGAGGTCGATGCGAACCTCCTTGATCTCCTCGGTCGTAATCGGCTTACCGTCGGCGGCGGCCCGATACGCCTCCACCGCCTCACCGACCAACCGCACGTACAGGTCGAAGCCGACTCCGGCCACATGCCCGGACTGCTCCGCACCCAGCACATTTCCCGCACCGCGGATTTCGAGGTCCTTCATGGCCACCGCCATACCCGCGCCGAGATCCGAATTCTGCGAAATGGTCGCGAGCCGGTCGTAGGCCGTCTCGGTGAGCGGTTTCTCCGGTGGATAGAGGAAGTAGGCATATCCACGCTCGCGACTGCGACCGACGCGCCCACGCAACTGGTGCAGCTGCGAAAGACCGAGGGCATCGGCGCGTTCCACGATCAACGTATTCGCATTGGAGATATCGAGTCCGGTCTCGATAATGGTGGTACAGACCAGCACATCGAATTCGCGCTCCCAGAACCCCTGCACGGTCTTTTCGAGCATGTCCTCGTTCATCTGACCGTGCGCGACCACCACCCGCGCCTCGGGCACCAGATCGCGAATCCGCTTGGCCGCCTTGTCGATCGACGAGACCCGGTTGTGCACGTAGAAGACCTGGCCGTCGCGCAGCAGCTCACGCCGAATGGCCGCGGTGACCTGCTTATCGTTGTACCCGCCGACATAGGTGAGCACCGGATGCCGTTCCTCCGGCGGCGTGAGGATGGTCGACATCTCGCGAATGCCCGCCAGACTCATCTCCAGGGTGCGCGGAATCGGCGTCGCGGACATGGTCAACACGTCGACGTGCGTGCGCAGCGCCTTGATGTGTTCCTTGTGCTCGACACCGAAACGCTGTTCCTCGTCGACGATGACCAGGCCGAGATCCTTCCACCGCACGCCGGTCTGCAGCAGCCGGTGCGTGCCGACCACGATATCGACGGCACCGTCGACCATTCCCTCCAGCACGGCGCGGGATTCGGCCGGATCGGTGAAGCGCGACAGCCCCTTCACCGTCACCGGAAATCCGGCGACCCGTTCGGTGAAGGTCTGCAGATGCTGTTGCGCCAGCAGCGTTGTCGGCACCAGCACGACGACCTGCTTCCCGTCCTGCACCGCCTTGAAAGCGGCGCGCACAGCGATCTCGGTCTTGCCGTAGCCGACATCACCACAGACCACGCGGTCCATCGGGACCGCCTTCTCCATATCGGCCTTCACCTCGGCAATGGCGGTCATCTGGTCGACGGTCTCGGTGAACGCGAACGCGTCCTCCATCTCCTTCTGCCACGGGCTGTCCTGACCGAACGCATGCCCGGGTGCGGCCTGCCGCGCCGCGTACAGCTGAACCAGCTCGCCGGCGATCTCGCGAACCGCCTTGCGCGCCTTGCGTTTCGTATTCGCCCAGTCGGAACCGCCGAGCTTGGACAGGCTCGGCATCTCGCCGCCGACATAGCGCGAAAGCTGATCCAGCGATTCCATCGGCACGAACAGCCGGTCACCGGGCTGACCGCGTTTCCCGGGCGCATATTCGATGACCAGGTATTCCCGCCGCGCCCCGCCGACGGTGCGCTCGATCATCTCGACGAAGCGGCCGATGCCGTGCTGATCGTGCACCACCATATCGCCGGCGGTCAGCGCCAGCGGGTCGACTTGGTTGCGGCGCTTGGCCGGTAGCCGCTTCCCCTCCGCCGGTGCGGTGACCCGATTGCCGGTGAGGTCGGATTCGGCGACGACAACCAGACCGGCGTCATCGAAAACGAGTCCATCGTGCAGCGAACCGCACAGCACACCGACCAGTCCTGCCGTCGGCTCGGCACCCGACGCCAAGAGCGCAGCGGGCACGTCCGCATCCGAGAGCCGTTCCAGAATGCGTTGCGCCGTACCGTGACCCGCGACGACCACGACCGCGCGCCCACCGGTCAGCACATGCGCACGCAGGGACGCGAAGATCGTCGCCACCAGCTCATCGGAACCGCGCGCCGCCGGACCGGCCAATACCGGCAGCACGACCTCGGCGGGATCACCGGAGGTCAGCGGGCTCAGCGTCCACCAGGGCAGACCGAGCGCGTTGGCGCTGTCATGGATTTCGGGCAGCGCGCGGTAGCCGGAGGCGGCCAGATCGAGTCCGTGCCCGCCCAGCGGCGCCGCACCGCCGAACGAGGCCGCGGTCCATGACGCCTCCAGGAATTCCGCACCGGTGCGCACCAAATCGGCCGCGCGCGTTCGGATCTTCTCCGGATCACACAGCAGCAGCTGGGTTCCGTCCGGCAAAACCTCGGTGAGCAGCCGCAATTCGCCGGGCTGCAGCACGGGCAGCAGGGCCTCCATACCCTCGACCGGAATGCCCTCGGCCAGTTTCTCCAACATCTCGACCAGCGCCGCATCGGCGGCATTCGCCACCGCGACCTCCGCGGCGCGCGCACGAACGGCCGTGGTGAGCAACAGTTCTCGACACGGCGGCGCGACGACCACATCGGCCGTCACATCGGTCAGTGAACGCTGGTCGGCGACCGCGAAGGGCCGCAGCTCGGTCACCTCGTCGCCCCAGAACTCCACGCGCACCGGGTGATCCGCGGTCGGCGGGAACAGATCGAGGATGCCGCCGCGCACCGCGAACTCACCACGCTTACCGACCATATCGACACGGGTGTAGGCGAATTCGATCAGGCGCGAGAGCAATTCGTCGAAATCGAACTCCGCACCGACACGCAGCACAATCGGTTCGATATCACCGAGGCTCGCGGCCATCGGCTGCATCAGAGAGCGAACGGTCGTCACCACGACCCGCAGCGGTTCCGGGAATACCCGATCCTCCGGATGCGCCAGTCGCCGCAGCACCTCGAGCCGGCGCCCCACGGTGTCGGCCCCCGGCGAGAGCCGCTCATGCGGCAGCGTCTCCCAGGACGGGAACTGCGCGACCGCCGCACCGAGGATTTCCCCGAGCTCGACCGTCAGATCATCGGCTTCCCGACCGGTCGCCGTCACCACCACGAGCGGCCGCTGGGCCGCGATCGTCGCCGCGACGAACGGCCGCACCGCCGACGGCCCGACCAACTCGACCGGCGACTTCCCGACCAGGTCGGCAACTGTCCGCAGGGCCGAATCGGCCCCGGCCACCGCGGCCAGTCCGGCAAGAGGTGGGCGGTGGGTGGACATCAAACACTCCTGAGCTCAGGCGGGGTTTTTTGATCGGCCAACCGAGTCTAAGCTCCCCCGCCTCCCGAGCCTTTTGCCGGTCGTTGGGTGCCACGACACAGTCGTAGCGGCCGGCGGTCGAGCGGGAGGTCGAGTTCTGGGCGTTCCCGACGAGTTACCCATGTGCTCACGAAATCAGTCGACACTGCACAACCTACCAACGCGCTGTGACACGTTTACGGGATGTAGCGGCGTAGGCGGCGGGCGGCGAATTCGCGGAAGTAGGAGAGCTTCTCCGGGGGAACGATGGACGGCAAGAGGAAGTACCAGGCGCGTTCCATCCGGGCTGCCATCTGATCGATCGAGTCGGTGCCGACGGCCGTGATGTGCACCCCCGCGGTCATTTCCTGCAACAGCAGGCCGATCACCTCCGCGTCCAGATCGGCCTCCAGGTCGCCCTGGGCAATGGCCCGCTCGGACAGTAGGCGATAGGTATCGCCCCAGGTCTTGGCGATATTGTCGCCCTGGGCGCCGCGGTAGTCGCCGATCTGATGGGTCAGCTTGAGCATCGCGCCGACCATCGGATCGTTCATGGATAGGTCCGCGACGACATAGGTGATCCCGATACATGCCTCGAGCGCGGGCACTCTCGGGTCGAAGAAACCCTGGCACGAACTGACCAGGCGCTCATTGCCCTGGTCGACCACGGCGCGCGCCAGCTCTTCCTTCGAACCGAAGTGAAAGTACAAGGCGCCCTTGGTCACGTTCGACTGCGCGATGATCTCGCTCAGGCTCGCATTCGCATATCCCAAGCGCAGAAAGACATCGGCAGCGCCCGCCAGGACGGAATCGCGGGTGATCTCCGCGCGCGCTTGCCTAGCCATCAGATCCGCCTGTCATCCTTAAAACCAGCCATCCTGAAGTAGACCGACATCCCGAAGTAGACCGACTTCCCGCCCGAACAGCACCCTGAGGATGGGTGAACCGTACCACCAGGCGAGCGCCCGCCAGCGAATTCGAGCATTCGGACGTGCATATCGCGCAATTTACTGGCTACCAATGCGCTCAGTCCTCCGTGCCAGCGCGCCATTCCGAGCTCAGCTGCGGGTCGGCTTCCAAATGGCTGAGTCCGTTCCAGCACAGGTTCACCAGATGCGCCGCCACAACCTCTTTCGACGGTTCGCGCTCGTCCAGCCACCAGGTCGCGGCCGTCGAGACCATGCCGACCAATGCCTGCGCGTACAAACCGGTCAGACTGGTATCGAAACCGCGCCGCTCGAAATCCCCGCCGAGAATATGCGCGACCTGATTGGTGGCCTCGTTGAGCAGGCTGGAATAACGGCCCTCGGCAGTAGCTGCGGGCTGGTCACGCACCAGGATTCGGAATCCGTCGGTGCGTTCCTCGATATAGGTCAGCAGTGCGAGCGCGACCTGTTCGAGCCGGATCCTGGACCGGTTCCGGGTGAGCGAGGAGGTGATCATGTCCAGCAGCATCGACATTTCGCGGTCCACGACCACGGCGTAGAGTCCCTCCTTGCCACCGAAGTGTTCGTACACCACGGGTTTGGAGACCTGGGCACGCTGTGCGATCTCCTCGATCGAGGTCGCGTCGTAACCCCGCTCGGCGAACAATGCGCGACCGATCTCGATCAACTGCTGCCGCCGCTGAGTTCCCGTCATCCGCGGCCGGGACACCTTGGGCGGCTCACCCGAAGACACCGTCCCGCCTCCTCGCGCATGCCAATAGTCGTCAGCTCAACTGTTCCAGACAGCTCGAGCTCCCCTACTGGCACCCCCGTCTCGCCAGCGCGACAACCGATCTCGTACGAATATAGGTAACTCGTCGCGTGCGCCTGGATACCAGCCCCTACCTGGCCGCCGGCCCGCGACGGAAACGGTCGCAATACCCGACGACCGGCAGAAGTTCCGGGGATGTGGGGGAGCATTCGCCCAGATAAGGCGGCCGATGCGGACAGATTGCGGCGACGGGCGCGCGCCAATTCTGCGAAGCAGTTCGACGAACGGGAGGTCTTCATGCGAGGATTCATGCCGTGCCACTGGCGCAGTGGCGGGTTTCCAGATCCGCCGGTGTGACAATCCGCCGTAGTGTAATGGCAGCACCTCTGATTTTGGTTCAGATAGTTCAGGTTCGAGTCCTGGCGGCGGAGCACATCGGCACGATGGCTTATTGTTGGCCGCGCACATCGCTGAACAAGCACGACGACAGCCAAGCACGATGACAGGCAGCCGAGGGAGATCCATGCCACAGCAGACCGCCGTCGTCGTTCTCGCAGCCGGTGCCGGAACGCGAATGCGGTCGAAGACTCCTAAAGTGCTGCATTCGCTGGCCGGTCGAAGCATGCTCGCGCACGCGCTGCATGCGGCCAACGAGATCGACCCCGCGTTCCTCATCACCGTGGTAGGACACGATCGGGAACAAGTCGGCGCCGCGGTCGCCGCGGTCGCCGCCGACCTCGGCCGCGACATCACCACCGCCATCCAGGAACAACAGCTCGGAACCGGCCACGCGGTGCAGTGCGCGCTTGCGGCGGTTCCCGAAGATTTCACCGGTGACCTACTGGTCACCTCCGCGGATGTGCCGCTACTCGACGGGCACACGCTGTCCGCGCTGCTCGACGAGCACCGCAGCTATGCCGAACGCTCCGCCGTCACGGTGCTGACCTTCGAACCGGACGACCCGAACGGCTACGGCCGCATCGTCCGCAATGCCGACGGCCAGGTCACCGAAATCGTCGAACATGCCGACACGTCCCCGGTGCAGTCGGCGATCACCGAGGTCAACTCGGGTGTCTACGCCTTCGACGCGACCGTGCTGCGCACCATGATCGGACGACTGTCCACCGCCAATGCCCAGCACGAGCTGTACCTGACCGATGTGCTGCGGCTGGCGCGCGAGGCCGGACATCCCGTGCACGGCGCACGCCTGCTCGACTCGGCCAAGGTCACCGGCGTGAACGACCGGGTGCAGATGTCGGCGGCCGCGCGCACCCTCAACCGCTACATCCTCGAACGGCATATGCGTGCCGGGGTCACGATCATCGATCCCGCGACCACCTGGGTGGACGCGAGTGTGAAGATCGCCAGAGACGCCGAAATCCGGCCGGGTGTGCAGTTGCTCGGCGGCACCGTCATCGGTGAGGACGCGGTGATCGGACCGGATTCCACGCTCACCGACGTCATCGTCGGCGAGGGCGCGCACGTAGTTCGCGCCCACGGTGATCAGGCCGTGATCGGTCCCGGTGCGAATATCGGGCCGTTCAGCTATCTGCGCCCCGGCACTGTTGTCGGTGATTCCGGGAAGCTCGGCGCATTCGTCGAAACCAAGAACGCATCGATCGGCGCGCACTCCAAAGTGCCGCACCTCACCTATGTCGGCGATGCCACCATCGGTGAGCACAGCAACATCGGCGCCTCCAGCGTTTTCGTCAATTACGACGGGGTGAAAAAGCATCACACCGTCGTGGGCTCACATGTGCGGACCGGCAGCGACACCATGTTCGTCGCACCGGTGACAGTGGGTGACGGCGCTTATACGGCGGCGGGTACTGTGCTGCGTAGAAACGTTCCGCCGGGGGCACTCGCGGTTTCAGGTGGGCCACAGAAAAACATTGAGGGCTGGGTGCAGCGCAACCGTCCGGGGACGGACGCGGCACGGGCGGCGGCGGAAGCCATCGCGGCCAAAGAGATGTCGGGTCAGGCAATCGAGCAAAAGGATGGCAAACAGCAGTGACCGCGTCATGGATCGACAACCAGAAGAACCTCATGCTCTTCTCGGGACGCGCTCATCCTGAGCTGGCCGAGCAGGTGGCCAAGGAACTCGACGTCCACGTCACCCCGCAGACCGCGCGCGACTTCGCCAACGGCGAGATCTTCGTCCGGTTCGAGGAATCCGTGCGCGGCTCGGATGCCTTTGTGCTGCAGAGCTTTCCGGCTCCGCTGAACGAGTGGCTGATGGAACAGCTCATCATGATCGACGCGCTCAAGCGCGGGTCGGCCAAGCGGATCACCGCGGTGCTGCCGTTCTACCCGTATGCCCGGCAGGACAAGAAGCACCGCGGCCGTGAGCCCATTTCCGCCCGCCTGGTCGCCGACCTGCTCAAGACCGCGGGTGCGGACCGCATCATCACCGTCGACCTGCACACCGATCAGATCCAGGGCTTCTTCGACGGCCCGGTCGATCACATGCACGCGCAGCTGCAGCTGGCCGAGTACGTGCGCAACAACTACAGCCTCGAGCACATCACGGTGGTCTCCCCCGATTCCGGCCGGGTGCGCGTCGCGGAGAAGTGGGCCGATTCGCTCGGCGGCTCACCGCTGGCCTTCATCCACAAGACTCGCGACCCGCTGGTGCCGAATCAGATCAAGGCCAACCGCGTGGTCGGTGAGGTCGAGGGCCGCACCTGCATCCTGATCGACGACATGATCGACACCGGTGGCACCATCGCGGGCGCGGTCAAGGTCCTCAAGGCGGCCGGTGCCGGTGATGTGGTCATCGCGGCGACGCACGGCGTGCTCAGCGATCCGGCGGCCGAGCGCCTTGCTACCTGTGGTGCCAAGGAGGTCGTGGTCACCAATACGCTGCCGATCAGCGAGGAGAAGAAGTTCCCGCAGCTGACCGTGCTGTCGATCGCGCCGCTGCTGGCCCGCACGATCCGCGAGGTCTTCGAGAACGGTTCGGTCACCGGACTTTTCAACGGCAACGCGTGACCGCCTCCCCGGATATTCCGGCCATACGAGTTGAGAGCCGCGCGGCCTGCGTTCAGGTCCTGCGTCGGGTGGGTAGCTGAGTTCTTGGTGTGCCCGGTGAGTTACCCATGTGCTCACGAAATCAGGCATTGCGTGGGAAGTTTGTAAAATGGCGGCTCGGACACTGTTCGGGCCGCCATTGCCTTGTCCGGGCGTATTCCCAGTGGCCATGAGAAGGGGGACGGCCATGACTGCACCGCAAGATTCAGAACCGAACGTCGACCTGGGGAAGTCGCAGGCCCCACCGCCGCAGGGCAACGTGGACGCGACGAAGGTCTGGCCGGCGGAGCCGAGTGTCGATCCGACGCTGATTCAGCAACCGGGACAACCGTTTTCGCCGGAAAGCCCGCCACCGCACACCCCGCCCGCCGGCTTTCAGCAGCCCACTGCCTACCCGCCGCCCCCGTATCCGCCGAGCTACCCGCAAGCCGGTCCGTACCCCGGACAACCCGGCTATCCGCAACCGCCCGGTGGGTACCCGGGCTATCCGTACCCGCCCTACACGCCGCCTCGGCAATCCGATGTCCCTATCTTCTCGATCATCAGCTTCTCGTGCCTGGCGGCGACCGTGCTGTCGGTCGTGATCTTCTGCGGATTGCCCATCGTGATCACCGGACCAGCGGGCATCGTCCTCGGCATCATCGGCCACAACAAGGGTGAATCGCTCGGCAAATGGGCGGCCATCGCCAATGGCGCGGTACTGGCGATCGCGGTCATCCTGGTCATCGCCTTCATCGGCTTCGTCGGGGCCTTCAGCTGACCCGGTTCGCACGCCTCGGATCCCGTGTGCCTGCGATATCGAGGGGGATACTGGGGGTATGGACCGTGACCCGCTTGACCTGGACTTGGGGGACGACAGGCAGGAAGACGAGATCCGCGCATACCGGCGCAATGTCGAGGATCCGCCCGATGACCTGTGCATAGGCTATCGGGAAAATGAGGACGACGGCCGACTCGGCATCGGCGAAGAACTCGAACAGGAGTGGACCCCGCGTCGTCAGGCCGCCGCACTCGCCGATGAGGACGAGCGGCCCGCTGAGGTCGCCGCGATGGAGATCGTCGCCGATACGGACCTATAGCCCGCCTCCCCGCCGACCGGAGACACGAGGAGAGTTCGATGACCACTCCGCAGCAGCCCGAGCACGGCGATGCGTCGCCCGACAAACCGGTCGGCGAAACCGAGCCGATCGAACCCTCGGGTACGGCTTGGGCCGCACCGGCTTCCAGCGGACCGTGGGAATCACACCCCGTCGAACCCGACGCCCCGGATTCTTCGGCGCAGCCGCGGAGGGCGGGGCCACGCGCGCAGACACCGGCCCAGGCAGACGCCGCCGGGAACACACCCGATCTCGGCGTGCAACCGCCGCCATCGAGCGCGGCTCCGGGTGACCCCGGGCCGGCTTTCGGCGCCCCACCGGAGTCGGCCCGGCCGGAACTGTGGGATGACACGTCGGCACGGTACGACCAGGACCAGCCGGGCACCGTCTATCCGCCGATCGACGACACCGCACCGGAACCCACGTACGGCGGCTACCCCACCTACACCCCGCGGCCGTACACCCCACCGGGACCGCGATCGGGCGCCCAAACACTGTCGATCATCGGCTTCGTCTGCGCGGGCATCTCTTTACTCTTCTGCCCCTACCTATTCGGCCCGGTCGGCATCATTCTGGGCATCATCGGCCACCGAAAAGGCGAATCCCTGGGCAAATGGGCCGCCATCGTCTCGGCGATCTCCCTGATCGTCGGACTCATCCTCGTCTACGCCGTCTTCAGCGGCAGCCTGGTCCCGGACTCCGACTGACCCACCCGGCGGCGATCAGGGCCGGTTCACCGGCCGATCGCCCAGCCGTCGCCGTGTTGGGGTCACGCGCCGTAGGGTTATGCCCATGAGTGATCGGAGCGAGGCGCGGCCATGAGTCGATTCGGTGGGTTCCCACTCGCGGGGTTGGACTTCTACGAGGATCTGGAAGCCGATAACTCGAAGGCCTTCTGGATGGCGCACAAGAATGTCTACGAGGAGTCGGTCAAGGCGCCGATGGTCGCGCTGGCCACGGAGTTGGAAGCGGATTTCGGGACCGCCAAGATTTTCCGCCCGTACCGGGACGTGCGCTTCTCCAAGGACAAGGTGCCGTACAAGACCGCGCAGGGCGCGGTGGTCAGCGTGGCCCCGGGTACGGGCTGGTATGTGCAGATCAGCGCGGCCGGACTCTTCGTCGGCGGCGGGTTCTACGGGGGCTCCCCCGCCCAGATCGCCCAGTTGCGCGCCACCGTCGATGACGCGGTCCGCGGCGCAGAGCTGGAGGCGATTCTGGCCGAGCTCACCGCGGACGGATTCACCATCGGCGGCGAGCAGTTGAAGACCAAGCCGAAGGGATACGACGCCGACCATCCGCGCATCGATCTGCTCCGGCACAAATCGCTGACGTGCAGTAAGGAATACGGGGCGCCGGCCTGGTTGGACAAGCCCCGCGCCGCAAAGGAGGTCCGCACCGCCTGGGAGGCGATGCGGCCCTTCATCGAATGGCTGGGCGCGGTGGTCAGTGGTGCACCCGCTCGAACCTAGGGGTGGCCAGCTGGGGTGGGTAGGTTCAGCCGCGGGCGGCGAGCACGAGGGCGAAGCGGTCGTCCGGATCGGTCCAGATCTGTTCGGTCGTGAATCCGGCGGCGGCCAATTCGGCATCCAGGCCGTCGATGCGGAATTTGGCGGAGATTTCGGTGCGCATCTGCTCGCCGCGGGCGAACTGGACGGTGAGGTCCAGTTCGCGGACCGTCACGGTCATATCCTCGGTGGCCGCCAGGCGCATTTCGATCCACTCGTGTTCGGTATCCCAGATGGCGACGTGGTCGAACTTGTCGGGTTCGAAATCGGCGTCGAGGCGACTGTTCAACACATGCAATACATTTCGGTTGAATTCGGCGGTGACACCGGCCGCGTCGTCGTAGGCGGGTACCAGTACGGCGGGATCGATGACCAGGCCCGCACCGAGCAGTAGCCGCTCGCCCGGCTCGAGCACCTCGTAGATGCTGGATAGGAATTCGGCCCGTTCGGCAGGGACGAGGTTGCCGATGGTGCCGCCGAGGAAGGCGATCATGCGTCGGCCGCCGCCCGGCAGATTGTGCAGGGTGTCGGTGAAATCGCTGACCACACCGTGCACCGCGAGGCCGGGAAATTCGGCCGCGATCTCGGCGGCGGCGGCCCGCAGCGCCGAGGACGAGACATCCTGCGGTACATAGGTTTTCAGCGGTCCCTCGGTGCTCAGTGCCGATAGCAGCAGCCGCGTCTTGGCGGCCGAGCCCGAGCCGAGTTCGACCAGGACCTCGGCCTGTGCGGTGCGGGCCATCCCGCCGACGACCCGCTCCAGCAGCGCGCGTTCGGTACGGGTCGGGTAGTACTCGGGGAGTTCGGTGATCTGCTCGAACAGTTCACTGCCGCGAGCGTCGTAGAACCACTTGGGTGGCAACCACTTCTGGTCCGCGGTGAGGCCGAGCCTGGCATCCGCGCGCAACGCCGAGGTGAGGTCGTCATCGGATAAGTGGATCTCCAGCGTCGGTGCAGTCATAGGAGCGAGCCTTTCGTGCTTGGAACGTCGAGTAGCGGTGTGACGGACAGCGCGCCGGGGCGGGCGCTGACCAGCTGTCGATCCGGAATCGGCCGCCAGCGCGGATCGTCGTCGAAGGGTTCCGAGGACAGGATGGCGAAATCATCGGTGACCAGGGCGGACAGCGAGTGGTAGACGGTGGTTGCCCACAACTGCTGGCCATCACCGAGCAGGAAATTCAGTCGGGCGCCCGGGGATTGAGCCAGTACGGCCGCGACCAGCAGACTCAAAGCCGCCGGTGCCGCCGCCCAGGAACCATCGGGCGTATCGGTCGAGAGCAGACTGCGCAGGATCACCCACAGCGTCGCCGCATCAGTCGCGGATTCGGCCTCCAGCAACCGCATCGGATCGAACAACTGACCCGCGCCGAGTTCGGTTGCGGTGCAGCCGAATTCTTCGGCGACCGCGCTGAGCGCGCGCCGCCAATCGGGCACCACACCGTTATGGCTGAATGCCCACCGACCATGCGTGAACGGCGCACAAGCAGTCCGCTCGACCGGCATGCCCACGGTGGCCGAGCGAACCGCCGCCAATACCGCCCACGACTCCAGTTGCGGCAGAACCTCTTCCACGGCGGGATCGGTCCAGATCGGTGCCGGATTGCGATACCGGCTGACGGTCACGCCATCGTCGTCACGCCACCAGGCCACCCCGAAACCGTCCGCATTGATCGTCCCGCCCCCGCGCATATCCTTGGGTGCCCACGCCTGGGTCCGCAGGGAATGCGAACCGAGCGTCAGCATGTCGCCGACCCGCACCGGCGGACCGACGTAACCGAGTTGACGACACATCAGCGCTCGCCTCCCGCCAGCACACGCCGGACTGGAGCGCCGGTCGGCCGTTGTGACGACGCGGCCGACTGCCCGCCGATCGGAATCGGCGCGGCCATCATCGAGCCCCTCACTCGCCCTCCCCTTTTCGCAGTTCGCGGGCCAGGCGGAAGCCGGAGAAGATCTGACGGCGGATGGGGTGGTCCCAGTTGCGGAAGGTGCCGCGGCAGGCGACCGGATCGGTGCCGAAGGAACCGCCGCGCAGGACACGGTAGTCGCCGCCGAAGAAGACATCGGAGTATTCGGCGTACGGGAAAGCACGGAAGCCCGGATACGCCTCGAAACCCGATGCGGTCCATTCCCATACGTCGCCGATGAGCTGGTACACACCGGCCGGGGAGGCACCGGCCGGGTACGCACCGACCTCGGCGGGTTCGAGATGCCGCTGGCCGAGATTCGCGGTGGCGGAATCGGGTTCGGCATCGCCCCATGGGTAGCGGCGGGAAGTGCCGGTCTGCGGATCGAAGCGCGCCGCCTTCTCCCATTCGGCCTCAGTGGGCAGGCGCTTACCAGCCCAGTTGGCGTAGGCCTCCGCCTCGAACCAGCAGACGTGCACCACCGGCTGCTGCGAGCGCACCGGCGTCATCACGCCGAATACCCGACGCCACCAGCGCCCGGCCGGATCGCACTCCCAGAACTGCGGCGCCACCAGGCCCGCCTCCTGCCGGTGCGCCCAACCGCGTTCGGACCACAGCTCGGGCCGCTCGTAGCCGCCGTCGGCGATGAAGGCCAGGTATTGCGCATTGGTGATCGGTGCGACGTCGATGGCGAAGGCGGATACGTGCACCGGATGCGCCGGGCGTTCGTTGTCCAGTGCCCATGGGTCGGTCGAGGTGCCCATGGTGAATTCGCCTGCGGGAATGACGACTTCGCCACCGACCCGAGTCGCCGCCGAGGGCGCGGCGGGCGCGGACAGCACAGCGGGACCGGTGCGCAATTGATGGGTGGCGAGCATGGTTTCGTCGTGCTGCTGCTCGTGCTGGGCGATCATGCCGAACGCGAAGCCGCCGTCGACCAGCGGATTACCGTGTAAGGCACTGGTTTCCAACACATCCCACACCTGATCGCGCACGGCGCCGACATAGCCACGAGCCTGGGTGGGGTTGAGCAACGGCAGTTCCGGGCGATTGGCGCGAGCGTGTTTGAAAGCGTCGTACAGCTCATCGATATCGGCACGCACCGCTTCGCGTCGGCCGACATCGCGCACCAGCCAGAGCTCTTCCTGATTGCCGATATGGGCGAGATCCCAGACGAGCGGGCTCATCAGTCGCGAATGCTGGGCGACCAGCTCTGCTTCATCGAGGGTGGTGAGGCCGGTGGTGCGATCCCTTGCGCGGGTGAGCACTTCGGCGATCCGGTCACGCAATTGTTCGGTGCCGGAATTATCCGTTGCGGGGTACTGAATGGTCACGATGGGTATCTCCCGAACTCGGTCTGGTCGGCGACGCGCGGCTGCGGGGCCACGGTCACGGTTGATCCTCGGGCTGATCCGCACGGGGCGAAGCGAGTACATCGGTCGGGGTGCGACCACAGCGACAGCGCTCGGCGGCGGATTCGATCTCCCGGGCCGCCGCTGGACTCGCCGCATGGGCCGCGGCCAGGGTCAGTAACTCGACCGCGACGTCACGGATCTCCGGATCGGCCAACCCGCGCCGCGCCGCGTCGAGCCAGCGGCCCGCGAGTGGGGTGGCGAGCGCCGTCGCCTCGGCGACGACCACCGGAGACGAGAGCAGGGCGTCGAAGACGTGGATCGGGACGGTCCAGTCGTTATCGGGCTGAGCGTCCAGATAGCGGACCTCGAGATGTCCGGACGCCCGTACCGGTGGGAACAACGTGGTCAGGTGATAGTCGAGATCGCCGATAACGGGACGCCGGCCGATCTCGTCGTCCAGCGCACCGGACAACCAGTCCGCGAAGGTCGCCTCCGGCGGCGCAGACCAGCCGATATCGCTGCCATTGCCGGATATGCCATGGGGGCGACGAATGCACAGCAGCGGGACATCCAGAGCCCAACGCGCATACCCGGCGAAGGGGTCCGGCCAGGACTCCACCGCGGGACGGGTGCGCGCGTGGTCCAGACGCAACCAGGTGCGCATGCGCTGCGATGCCCACGCACCCACCGGGGCGCCGTGTAATTCGGGTGAGCAGGCGAAGGCCGCCAGTAGCGCGGGGCCGATCGCGTAGAGCGCATCCCACCGGGCGGTGACCTCGGCACGGTCCGCACCGGCATCGACGCTGACCTGCGTCGCGGCGGTATTGCACATCATCAATTTGCCGAAGGGGCCGATACCGCCGAAGGACTGTTCCATGGCGCGATAGCGCGGTAATCGCAGGACCCGCTTGGCGCGGCGGTCCGCATCGGCGGCGGCGGAGATGGTGCGGATGGATCGGGATTCGAGCAGATCCCGCAGCATCCGAGCATCGGTGCGCAAACCCTCGCACAACTGCGCGGCAGCGGCGAACGGGGCGCTGGAGAGTTCGATCTGACCACCGGGTTCGATGGTGACCCGGCTGCCCCCTGGCAGCGGAAGTGCCGGTGAATCGGGGGCGATGGACCGCGGTGCATAGGGTCCGAGCGCATCTGCGAATGCAGCCAGTTGCGGGCGGGGGGCGGCCGATGGGCCGGACGACGAACACTCACCCTGCACGGTGAGCCATTCCAGTTCGGCGCCGATGAGCGTCGGTGGTCCCAGCTTGAAGCAGATTTTTTCGAGATAGGCCTCGGCCGCGGCGCGTGAGGACAGTTCGCCGCCTGCGGGCGCGATAGCCCGCTCGGGGTGTTCGAGCGTGACCGCCATACCAACCTCCACCATGTGAACCGGGTAACCGTAGTTGTGCTGCGTATGCACCGCCGGTTGTTGTTCAGGTAGTTCTGTATCGCCGTGGATGCCGGTCGTATTCCAGTGTGCCGACCCAAACCAGCGTAGCGAGGAGCACCGACGAGAAAGGTGACAAGAATCTGAATTCGCGGGTCCTACCCAGCGGGGGACTCGCGCACCATGGCCCGGACCTGCGCCGACCCTTGCGACGGCCCAACACGCCGATTTCGGCGATACTGTCGAGGCCATGCTCGACGAGAATCGCGTACGTGCCGACACACCGGTCTACGGTTCCGGATCCGACCTGGTCTTCCTCGACAGTGCGGGCTCCTCGTTACCGCCCCGAGTCGTTGTCGATACCGTTGTGGCGCATCTGCGACGCGAGGCCGAAATCGGCGGCTACCGCGCGGCTAACGAGCGACTCGACGACCTCGCCGCGGTGAAAACCGATATCGGCCGGCTCATCAACGCCGATCCGACCAGCATCGCGCTCAGCGACAGCGCGACCCGCGCATGGGCCGACTTCTTCTATTCGGTCCCGCTCGTGCCCGGCGACCGCATCCTCATCTCCGGCACCGACTATGCGAGCAATGCCATCGCCGCGCTGCAGCGGGCCAAGGCGACCGGTGCCGTGGTCGAACAGATTCCCAGCGACAGCAGCGGCCAACTCGACCTCGACGCACTCGCCGATATGGTCGATGAACGAGTCAAGTTGGTATCGGTGCTGCATGCCCCTACAAATGGCGGTCTGGTCAACCCCGCCGCCGAAGCCACGACAATCGCGCATTCGGTCGGCGCACTGGTGTTGCTCGATGCCTGCCAGTCGGCCGGCCAGCTGCCGATCGATGTGGCCGAACTCGATGTCGACGCGCTCTCGGTCACCGGCCGCAAATGGCTGCGCGGGCCGCGCGGTACCGGATTCCTTTATGTGCGACCGGAATTGGCCGCATCGATGGAGCCGCAGCGGCTGGACCTGCACAGCGCACAGTGGACCGCCCCGCGGGAGTATTCCCTCGTCCCCGACGCGAGTCGATTCGAATTCTGGGAATGCGATGTCGCGGCCCGACTCGGTCTCGGTGCGGCCGTGCGATATCTGCTCGAACTCGGACCCGAGGACGTCTACGACGCGATCGCGGCTCACGCGGAACACCTGCGCAAGTCACTACCGGAAATCGACGGAGTCATGGTGCGCGACATCGGGATTCGGCACAGCGGCATCGTTTCGTTCACCGTCGAAGGGAAATCCGCCGTCGAGGTACGCGATCGCCTCGCGGCACAGAATATTACGGTGACGGCGAGCCATGCCAGCTCTACGCTGCTCGATATGACCGCCCGTGGCTTGGATTCGGTGGTGCGCGCCTCGCCGCACTGCTTCGTTCGTTTCGAGGAGCTGGACCGGTTCGTCGACGCGGTCGCGGCGCTCTGATGTCACCTCGCGAACTGGTCGTCCTCGGTACCGCCAGTCAGGTTCCGACCAAGCAGCGCAACCACAATGGGTATCTGCTGCGCTGGGGCGAGGAGGGCATCCTCTTCGACCCGGGCGAGGGCACCCAGCGGCAGATGACCTACGCGGGTGTATCGGTCACCGATATCACCCGGATCGCGGTGACGCATTTCCACGGTGATCACTGTCTCGGACTACCCGGCATCATCCAGCGGATCAATCTGGACAAGGTCGCCCATCCGGTCGACGTGTACTACCCCGCGTCGGGTGAGGTGTTCTTCGATCGGCTGAGCAATGCCACCTCCTTCTATCGCACCGTCGAACTCCGGCCGCATCCGATCGCCGATCCGGGTCCACTGGATGCGCCCGATGCACCGTTCGTCCTCGAAGCGGTCGCGCTATCGCATCCGGTCGATACCTTCGGCTACCGGCTCACCGAACCGAGCGGTGTACGCATCCTGCCGGAGCGGCTCGCCGCATTCGGCCTGCACGGCCCGGCGGTCGGACAACTGCAGCGCACGGGCAGTATCGAATTCGACGGGCGCACAATCACACTGGCCGAGGTCAGCGAGCCGCGGCCGGGCCAGAGCGTCGCATTCGTCATGGACACTCGCCTCTGCCCCGGCGTATCGACCCTCGCCTCGGGAGTGGACATGCTGGTGATCGAGGCGACCTTCCTGGATGCCGACGCCCGCCTCGCCGAGGAATACGGCCATCTCACGGCCGGGCAAGCGGCCCGGGTCGCCGCCGAGGCGGGCGTACACACGCTGGTACTGACCCACTTCTCCCAGCGCTACCGCGATCTCGACGGCCACCGCGCCGAGGCGTCCGCGTACTTCACCGGCGAGATCGCGGTCGCCACCGATCTCGCGAGAATCCCACTCCCGCAACGCCGTTAGCGCGAAGGGGCGCTGGCGAGCAGATCGCACGCGAGCCGGATCCACACCCTTGCCAGGATCACACCCGCTACGGGATTCACGACCGATACGGCGGCGACAACGGTCCGGCTGTCAGACCAGGTGCAGTGCGAGGACTCGGGCGACGAGAGCGCGCTTGTCGGTTTCCGGGCTGACAAGGCGCAGACTGCGGTTGGCCTGGAGAGCGGCGATGCCGTGCAGGTTGGTCCACAGCGCGATAGCGGCGGCCGTCGGGTCGGTGGCGGTCGGTGCCGTCGCGGCGACCAGCGCGGCGAAGCGCTCGAATAGCGGCAAGGTGATCGCAGATTCTCGCCGGAACCCTCGAGCAGATCGTGGCGGAACATCAGGGTGAACATTTCAGGGCGCTCACTCGCAAACTCGACGTATTCGGCCGCCATGACCAGCAGCTGCTCACGCGACGTGGTCGCCTGTGATTCGAACCGTTCGTAGGTCCGTGCCCCCGATCAGCCGACCAGATCCGACAAGTCCAGCGCCTACTACCTGGAACCGTTAACGCGAAGCACAATTGGCGGGATAGTTGGAACAGGCCGGTGCATAACGTCCGGCCATCGCACCATGCTGATCAGGAGTTGGACTTGAGCAGGTTCACCGATGAGATGTACGCGACGGCGCAAATCTCGGTTCGCGGGCTGGTGACCGGGGAACCGAATGCGCCGCTGCGGCAGACCTGGCGCGAGATCCACGGGATCGCGCGCCGGATGGCGGGCGGACTGGCGGCGGCCGGTATCGGACACGGCGACGCGGTCGGCGTGCTGGCCGGGATGCCGGTCGATATCGCACCGGCGTGTCAGGGCATCTGGATGCGCGGCGCATCGATCACCATGTTGCATCAGCCGACCCCGCGCACGGATCTGCTGGTCTGGGCGCGCGATACCGAGACCGTGCTGTCGATGATCGATGCGCACGCGGTGGTACTCGGCGCGCCCTTCGAGGCCGCCGAACCGCTGCTGCGCGAGCGCGGCATCACCGTGGTGTGCATCGATCAACTGCGCGACGGCCCGGATACCGATCCGGTGCCGACCGTCGAGACCGATATCGCGTTGCAGCAGTTGACATCCGGTTCGACCGGATCGCCGAAGGCAGTGCGGATCACGCACGGGAACTTCTACGTCAACGCCTACGCCATGTTCGACCGGGTGAAGTTCCAGCTCGACGACGATGTGATGATCAGCTGGCTGCCGCTTTTCCACGATATGGGGATGGTCGGATTCCTCAGCGTCCCTATGCAATTCGGCGCCGAAGTGGTCTGCGTGACACCGATCGACTTCCTGACGCGGCCACTGCTGTGGGCCGAGCTGATCGACAAGTACCGAGGCACCGTCACGGCGGCACCGAATTTCGCGTACTCGCTGCTGGCCCGCCGGCTCGAGCAGGCCGAGGACGGCGCCTACGATCTCAGCAGCGTGCGGTACATGTGGAATGGCGCCGAACCCGTCGATCCGGACACTATGGAAGCGCTGGCCGCGGCCGGCAAACGCTTCCGGCTCAATCCGATGGCGCTCACCCCGGTCTACGGCATGGCCGAAACCACACTGGCCGTATCGATTCCGGATCCCGGACACGGCCAGATCCTCGATGTCATCGATGCCGATCTGCTGGAGGCGCTGGGCAAGGCCGTGCCGGCGCACGACCACCACGGCAATGTCCGCCGCCTGCCGACGCTCGGCTATCTGGTCGACAATCTGGAGGGCCGGGTCGTCGACACGGAGCGCCAGCCGCTGCCGTCCCGTTCCGTCGGCGTGATCGAACTGCGCGGTCCCGCGGTCACGTCCGGCTATGTCACGGTCAACGGGTTCCGCCCGGCACAGGATCCGGACGGCTGGCTCGACACCGGCGATATCGGCTACTTCACCGATGAGGGCCTGATCGTGGTGTGCGGCCGGATCAAGGACGTCATCATCATGGGCGGCCGCAACATCTACCCGACCGATATCGAGCGTGCCGCCCTGCGCGTGGCGGGTGTGCGCCCCGGCAATGCCGTCGCGGTCCGCCTGGATGCGGGTGAGAAGCGGGAAAGCTTCGCGGTCGTCGTGGAAAGCAATGACCACCAGAATGCCGACGAGGTCAAGCGCATCGAACACGACATCGTGCACGCGGTGTTCTCCGAGGTCGGCGCCCGCCCCCGCACCGTCGCCGTCCTCGGCCCCGGCGCCCTCCCCAAAACCTCCTCGGGCAAGCTGCGCCGCTCCGCCACCGCGATTCACCTGCGGTGAATCGAACGGCGTCCTAGTGCAACTGGTTCTGAGCTGGTTCGAGCCCGACGCGCAGTAGCAGTTCGACCGCGTCCGCGGCCTGTTCGACGATCACCGGCACTTCCTTGCGCTCCACCGACGAAAACGGCTTGAGCACATAGTCCGCCGGGTCCTGGCGACCCGGCGGGCGGCCGATGCCGATGCGAGTGCGCAGATAGTCCTTGGTGGTCAGGGCGCTGGAGACCGAACGCAATCCGTTGTGCCCGCCCTCGCCGCCGCCGCGCTTGAGCCGGACCTGACCGAACGGCAGATCCAGTTCGTCGTGCACGACGATCACCTCGGTCGGCGGCACCGAGAAGAATTTCGCCAGCGCCGCGACCGGTCGCCCGGACAGATTCATGAACGAGCGCGGCTTGGCGATCAAGACCTGGCGCCCGTCCAGCCGGGCCTGCAACAGATCCGCGCCGGACTTCTTGTGCACAGCAAAACGGCCGCCGACACGCTGCGCGAGCACGTCGGCGACCAGAAAGCCGATATTGTGCCGGGTGCGCTCGTACTCGGGACCTGGGTTGCCAAGTCCGACCACGAGCGCGGGCCCGGTCGAGGATTCGGTCATTCGGATAACCGATCCGGGGAGTTCTTACTCGGCGCTCGCGGCTTCGCCGGCCTCTTCGGCGGGAGCCTCGGCGGCCGGGGCGGCGATGATGTTGACGATCAGGGCTTCCGGGTCACCGGCCAGGGTGACACCCTTCGGCAGCTCGATCGCGCCTGCGGCGATCTGGGTGCCGGCCTCGACGCCCTCGATCGAGACCTCGATGGCCTCCGGAATGTTGAGCGCGTCGGCCTCGATGGACAGCGTGGTGGATTCCTGGGTGACCAGAGTGCCCGGACCGGCCTCACCGGTCAGCGTGACGTTCACGTCGGCGGTGACCTTCTCGCCGCGCTTGACGATCAGCAGGTCGGCGTGCTCGATGTAGCGGCGAATCGGGTGCACCACAACGGATTTGGTCAGCGCGAGCTGGTTTTTGCCGTCGATGACGAGGTCCAGCACGGCGTTGGTGCCGTGCTCGCGCAGGATGGCGGCGAAGGCCTGGGCGTTGAGCGAGAGGTGCTGCGGGTCGGCGGCGTGGCCGTACAGCACGGCGGGAACGTTGCCCGCGCGACGGGTGCGGCGGGCGGCGCCCTTGCCGAACTCCGTGCGTACGGCGGCTTCGAGGACGTTGGCGTCGGACATGACTAGATCTACTCCCTACGGCTCTTACGGGCTGTCAACAGTGCGCCAGGGATCGTTATCCGCCCTGGCAAAGGTTGGTCTATTCGTCGGGCGAAGACCGAACGAGGACGGCCGAGAGCCGAGCCGCGTCGATCACGGTGAACGCATTACGTCTGCGGTCACCCTCGCCGAGACAACCCGAACACCATAGCGCAAGTGTTTATGTCAAGCTGAATTGGGTGGCGGGGTCGCCTTATCACCGAGGTCGCTGCACTCCGCCTTTCTGTGTGCGCCGTCCGCATGGGCGCCGGTCTGCCGTCGGCATGGCACAGACAGGTCGCGTACGCTGGAGCGGTTGCCGATCGGCTGTCTGAAAGGTTGTTGAAGTTGACCGCCTCCACTGAGGGTGTCGTCACGCCCGCCCCGCGTGGTTTGCCCGCCGAGGTCGCCCGGCGGCGCACATTCGCGGTGATCTCCCATCCAGACGCAGGCAAGTCGACGCTCACCGAGGCACTGGCATTGCACGCCAGAATGATCTCCGAGGCGGGCGCGATCCATGGCAAGGCCGGACGCAAATCCACCGTGTCGGACTGGATGGAGATGGAGAAGGCGCGCGGTATCTCGGTGAGCTCGACCGCGTTGCAGTTCAACTACCGCGCCGCGGGCTCGGAGATCGATAACGTCATCAATCTGGTCGACACCCCTGGCCACTCGGATTTCTCCGAGGACACCTACCGCGTGCTCACCGCCGTGGACGCCGCGGTCATGCTCATCGACGCCGCCAAGGGTCTGGAGCCGCAGACACTGAAGCTGTTCCAGGTGTGTCGCCATCGCGGCATCCCGGTCATCACCGTGATCAATAAATGGGACCGGCCGGGCCGCGCGCCGTTGGAACTGCTCGACGAGATCAGCGAACGGATCGGCCTCATCCCGACCCCGCTGTTCCTGCCGGTCGGCATCGCCGGTGACTTCCGCGGGCTGCTACGTCGGGGTCCGGAGGGTGCGGCCGACGAGTACATCCACTTCACCCGGACCGCGGGTGGTGCGACCATCGCGCCGGAGGAATCGATCGATCCGGAATCGGCCGAGGCCCGCGAGGGACAGGCGTGGACAACAGCCGCCGAGGAGAGCGAACTGCTCTCGGCCACTGGACAGGACCACGATCAGGAGATGTTCCTGGCCGGGCAGACCTCCCCGGTCATCTACGCCTCCGCGATGCTGAATTTCGGTGTGCGCCAACTGCTGGAGACCTTGGTCGCACTGGCGCCCGCACCCGGCTCGCGCGCCGATATCGCCGGCACGTCGCGCAGTACCACCGATCCGTTCAGCGCGGTCGTCTTCAAGGTGCAGGCCGGAATGGATGCTGCACACCGGGATCGGCTCGCGTTCATGCGGATCGTCTCCGGTGAATTCGAGCGCGGCATGGTTGTCACGCACGCGCAGACCGGGCGGCCGTTCGCGACCAAATACGCGCTCACGGTTTTCGGACGCGAACGCTCGACCGTCGACACCGCATACCCCGGTGATGTGGTCGGCCTCGTGAATGCCACCGCACTGGCGCCCGGACACACGCTGTTCGTGGACAAGAAGGTGGAGTTCCCACCGATCCCGTCCTTCGCACCGGAACACTTCGCGGTGCTGCGGGCGCAGAGTGCGGGTAAGTACAAGCAATTCCGCAAGGCCATCGACCAGCTCGATTCCGAAGGCGTGGTCCAGGTGCTGCGCAATGACGCGCGCGGTGACGCGGCACCCGTGCTCGCGGCGGTCGGTCCGATGCAGTTCGAGGTCGTCACCGCGCGGATGCTCGCGGAGTTCAGCGTCGAGACGCATCTGGAGCACCTGCCCTACACGCTGGCCCGGCGCACCGATGCGGAGTCGATGGCCGAACTCGATCGGCAGCGCGGGGTCGAGGTGTTCACCCGCTCCGATGGAGCGCTGTTGGCGTTGTTCAGCGATAAGTGGCGGTTGCAGTACATCGAGAAGGAGCATCCGAAGCTCACGCTCGAGCCACTGGTCGCCACGGCGGACTAGGGATATCAGCCGCGGCGACCGTTCGCGACCCGATTCCGAGGGACGCGGAGTCGGGGTGCTCGGGCCGCCGTGCTCACCCGGCCTCGGGTTCCGCCGCCTCCGGCGCGGGCTCACGCCGCAGCGGGGTGGTGGGGCCGGGTTCGCGTTCGACCGCCGCCATGCCGTCCTCCCGTGTGATCAGCCCCCAGCGACTCGACGTCAGCCGCAGGCTCGGCAGATCGCTGAGCGATAGCACGACCTCATAGGTTCGTTCATATCCGGTATGCGCGATGCGCCACTGACCATCCGTGCAGCGGACGTAGCGATCGGTGTAGAACGCCGCGCCGCGCAACAGCATGTTGTGCGCCGGTATCAGCACGGTATCGGCGAGATACCAAGTGCCGGTGGCGGTGTCGCCTTCGACATCTATCTCCGGATGATCGCATCGGTGCTCGGTGATGACGTGCGGACCGAGGGTGTTGCGCATGAACGCCAGGAACGCGTCCCGCGACTCGAACTGCAGGTATTCGCTGTAGGTGGCGGTCGCCTCCGGGATCATGGTGTCCGCAAATTCATCCCACGACTTGGTGTCGAGGGTGCGCAGATACCTGAACTTCAGGCGACTGATCGCTGACACAGCATCCTGGTCCATATCTCAACAATCCCATTCGAAGTCGCGGTGCTACAGAGATTGGGAGATTTGTATCAGATTGCTATCACTTCGCGCCGAAATCACGGTCAACCGTACGAGTCAGTTCCCGATGGTGAAGCAGGTGTTGCAGAAATCGCTGCCGAATTCGGTCAGCCGCAAACTCTTGCGCACGATCTTGGGCGCACGTCCGGCCTTCTTCAGCGCGGCCTCGACCACCGGCTGCACCTCGAGCACCATATAGCGGCTCAGCACCACCGGATCATCGGAAACCTGGGTCAGGCCGAGGCGGTTGAGGTTGATCAGATAGGTGCGCGCGCGGTCCGGATAACGGACACCGGCCTGTTCCGGAACCGAAGTCAGATCACCGGTCACCAGTTCCGATCCGATGCCGAGCGGACGGTTGGTACGCACATCCACCGTCGGCTGCGGACCGTTCAACGCCATGAACCGCAGAATGCGCGCCTCATCCGGAGCCAACTCGTCGAGGATCCGGTCATAGGCGGGGTGCACGTCCTCGGTGAAGTAGACATCGGCGGAGCGCGCGAGCAGCGCATCGCCGCGGCGACGCAATTCCGCACTGCTGGCCGAGCGCATCGGCGCGCCGATCCCGATCGGCGCCTGCTGCGACGCACCGTTGGAACTCGGTACGTAGCTGACGATTTCGCGCACCGACCCCTCGGTGACACCGAGCGCGCTACGTGCGATGGAGCGCAACGCATTACCGGTGCGCTCGGCGATATCCGCCGACGACTCACCATCGAGCGCGGCCTGGGTGATCTCCTTGGTCACCTCATAGGTCGTCTCGACGGCCCACTGACTACCGCGCACCACGGTGCCCGCCGCGAGCCCCGCCGCTCGGAACACACCGCGAATCAGCCGCGCCTCATTGCTGATCTGCCGCTGTTCGACATCCGAGCTGCGCTCCACCGTGCGGGAACCGGCCCGGGCTATGTCCTGTCCGGCCCTGTCGTCTGTCACTTCTACTCCGATGTATTGCCAAGTGAACGAATACGCCCACAGATTATTGCCAGCCAGCCTTCCAGGTATGCCTTACCGCGAGCCGAGTCGGCCAGCAAAACCCGCCGACCCCTACTGTCGGACGCGTGATGGCCGCCATTGTCTCCGGCGTTGGTTGACACTACGACATTGTGGACACACAGTGTGACTGATGTCTCAGACAATCGGCTGTGGGCCGAGACACTCGCAGTGGACCGGCTGCTCCACTTCACAGTAGGGTCCGTCTGCCGACTGGGTGCTAGTTTGGGTTGCCGGTGAGGCGGCGGTCACCGGTGTATCGGCAGGAGGGTGTCGTGTTGGAGAGTGTTTTCGGGGTGCACCCGACAGTCCTCCTGGAGTTAGTGACTATCCCCCTCTTCACCGGCATCATCGGTTACATCACCAACTGGACCGGCATCCTGATGTTGTTCAAGCCGGTCGCCTTCTACGGAATTCATCTACCCGGATTGCGCGCACTGTTTCCCTTCCTGCCCAAGCGAATTCAGGTACTGCCGCTGCTGAGCTACGACGGCCGAATCGGCTGGCAGGGCATCGTGCCGTCCCGCGCGGACAAAATGGCGAGCATCGCGGTCGACAAGGGCCTCGCGAAACTCGGCAGCGTCGCCGACTTCTATCGGGAACTGGAACCGGACAAGCTCGCCGAACACCTCGCCAGTATTGCCGACGCACAGATCAGGGACATCGTCGAAGAAATCCTGCGCCGCGAACATCCGCAACTCTGGTACAACCTGCCGACCGGTGTGCGCGAGATGATTCATGCGCGAGTCCGCCAGCAGCTGCCCGATATTCTGCGCGAGCTGACCAACGAATTGGGCGCCAATATCGATCAACTGCTGGACGTCAAGCAGATGGTGATCCGCTATTTCCAGGCGCGTCCGCATCTGCTCAACACCCTTTTCCAGGTGCTGGGCGCCAAAGAACTGCGCTTCATGCAGAACTTCGGTTTCTACTTCGGCGCGCCGATGGGTGTGGTGCTGGTCGCGGTGCTGCATCTGACCGGGTGGTCGACACTGGTTGTGCTGCCGATCGGCGGCGTCATCATCGGCTGGGTGGTCAACTGGATCGGCCTGAACATGATCTTCGCGCCCGCGTACCCGAAGTGGTGGTGCCCATGGCGGCAGGGTCTGCTCATCAAGCGCCAGCTCGAAATCACCGACGGCTACGCGGAATTGGTCTCCAGTCAGGTGATCACCGTCGCCAATATCGGTGACGAGCTGCTGAACGGCCCGCGCTCGGACCGGACCATGCAGATGCTCGAGGACACGCTGCGCCCGGCCGCGGACCGGGCGCTCGGACCGGCGCGGCCGGCGGTGAAGTTCGTGCTCGGCAGCCGGGAGTACGATTCGCTGCAGTCGACGCTGACCACCGAGGCCATATCCATCGCTCCGATCGCCTTCGCCGATCCGGATTTCAACGTCCAGCAGGGTAGGCAGATCAACGACTACATCGCCAAACAGATGTCGGCGCTATCGCCCCCCGACTTCGTGGATATGCTGCGATCGGCCATCAAACAGGACGAATGGCTCCTTTTTCTGCATGGCGGCGTGTTGGGGCTCTTCGCCGGATACGCTCACATCCTGATCTTCGGAACGGGAGTGGCGACAACATGGCTGTGACTGAAGCTGGCGGCGACGATCCGCGAGCCGCCGGGCGGGGCTCCGAGCGAGCGGCCCAGTCCGAAGTGGCCGAAACCGCAACAACTCCCGAGTCGGTATCGGACCAATCGACGCAGATCGCACGGCTGCCGGTCGGCGCGGTCGAATCGGCCGCGCCGAAGCGGGAGCCCAACTCGGTGCGCAAGACCGTGCGGGCGACCACCGGGGTCGCCCGGGTCGCGGTGAGCGCGGCGGCCGGGGTGACCGCGTGGGGCATCGACACCGTCCTCGGCGTCGGGGCCACGGTGGTGCGCGGCAGTATCGCCGGAAATCCACCGCGCGCGGTGCTGGCCGAGGCCGAGGCAGAGGTACGCGACGCGGTGCGGCGCGCGTTGGGTCTGCCCGCCACGCCCGAACAGCCCACGCCCGATGCCGTTCCCACGCTGCGCGAGCAGGGCGCCGCGCTGCTGCGGCTGTCGGCGAGTACCCAGGGCGAGCCCCAGGAAACCCACCCGGCCTTCGCGCGCATGCTCGAGGAGTTGACCCCCGATGAGGCGCGCATCCTGCGCTTCCTGCACCTCGACGGCCCGCAGCCCTCGATCGATATCCGCGCCGGACGGCCACGCGGCATCGGTGTCGAGCGAATCATCTCCGGGCTCAACCTGATCGGCGAACATGCGGGCCTGCGGTTCCCCAACCGCATCCAGCAATATCTGCCCAATCTGCGCCGCCTCGGCCTGATCGAATTCGTCAAGGAACCGGTGGGCAACCCGAACCGCTACCAACTCCTCGAAGCCCAATCCCCGGTCCGAGAAGTGTTGAAGCGCTCCGGTTTCGGCACCAAGGTCTACTACCGCAGCATCGCGCTCACCGGCTTCGGCGCGGACTTCGTCCAAACCTGCCTGCCGGTTGTGGTCCAGGATGGGCGCGTCTCCGGCACCAGCTAGACCAGCGCCGCTCGGATCAGGCGCCGTCGGCCAGTTCCAGCCAGCGCTCCTCCACGGATTCCTTCTCGGCCAGGACCTGTTTCAGCTCGGCGCCCAGGGTGATGAGTTTGTCCGGATCGGTGGCGGCGTCGGCCAGGGCGGTGTGCAGGCGCTGCTCGCGCTCGGTGAGTTTGTCGATGGTGCGCTCCAGTTTGGCCAGCTCCTTGCGGGCTGCGCGGTAGGCGGCGGAGTCGGTGGCTGGGGTTTCGGCGGGCTTGGGCTCGGCGGATCGGGTTGTGCCGGAGCTCGATGCGGCGCGCTTCTGCAGATATTCATCTATGCCGCCGGGCAGGTTGGTGAGCTTTCCGTCGCCGAACAGGGCCCAGGTGGAGTCGCAGATGCGCTCGATCAGATAACGGTCGTGACTGATCACAACCATGGTGCCCGCCCAGTTGTCGAGCAGGTCTTCCAGTTGTTGCAGGGTGTCGATGTCAAGGTCGTTGGTCGGCTCGTCGAGGAGCAGAACATTCGGTTCGGACATCAGGATGCGGGTCAGTTGCAGTCTGCGACGCTCGCCACCGGACAGGTCGCCGACCGGGGTGCGCTGGCGGGCCGGGGTGAAGCCGAGACGCTCGGCCAGCTGACCGGCAGAGATTTCCTTGTCCCCCAGCATGATTCGCTGCGCGATCTGCTGTACCGCTTCCAGGACGCGCAGCTCGGTGGGCAGGTCGTCGAGTTCCTGACGCAGCCAACCGATCTGGACCGTCTGCCCCTGAACGCGTTTGCCCGCAGCGGGTTCGATGGCGCCGGCCAGCGTGCGTAGTAGCGTCGTCTTGCCGGAGCCGTTCACGCCGACCAGGCCGACTCGCTCCCCCGGTGCCAGGCGCCAGGTCAAGTCGCGCACCAGCTCTCGGCCGTCCGGAGTGGTGAGGGTGGCATCCTCTAGTTCGATGACGACGCGGCCCAGGCGCTTTCGCGCGAATGCGGCCAGCGAGACGCTGTCGCGCGGTGGCGGCACATCGGCGATCAGCGCCTCGGCCGCCTCCACCCGATAGCGCGGCTTGGAGGTGCGGGCCTTCGCACCGCGCCGCAACCAGGCCAACTCCTTGCGCGCCAGATTCGCGCGTCTGGCCTCGGCGGCATCGGCCTGCCGCGCCCGCTCGGCGCGTGCGAAAATCCAGTCGCCGTAACCACCTTCATAGCTCTCGACCTTGCCGCCGACGACCTCCCAGGTGTCGGTGGCCACGGTGTCGAGGAACCATCGATCGTGGGTCACCACCACCAGGGCGCTGCGGCGTTCGACCAGATGCCGGGCCAGCCACTGCACGCCCTCGACATCGAGATGGTTGGTCGGCTCGTCGAGCACGAGTAGATCCAGATCGCGGACCAGCGCGGCGGCCAGTGCGACGCGGCGGCGCTCGCCACCGGAGAGATTGTCGACCGAGGCGTCCAGACCGAGGCCCTCGATGCCGATGCCCGCCATTACCGAACGGATGCGCGGATTCGAGGCCCATTCGTGTTCGGCGACGCCGTAGCCATCTCGGCGCTCCCGGGGCTCTCCGTGGTCACGCAAACTCTCGCCGCCGTGCCCGTCGCTCGCGCCAGCGGGCCGCGCATCATCGGCCAATCCGGCCAGCACGACGGATCCGACGGTCGCACCAGCGGGCAGCACGCCACGCTGGGTCACCACCGCCATCCGCAGCCCGCCGACTCGGCTCACCCGGCCACTGTCGGGCGGTTCGAGACCGGTCAGCACCTCCAACAGGGTGGTCTTGCCGCCACCGTTCAGGCCGACGACACCGATCCGCTCGCCAGCGTGAATGCCGAGCGAAACGGTGTCCAGGAGCGGTTTGATACCGAAACTCTTGGAGACCTGTTCGAGGTTGATCAGGTTGGACATGGATCCTTCCGAGGATGACAGCCGGCGGGATGGGTGGGCTCGGCCCGCCTCTGGCGCGTATTTTGCCGGCCGTGCGAGCCTACTCACCTTCCCTTGTGGGCCGACGGTCGCGGTCCGGGACCTTGGGACGTACCCGACGAGTTACCCATGTCCTTACGAAATCAGTGATCACTTGCCGGAGTCCTCGGCCGTTTGCACAACGAACGTCGTTCGCTTACAGTGACATTCACGAACGACGTTCGTTACGAACAACGTTAGCGATGGCGCTCCCGAGGTACAGCCGCAGAATGGGAGCCCCACCTCGGGATCGAGGTGATCAGGGGCGGCACGGTGTCAATTTCCGCTGATCTGGAGGTTCTCATGCACGTCGGACTTGGTCTGCCCATTTCCGATCCCGCCGCCCTGCTCGACTGGGCCCGCCGCGCCGACGCGGGTCCGTTCTCCACCCTCGGTCTGCTCGACCGACTCGTCTACGACAATCCAGAACCACTGGTCGCGCTCGGCATGATCGCCGGTGCCACCAGCCGGATCAAGGTACAGACCGAGGTGCTCATCGCGCCGCTGCGCGAGCCGACGCTGCTCGCCAAACAGGCCGCCACCCTCGATCGCATGTCCGGTGGCCGGCTGGTGCTCGGCCTCGGCGTCGGCGGTCGCGCGGATGATCACATCGCCTCCGGCACCGAGCTGCGCTCCCGCGGCCGCCGCCTGGACGAACAGCTAGAGATCATGCGCCGCCTGTGGTCCGGCCGGCCGTACAACACCGACTGCGGACCGATCGGTCCGGCACCGCTGCGTCCCGAGGGACCCGAGCTGCTCTTCGGCGGCTTCCAGCCCGCCGCCATCGATCGCGTCGGCCGTTGGGGCGGTGGCTTTCTCGCCGCCGCAGCACCGTCGTGGGCTGGTGGCCTGTTCGACACCGCCCGCCGCTCATGGAGCGAGCACGGCCGCGCCGGCGTGCCCCGCATTGTCGCTCAAGTCAATGTTGCGCTCGGCGCACCCGGCGTCGTCGAAGACGCCCGCGCGTCGATGGGGGCCTATTACGAATTCAGCGGTCGTGCCGATTTCATGCTGGCCGGAATGCTCACCACGCCCGCCGAGATCCGCACAGCCATCGGCCAATTCGAGGATCTCGGCGCCGATGAGGTCATGCTCTATTGCTACGGCCGCGACGCCGACCAAGTGGACCGGCTCGCCGACGTCATCGCATAACCCGGCGAAACGTCAGCGCTTGCCGGGTACCTCACTGCTGATGACTCGCGCACCGGGTACCGGCCCGCTCGCGGTGCGTACGCTGCGGCACACACCCGCACCCGCGAGCTCGGCCGCGACCGCCACCGCGGCCTCCTCGCTGTCACAGAGAAATGCGCAGGTCGGGCCGGAGCCGGAGACCAGCCCGGCCAGCGCACCCGCACCGACGCCCGCGCGCAATGTCCGGCGCAACTCCGGCTTCAACGACAGGGCCGCCGCCTGCAGATCGTTACCCAGCAGAGGCGCAAGCTGTTTCGGATCACCGGAGGCCAGCGCCTGCATCAATTCCTGCGGCCCGCCCAGCCGGGGCGGGTTGCCGATTTCGCGTAGTCGGTCCAGTTCGGCGAAGACCGCGGGGGTGGACAATCCACCCTTGGCGAGCGCGAGCACCCAGTGAAAGGTATTGCGGGACAACACCGGAAGCAGCCGCTCACCCCGACCGGTGCCGAGCGCCGTTCCGCCATGCAGCGCGAACGGCACATCGCTGCCGAGCTCGGTTGCGACCGCGAATAATTCGTCACGGGTCAGCCCGACATCCCAGAGTTCGTTCAGCCCGACCAGCGTCGCGGCGGCATCCGCACTGCCGCCCGCCATCCCACCCGCCACCGGAATGCCCTTGTTGATGGCGATTTCCACCAGCGGGGCGCGGCCGGCCAGATGTGCGATGCGTACGGCGGCCTTCCACACCAGATTGGTTCGATCGGTCGGCACATCGTCGGCGCCCTCGCCGCTGACCCGCACGGTCAACGAGGCGGCGGGCGCCAGCTCCAGATCATCGCTGAGCGAGAGGGCCTGGAACACCGTGGTCAGCTCGTGATAGCCGTCCGCGCGCACATCACCGACGCCTAGGTGGAGGTTCACCTTGGACGGCGCGCGCACGACGACGGGACTTGGCACAACTGACAACACGGTGCTCAAGCCTATCCCGTGGGTACGACAGGTGCTCAGCTCGAGATGAGACGTTCACCGCCCATGTGCCGGACGGTTACAGCAGCGCCCCGCCGGTGGCATCGATCCACTGCCCAGTGACCCACCGCGCATCGTCGGAGGCGAGGAATGCGGTGATATCCGCGATATCACCGGGCTGTCCGACACGATTCAACGGCGACCAACCGGCCACCAATGCCTCGGTCTCGGTATTGCGCAACCAGTTGGCGTTCATATCGGTATCGATCACGCCCGGTGCGACAGCATTCACGGTGATGCCGCGTGCGCCGAGTTCCTTTGCCAGCGTTTGGGTGAACGTATCGATCGCGCCCTTGGTCATCGTGTAGGCGATCAGCTCCGGCATTTTCGCCCCGTGCGTGAGGCCGGTGGAGACATTGACGATGCGCCCGCCGTCGCGCAAGCGATCCAGCCCCAGCTTGGTGACGAAGAACGGCGCCTTCGCGTTGACGGCGAAGAGGCGGTCGAAGGCGGCCTCATCGGTACCGCCGATCGGTTCGCGGATGCCATCGATGCCCGCGTTATTGACGATGACGTCCACGCCGTCGGCCTGCGCGTCGAATGCGGACCACAGCGCCGCGGCATCGCCGGGTACGCCGAGTTCGGCCTGGATCGCGAAGGCCGAACCGCCCGCCGCCTCGATGGCCGCGACGGTTTCCTTCGCCGCCTGCTCATTGCCGTTGTAATGCACGGCGACCCGCGCCCCCTCCCTGCCGAGCCGCTCCGCGATGGCCCGGCCGATGCCACGACTGGCACCGGTCACCAGCGCCGTCTTGCCGTCGAGCCGGCCGGTTTGCAGCAGTGCACCCATGACAGATTCCTTTCTCTAGCGGTCGCTACAGAAAGGACGTTAGCACATTCTCTAGCGACCGCTATAAAATGTGGTCATGAGTGCACCGCCCAGGGGACGCCCCCGCTCGTTCGATCGGGATGCCGCGCTGGAAAAGGCGCTGCGGCTGTTCTGGGCACGGGGCTACGAAGCGACTTCGATCGGCGATCTGACCGCAGCGATGGGAATCGGCGCACCGAGCCTGTATGCCGCATTCGGCGATAAGGCGACGTTGTTCAATGAGGTGGTGCAGGCCTTCGGCGCACGCTACGGCAGCTTCATCCCGCGCGCGCTCGCAGAGGAACCGACCGCCGAGGCGACGGTGCGCCGGATTCTGCGCGAGGCAGCGACGGAGTACACCCGGCCCGATTGCCCGCACGGTTGCCTGGTGATCAGCGCCGGACTCAACACCACCAGCACAGAGATCGCCGACATGCTGCGCGCACTTCGGAATCGGAATGTGGAGAGCTTCGCCACGCGCATCCAAGCGGATATCGATGCGGACTTGTTGCCGCCGGAAACCGATGCGGCCACGCTCGCGAGGTATGTCGGCACCGTTATGCAGGGCATGTCGCAGGCGGCCCGGGATGGCGCGAGTCCCGCTCAACTGGAGCGGGTGGCCGAGATGGCCATGCACGGCTGGCCTTCCGCCACTCGAGGCTGAATCAGCAGGCAATTCGACCGGGCGTTCGGGAACTATCCGAACCTGCGTCGCGACTAGTCGATGAACCCCTGAAACGACAGAGCGACTCCCACTTGCGCTCAATACCCACCGGGGGTATGTTCGTTGACGTTGGGGATACCCCCACACCGTATGATCGAATGTGAGCGAAGGAGTCGGAGATGGCCACGAGCACCTACACCGTCACGGGGATGACCTGCGGACATTGCGTCAACTCGGTCAAGACGGAGATCGGCAAGATCGATGGCGTGACCAGCGTGGACGTCGACCTCGCCAGCGGTTCGGTCCGGGTGGACAGCACCGCACCGCTCACCGACGCCGATGTCGCCGCCGCCGTGGACGAGGCGGGATACGAGGTCGCCGTCTGATACAGGTCCGGCCGAGATCCGTCGCGGCCGACGGCGGTCTCGTCGCACTGTTCGGTGTCGCGCCCGGTATCGGCGCTCTGATGGGCGATCCGACCGGCACGGCACCGAACCACGGCGGGTAGGCGCATCCGGTTGTCTTGCGCGCCAACAACCTTGCCTACCTGCACATCCATCCGCAGGACGAAATCGGCAGCATGCCAGCAGGTCCGGAGGTCGGCTTCCATGCCCGACCTCGAGCGCGGGCGCATTTCGATGGTATCTAGACTTCTGCACGGCGATGTCGTGCATGCCGCCGAGTTCACCGCACGCGTCGAATTATTCACAGCGCCATTCACATCCGATGCTGGACACCATTCGGGTGGCGCGGTCACCCATGATCGCATGCGCCGACCAGCGCGTGTCCGAGTTGATATCCGGTGCTATGACCTGCGCTTTCTATGCGACACGCAGCGTGCGTCGGCACGCCTGAGTCGATTGCCGCAGTGCGGGATACCGGCATCGCGACCAACAAGGCAAAAGTTGGCTATCCACAATCGCTTTCACCGGGGCGACGCCTCAGCAAGCCAACCGTGTGGATAACGCGGTGTGCGATCCCATCTCGATCACAACAGAAACCGACCGGTCCGACGTACGCACCTTGCCACTCACACCTGGGCGGCGAGGCGGACGAAGGCTGCGGTGTCGAGGGTTTCGCCGCGGGCGGTCGGGTCGATACCGGCCCCGACCAAGCGGCGTTCGGCTTCGGCCGGTGTACCGGCCCAGCTGCCGAGGGCGGCGCGGAGGGTTTTGCGGCGCTGAGCGAAGGCGGCGTCGACGACCTCGAAGACGCGCCGGCGGTGCGCCTCGTCCATCGACCACGGCGGTTCGGCATAGCGTTCGATGCGAACCAGGCCGGAATCTACGCGTGGCACCGGCCAGAACACCTGGGTGCCCACCGCGCCCGCGCGGCGCACGGTGCCGAAGAAGCCCGCCTTGACGCTCGGCACACCGTAGATGCGACTGCCGGGTTCGGCGGCGAGACGGTCCGCCACCTCGGCCTGCACCATCACCAATGAGGTTGTGATGCTGGGCAATTCGGCGAGCAGGTGCAGCAGTACCGGCACGGCGACGTTATAGGGCAGATTCGCCACCAGCGCCGACGGTACCGCGGGCAGGCTGTCCGCGCGGACGCGCAGCGCATCGGCTGCCACGACGGTCAAATTCCCGGCCAGTTCCGGCGCGCGATCGGCGACGGTCACCGGAAGGTGCTTCGCCAGTACGGGATCGATCTCGATGGCGATGACCGAATCCACCACATCGAGCAGCGCCAATGTCAACGAACCGAGCCCAGGCCCCACCTCGAGCACCGTATCCCCGCGCCCCACCCCGGCCGCCGCGACAATCCGACGCACCGTATTGGCATCATGCACGAAATTCTGTCCGAGCTGCTTGGTCGGCCGCACGCCGAGTCGCTCGGCCAGCGCCCGCACCTCGGCGGGTCCGAGCAGCGCAGCACTCCCACGCGCGGAAATATCGGGTTCGGACACGTCCGACAAGGTATCAACCCAACCTGTCCGTGCCCGAGTGGCACAGTTGAATCGGCGATCAGCCGATGCCCAAGCGGCCGATACAGCCGGGCCAGGCGCCCCAACCCTGGAGGGTGCGAGTGACTTCGGCGATCGCGATCTGCTCTTCGCGGGTGGCCAGGTCGGGGCGCTGTGCGTATTTGAGACCGCCCTGGCTTTCCCAGGTGCCCTGGTCGAATTGGATGCCGCCGTAGTAGCCGTTGCCGGTGTTGATCGCCCAGTTACCGGTGGATTCGCAGCGGGCGAGCGCATCCCAGATATCGCCGTCACGCACCGCCGGTACCTCGGTGCCGGGCTTGGCGCCCTTGCGGATGGTCTTCGGCTGCGCCGTCACCTTCACATTCGAGGCGATCGGCCGCCGACCGACCTCCTGGCCATTGACCATGGTGACCGCGAACGTCACGTCCTGCACACCGGGCTCACCCGGGCTCTCCACCACGGTCCGGCTCATATTCAGGGTCGGATCCTCGATCACATTCTCCGACGGATCCAGCGGCACCGTCTCGACCTTGTTCTCGATGCGTTTGCGGGTCACCACGATCCGCTGCCCATCGGTGAGCGGCGTCGTTGCCGCGGGCTCGACGGTGTCCTCCTCGATCAGCGGAATGCCGGCGACGGCAAGAAATTCACCGACGGTCGGCGCGGCCAGTCGAACATCGACCGGATTGCCGATGCCGTCGAGCAGCGATACCGAACGCGGGGTGGCGATCTGCAGCGCGGCGCCCTCCAGCGGCAACTTCTCGTTGCGGGCCGGGGAGACGAATACCTCGCGGGGCAGGTGCAGTTGGTCGACCACATCACCCGCGGTCAGACCGGTCGACCACACCTTCTCGGCCTTGCCATCCAGCGATACCGCGACCTCGCGCGCCCGGATGTAGGTGATGGTCGCGCCATCGGTAATCGTCGCGGCCAGCGCGGGCCGGACCTGGTCGCGGTCGTTCACAAAGAAACCCGCGGCCTTCAACACTCCGCTGACATCGCCCGACATGGTGGTCTGCGTCATCCGTTCGCCATCCACGACGACTGTGACCGTCTTGCGGTTCACGATCGCCATCGCGGCACCGACGATCAGCGTCACCAGCAGCGCCGCGACCGCTGCATACAGCAGCGGCGAGCGGGACTGGTTGATCCTCGTGAACGGAGACATGGTCACAGTACGATAACGAAGGAGTCAGGGGTCGACAACCCTAGACTTACAAGCGGCAGATTCGATATCACAAATCAATATCGACACCGCAGGTAAATCACAAAACGCACCAACCGAAGTGACCTAGAACACATCAGCCATCCAGCCCCCTTGCACATCGGCGGAGGCTTCGAATGTCGGCGTCAGAACAAGATCGCGGAAACGACTTCTCGAGCAATGCCGCCAGAACTCCCGATGGAGCTCGAACAGAAATGCAATCGGTTCAGATGCCGTAAATGCGGCGGGCGTTCGCGGTGGTTATTTTCGCGAGCGCCAACGGATCCTGTTCGCGCAATTCCGCGAGGGCGCGCACGGTGTACGGCAGGCAATACGGTTCATTGGGCGCACCGCGGAACGGATGCGGAGTCAGATACGGCGCATCGGTCTCCACCAGAATCTGGCCGTCGGGCACCACCTTGGCGGCCTCCCGCAATTCATGGGCGTTCTTGAAACTCACCGTGCCGGAGAAGCTGAGGATGTACCCCTCGGCCACACACGACATCGCCATATTGGCGTCCGAGGAAAAGCAATGGAAGATCACGGTTTCCGGCGCGCCCTCGTCCAGCAGTACCGTCAGCAGATCGTGGTCGGCCTCGCGGTTGTGGATCATGAGCGGTTTGCGCAAGCGTTTGGCCAGGTCGATATGCCAGCGGAAGCCCTCGATCTGATCCTCGATATCGGCGCAGCCCTCGAGCTTGCCCGGCCAGTAGTAATCGAGTCCGGTCTCGCCGATCGCGACAACACGCGGATCGGCGGCCAACCGCTCCAGCTCGACCTTGGTCGCGTCATCCAGCACATTCGCCCGCGTCGGATGCAGCGCTACGGCGGCGAACACCCGGTGGTCCCCATTCGCGGCCCGTACGGCCCACTGCGCTGCGGCCAGATCATCGGCGACGGTGACCACGTGGCCGACCCCGACCGAGGCCGCGCGGTCCACGATCACCGCTGTCGACTCCGCGTCGGTGGCGCCGCAGGCATCCAGATGCGTATGCGCGTCCACCAGCGGCGCGAGCGGTTCCGGCAGCTCGGGCGCGGGCCGTTTGGCGCTCACGACTCCGCCTCGCTAGCGCTCGGCTCCGCCGCGCCCGCCAGGCGCTGCAACATCGTTCCCTCGCTACGCTCGCTCACCAGCGACTCCACCTCACTAACGCCCGCCTCCGTCGCGCCCGCCAGGCGCTGCAACATCGTTCCCTCGCTACGCTCGCTCACCAGCGACTCCACCTCACTAACGCCCGCCTCCGCCGCGCCCGCCAGGCGCTGCAACATCACTCGCTCGGTCATCGGCGAACTCCGGCAGACCAGAACGCGAGCACGGGACGGCGGCCATCGCCGCGGGGGATATTCACGTGAGCGTCGGAATCCACGCGCATTAGAGTAGATGCACCATGAGCGAAGCTGACCGCCCCGCCTTCTACATCACAACGGCCATCGCATACCCGAACGGTGCGCCGCACATCGGGCATGCGTACGAGTACATCTCGGCCGACGCCCTCGCCCGCTTCAAGCGGCTCGACGGTTATGACGTCTTCTTCATGACCGGTACCGATGAGCACGGGCAGAAGATGCAGCAGACCGCGGTTGCCGAGGGTGTGCCGGTGGCCGAGCTCGCGGCGCGCAATTCGAATGTGTTCGAGGCGATGGACAAGACGCTCGACATCTCCTATGACCGCTTCATCCGCACCACCGATGACGACCACCAGGTGGCCAGCGTCGCGATCTGGGAGCGGATGCTCGCCAATGGCGATATCTACCTGGACAACTACTCGGGCTGGTACTCGGTGCGTGACGAAGCGTTCTATACCGAGGAAGAAACGACGCTGCTCGAGGACGGCACCCGGATCTCCACCGAAACGAAGACGCCGGTGACCTGGACCGAGGAGTCGAACTACTTCTTCCGGCTGTCCAACTACCAGGACAAGCTGCTCGCGCTCTATGACGAGCATCCCGAATTCATCGCGCCCGCAACAGCCCGCAATGAGATGGTGAGTTATGTGAAGGCGGGTCTGAAGGACCTGTCCATCTCGCGCACCACCTTCGACTGGGGCGTGCCGGTGCCCGGACATCCCGATCACGTGATGTACGTGTGGGTGGACGCGCTGACCAACTACCTCACCGGCGTCGGCTTCCCGGATACCGAATCCGGTGCGTTCCAGCGGTTCTGGCCCGCCGACGTACACATCATCGGTAAGGACATCACCCGGTTCCACACCGTGTACTGGCCCGCGTTCCTGATGTCGGCCGGGATCGAATTGCCGAAACGCGTTTTCGTGCACGGGTTCCTGTACAACAAGGGCGAGAAGATGTCGAAGTCGGTCGGCAATGTGGTCGACCCGCTCGCGCTGGTCGACGAATACGGCGTCGACCCGGTGCGCTTCTTCCTGCTGCGCGAGATCTCCTACGGTCAGGACGGCAGCTACAGCCACGAGGCGATCGTCGGGCGGATCAATACCGATCTGGCCAATGAATTCGGAAATCTGGTGCAGCGCAGCTTGAAGCTGGTCGCCCGCGACTGCGGGGGCGTGGTGCCGACACCGGGCGAGCTCACCGAGGCCGATCGCGCACTGCTCGACCGCGCCAACGGTCTGCTGGAGCGCTGCCGCGCCGAATTCGATGCGCAGCAAATGCATTTGGCGCTGGAGGCGATCTGGCTGACGCTCGGCGAGGCCAACCGCTACTTCTCCGCGGAGGCGCCATGGGCGTTGGCCAAGACCGGCACCGAGGAGTCCCTGGCCCGCGAGGCGACGGTGCTGTACGTGACCACCGAACTGCTGCGCATCGTCGCGATTCTGGTGCAGCCGGTGCTGCCGGAATCGGCGGGCAAGATCCTGGATCTGCTCGCCCAGCAGAACCGTTCGTTCGCCGATATCGCGACCCCGCTGGTCCCCGGAACCGCACTGCCGGAGCCGGAAGCGGTATACCCACGCTACGTGGAGCCGAAGAAGTAACCTGAAGCGCTACCGCCGCCGAGCGGTAGCGCTTCAGTGTGTTCGGCTCCAGCCCACTACTTCCAGCGATTCAGCAGCCTGTTGGCTTCCTCGGTCAGGGCCCACTGCAAAAATGGGCCGAAGGTGATGCGGGCGACGCCCTGATCGGCCAGTACCGCCTTCTCGGATACGCCGGGCTGCACGACTGCGCTGATCGGCAGCGGTAATTCGCTGGTGAGACGGCGCATATCGGCGTCGGCATGCAGCCCGGCCGGGAACAGCGAGTCGGCACCCGCCGCGGCGGCCAACTTCAGGCGCTCGATGGCGCGGTCGACGCGATCACTGTCGTCACCGTCCTTGCGCATGAACAGGTCGGTGCGGGCATTGATGACCACATGCACACCGGCGGCATCAGCGAACTGACGCAGGCCGTGCACCAGATCGGCGTGCTCCTGGGCACCGCGCAACCGGCCGCCCTCGCTGTGCACGGTGTCCTCGATATTGAGGCCGATCGCGCCCGCCTCCAGCAGCCCCTCGATCAACTGCGCGGGCTCGAGTCCATAACCGGATTCGATATCGACGGAGATCGGAACATCGACCACATCGGTGATCTGCCGGACGCGAGTCAACAGTTCCGCGAATGTCATCCCTTCCTTATCGCTGCGCCCGACCGAATCGGCAACCGGATGACTACCCAGGGTCAGCGCCGAAAACCCGGCCGCGACAGCGATATTCGCCGACCACGCATCCCACACCGTCGGAAAGACACCGGGATCGCCCGGGACATGTAGTTCGAGAAACGCCTTCGCCTTGCTTTCCAAAGAGGTCATGACACCGATCATCGTCTCGCTCGTGATCGATAGCACTATGACACTCCCCATCCGGGCGCCCGGGACTGTCGGCGACGGCGAGTCGTGCTACGTACTGTCACCGCCATCGCGGCGCGCGGTCAGCACCGCGTCGTACAGTTCGCGGCGGGAAACGCCGGTCTCGGCGGCCACCTGAGCACACGCGTCCTTGAGGCGAACACCTTCGGCGGTCAGCGATTCGACCTCGTCGACCAGATCGGCGGGATCGGCCGCGACGGGTCGGGCGCCCTCGACGACGACGGTGATTTCACCACGCGCCCCATCGACCGCCCAGGCGGCGAGTTCACCGAGATTGCCGCGCACGACCTCCTCGTAGGTCTTGGTCAGTTCCCGGCAGACCGCCGCCCGCCGGTCGGGTCCGAGTACCTCGACCGCATCAGCGAGGCAGTCGGCGAGCCGGTGCGGCGCCTCGAAGAATACGCAGGCGCGCGGCTCGGTAATCAGGGTGCGCAACCACTCTCGACGCTGGCCGGATTTGCGCGGCGCGAAGCCATCGAAGCAGAAGCGTTCCACCGGGAGCGCGGACAGTGCCAGGGCCGTGGTCACCGCGGACGGTCCCGGCAGGCAGGTGACCGGCAGCTGACGCTCGACACAGGCCACCACCATGCGATAGCCCGGATCGCTCACCGACGGCATACCGGCGTCGGTCACCAGCAGCACCGTGCTGCCGCGCTCGATCTCATCGAGCAGTGCCGGGATCTTCGCGGACTCCACGTGATCGTCGAACCGCAGGACCCGCCCGGTGATCTCCACGTCCAGGGCCTTGGCGAGGGCGCGGGTACGCCGGGTGTCCTCGGCCGCGACCATATCGGCGGATCCGAGCGCCTCGCGTAGCCGCTGTGAGGCATCGCCGATCTCACCCATCGGCGTCGCCGCGAGCACCAATCGCCCCACCTTGTCCGCCACGCTCCTCCGCCTCCCCGGGCCTTTGCCGGTCGTCAGTAGCTCGAGACTTGGTCACCGGACCGGCGGTCAGGTGCCCGACGAGTTCTGGGCATCCCCGGTGAGTTACCCAGGTCGGCACGAAATCAGTCGCTACTTTGCTGGACGAAGATTCTCTCACCACAGGAAAACGAATCCCGCGCTGGGTGATCACGCCGACTCCGATACGCGGCAGCCGCCGCCCGAACCGCTGCTCAGGGTGTGATTCATCCGGCGGCTCGCTCACCGGTGCGGGTCTCGGTGGTGCGCACAGCATACGATCGGGGCGTGACCCAGGTGACCGACCAGCGCGCGACCGTAGCCAGGGCCGTGCCCTCTTGGTCGAGCCCCGCGCCCCTGCGTCCATCGCCCGACTTCGGGCCGCTCGACACAATGCAGGGGTGGGTGGTCACCGCGGTACTCACCGCGATCGCGGCGTTGACGCGGTTCATCATGCTGGACTATCCGACCGACGCGTACACCCCGGTCTTCGACGAGAAGCATTACGCGCCACAAGCCTGGCAGATTCTCACCAGCGGCGGCATCGAGGACAATCCCGCCTACGGGCTGGTGGTGCATCCCCCGATCGGCAAACAGCTGATCGCGGTGGGCGAGTGGATGTTCGGCTACAACGGCTGGGGCTGGCGATTCAGCGCGGCGCTGGCGGGCACGATCCTGGTGCTGCTGGTCATCCGGATCGTCCGCCGGATGGCGCGTTCCACCATGCTCGGCGCGATCGCGGGCATTCTGCTGATCGCCGACGGACTCACCTTCGTCTCCTCACGCATCGGCATGCTCGACATCTTCATGGCGGTGCTGGTCACCGCCGCATTCGGCTGTCTGATCGTGGATCGCGACGAGGTCAGGGCTCGAATCGCCAAGGTCGGCTACGAGGGTCGAATCGATGCGAGCGAATGGGGTCCGCGGCTCGGAGTGCGCTGGTGGCGCTTCGGCGCCGGGGTGCTGCTCGGACTGTCTTGCGGTACAAAGTGGTCCGGGATGTACTTCATCCTCGCGTTCGGGATCATGAGCGTCTGTTTCGACGTCTCGGCGCGGCGCGCCTACAGTGTGCGACGGCCCTGGGTCGGCGCGGCGGTGCGCGATGTCGGGCCCGCGCTGTATGCGCTGGTGTTGATTCCGCTTGGGGTGTATCTGGCCAGCTATTGGGCCTGGTTCGCCAGCGAGGACGGCATCTTCCGCTATGCGGTCGGCAATCAGGTCGGCCGGGATGGGCCGTGGTCGTTCCTGCCGAATGCGCTGCGCTCGCTGTGGTACTACAGCGGCGAAACACTGCGCTTCCACGAGGGTCTGACCAATTCGGCCGGTAACCATCACCCCTGGGAATCCAAGCCGTGGACCTGGCCGATGGGGCTGCGGCCGATGCTCTACTACTACGCCGACACCGGTGTCACCGGCTGCGGGCAGACCCAGTGCGTGAAGGCCGTGATGCTGATCGGCACTCCGGCGATCTGGTGGATCGCATTCCCGGTACTGGGCTGGATGCTGTGGCGCACTGTCGTCCGTCGCGACTGGCGTTACGCTGCGGTGCTCACCGGATACGGCGCCGGACTCATTCCCTGGTTCTTCACCCTCGATCGGCAGATGTACTACTTCTACGCCGTGCCGTTGGCCCCGTTCCTGGTGATGGGGATCGCGCTGGCGTGCGGCGATGTGCTCGGCCCGGCCCGATCGTTCCGGATACCGCGAAGTCCGGCGGGCACCTATCTGCCCGCGGTGCCCAGCGAACGGCGCAGCCTCGGACTGCTCGCGGTCTGTATCTACCTCGGGCTGGTGATCGCCAATTTCATCTGGCTCTGGCCGATTCTGACCGCACTACCGATTACCCCCGGCAACTGGCACGACCATCTGTGGCTGCCCAGCTGGCGCTGACGCCGGGATCCGCGCGGACTAACTCTCCAGAGCCAACCTGACGTACCGCAGGGCCGCCTCGTCATCGAGACCGAGCCGTCGAATGGCGCCGACATAATCCGTCGCGGCGCGCCCCGCCAGATCCTTGGTCGGGTCACCGGAGGACGCGATGAAAGATCCTTGCCTGCCCCGGGTTTCGACCACTCCATCGGCCTCGAGTTCCCGATAGGCCCGAGCGACGGTATTCGGCGCGAGCCCGAGTTGCGCGGCCAGTGCACGCACCGTCGGGATCTTCGTACCCGCCGCCAACTCCCCCGAGCGCACTTGCGCGATGACACCGAGCCGCAGCTGCTCGTAGGGCGGAATCGGCGAATCGTGGGTCACGGTAATGGCGAACATCGCACGCTCACAAATCATCTCGGGACAACGGGCAGGACATGCACCGCGGTCCGCCGCGGCCGGAACCCAATTCGGAGCCCGGGATGCGCAGCACCTCGATACCGGCATTCTCGAGCCGCGTATTGGTCATATCGTTGCGCTCATAGGCGACGACCACGCCGGGCGCGAGCGCCAGGGTGTTATTGCCGTCGTCCCACTGCTCGCGTTCGGCGGTGACCACATCGAGCCCGGTATCGATGACCCGCAGCTTGCCGATGCCCATCGCGTCGGCGGCCGCGGGCAGGAACGGATCGGGGCCGCGCACACTCACCCGGCCCTGGTCGTCGCGGCCGCCGTAGTCATCTTCGCGATGAATCGTGAACGCGCACAGCGAATCCCGGACCGCCGGATACATCACGACGGCATCGGTGTCGACCATGGTGCAGAGGGTGTCCAGGTGCATGGTTGCGCGCATCTGGGCGATCGGGACGACCAGCACGGTGTGGGCGAGATCGTCGTCGAACAGACTGCGCGCCAACGCTTCCGCGCCCGCGGGTGAAGTGCGCTCACCGACGCCCACCGCCACCACGCCCGGCGCGAGCAACAGCACATCACCGCCCTCGATCGGCGCGGTATGCGATTCGTAGGCCCGCCGCACGCCGAGGAAGCGCGGATGAAATGCGTAGATGAGATCGGTCAACGAGGTCTCGCGCATCCGTGCGGGCAGTGCGAGCGAGGTGATCGCCACCCTCGGGCCGACCCAGAAGGAGGAATCCCTGGTGAACAGCAGATTCGGCAGCGGGTCGATGACGAAATCCGCACCGTGGTGCATGCGCCGCACCAGCGAGGTGTTGTCGCCGTCGAAGGGCAGTTCGTCGAAGGTCATCCCGGCCATGAGGATATCGGCCAGATCCTTGGCCCGGACGCCGCGCAGAAAGGCCGCGAGCTCGTCGGCCAGCGTATGTCCGAGTTTGCGCGCGTCGACGGCGCCGGAGATGCCCTGGATGCGGGCCGCACCGCTGACCGACAGGGTTTCGGCGAGCAGATCGGCGAGCAGCAACACCTCGACGCCGCGTTCGCGCAGCACGCCGGAGAAGGTGTCGTGCTCCTGCTGGGCCCGCTCGACCCACGGAATGCTGTCGAAAAGCAGTTGATCGTTATTGCGTGGGGTCAACCGTCGCAATTCGTCACCGGGCCGGTGCAGCAGCACTGTGCGCAGGGTCCCGACCTCAGAGGTGACCGCCAATCGACCGCCCGGATCGCCGACACCAGCCAACCCGTCGTCCGCACCGCCATCGTGCCCGGCCCGCACCGCGTCTGCTCCCATGATCCGACCGTAGTTCGCCGAGGGCGTAAGAGCACGCAATTGGGTGTCTTGCGATTCCGACCCCAGCACACCCTAACCTGAAGTATTGTTCAGGTGAATGGAGGAGGGTGATGTCGACAACCGATTGGCGAGCGAAGGAGCTGACCCCCGGGCAGCTTTCCGAGCGTAGCGGAGTTGCGGTCTCCGCGTTGCACTTCTACGAACGCGAAGGTCTCATTTCGAGTCGTCGCACCAGTGGAAATCAACGCAGATACGCGCGCGAAACGCTGCGCCGCGTCGCCTTCATCCGCATCTCGCAGCGGGTCGGCATTCCATTGAGCGAAATCCGCGCCGCACTGGACAAACTTCCCGAGGGCCGCACCCCCACCCGGCGCGACTGGGAGACTCTGTCCACCGCATGGCGGGCCGACCTCGACGATCGCATCACCCAGCTCACTCGCCTGCGCGACAACCTGACGGGCTGCATCGGCTGTGGCTGCCTGTCGCTCGGCAGTTGCCGACTGGTCAATGAGCACGACCGCCTCGGCGAACAGGGGCCGGGCGCCCGTGTGCTCGATGTGACGCTCAACTGCCCATCGAAGCCTGGAGCCTGCTGAACCGATCGCTGATGCGGCGAATCACGAATTCGTAGGGGTAGGCGAATTTGCGGGCCCACCAATAGCCGAAGCGGATATCGAATGAGGTGTAGACGAGGAACCGATTGCGCTCGATACCGCGAAGGATCGCCGCCGCAACATCTTCCGGCGCTGCGGCATGTTTGGTGAACGCCTCGGTCAGTCGCTTTATCCGCGGATCGTCCTTGTCCACGCCGACCAGGTCGACGCTCTGCACCAGCGGTGTGTTCACCGCGCCGGGCACCACCAGATGCACCGAAATGTCGTGGCGTCGTAGGTCGAATCGCAAAACCTCGGAGACACCGCGGATGCCGAATTTGCCCGCGCTGTAGGCGGCATGCCATGGCAGCGCGAGGATTCCGGCCGCCGAGGAGACATTGACCAGTGCCCCACCGCGTTTTGCCCGGACCATCGGCGGCACGAAGTTCTCGATCACATGGATGGGACCCATCAGGTTGACGTCCACCATCTTGCGCCAGTGGCGGTGTTCGAGATTCTCGACGGTGCCCCAGGTGGAGGTGCCCGCAATATTCATGACGATATCGAGGCTGCCGAGTTCGGCGTGCACATCGGTGGCGAATGCGGTGACCGCGTCGTAGTCGGTGATATCCAGGGCGCGCGCGGCGAGCACGGTGCCGCCGGCCTCCTCGATGGTGCGGACCGTATCCGCCAAGCCCTCGGCATCGATATCGGTCAGCACCAGTTCGGCCCCGGCGGATGCAGACGCCAAGGCGGTCGCCCGGCCTATTCCGCTCGCCGCCCCGGTGACGAGCACCTTCGCACCGCGCACTGTCTTCCCGCACCCAAAACCAAGCACACCGGATCCCATCTCGAATCGCCCGAATCGTTGCACGCAGGGTACGCGGCAACTGTGCCGTTGCGAGATTCATATGGTCGAAGCGGGGGGAGAAGTTCCGATCGAGACGGCGGATTACCGCCCCAGCACTGCCAGCATTCCCGCGACCGCACGCGGCCAGGTGAACTGCTCCGCCCGACTTCGCGCCGCCTGCCGACGACCGGCGGTCGGCATCGCGAGCACATCGGTGACGGCCTGGGCGAAGGCGGACGGGCGATCGGCGGCGACCGCGCCGCATTCGGCGGTGACGATATCGGCGAGCGCCGAGGACTGGCTGGCAACCACCGGCGTACCCGCGGCCAAAGCCTCGAGCGCGGCAAGGCCGAAGGTCTCATGCGGACCGGGCGCCAGCGAAACATCGGCGGTGGCAAGCAGTTTCGCTACCATTGCCCGGTCGGCGATGAATCCGGTGAAGTGCACCGCAGGCCGCCCTCCGGTCAGTGGCGGCAAGGATCGGGCCCGACGCTCCAGGGCCTCCCGCCGTGGCCCCTCCCCCGCCACGACCAGCCGGGCCTCGATGCCCGCCCTGCGCAGCGCGCCGATGGCCTCGATGCTGCGATCCACCCGCTTCTCCACCGACAATCTGCCGCAGTGCACCAGCAGTGGATGCCCCGGCACGCCGAGGTCGGCGCGCAGGCGGTAGTCGCGGCGACGCGGGCTGAACAGCTCCAGATCCACGCCGAGCGGCACCAGTTCGATATTGGGCGCGTCGATGCGCAAGAACTCCGCACGGGCGAATTCCGTTGTGCAGACCACTATGTCGTAGTCGTCCGCGGTGCGCCGATTGGCGATATCGGCGCATCTGCGGGCCAGCGGACTCGGCATGATCTGGCCGAGCAGTCGGTCCAGGCGCTCGTGCGAGATCATCACGCTCGCCACGTCGCGGGCGCGCGCCCAGCGTCCGAACCCCCGCAGCGTCAGCCGATCCGACACCTCGAGCACGTCCGGGCGCAACCCGGCCAGCACATCGGCAACCCGGCGCGGATCCGCCGCCCGATAGCCGCCGGTCCACGGTATCGCCAGAGCGGGCAGAGTGATCCGCACCGCACCGGTCGGCAGGATCTCCTCGGTCCGGCGCCGCCCCGGCACGATCAGCACCACCTCGTGCCCGGCGGCCACATACCCCTCGCCCAGGTGGTGCAATGCGGTGCGCAGCCCACCCGACCGCGGACCGTAGAAGTTCGCCAGTTGCACGATGCGCACATCGCCGATCGTGCAGTGAATCGGGTTCCCGGCGGAACCGGTGCGCCCAACACCGCATGAACACCCGCGAAAGACCCTGCTAACGGCTGCCTGGCTCGCACCACACCCGGATGCGTCGGTGACCCGATTCCGCGTCCGCCCGCCGCCAGCTCGACCCGCGCCGAACCCCGGGTGCGAGCACCATCGGCGACCAGGGTCGGCTCCCCGGTCATCGCCGAGCGTTTCGATCAGCAACCAGGACCGGTCACGCCAGCGTGGTACCCCGGCCCGCCCGCGGCAGATCGAGATCCAACGGGATGCGCCCGACGGCCAGATGCGCCTCCACCTCATCGGCGGGCATCGGCCGCGCGATCAGAAACCCTTGCGCCCGATAGCAACCCAGTCCAACCAAGGTCCGCGCGGCAACCGACGTTTCGACGCCCTCCCCCACCACACCGAGCCCGAAGGACCCGGCCAACCCGATAATGGATTTCACGATCGCCAGATCGTCGGTGCTCGCCCCGAGGCGCTGCACGAAGCCGCGGTCGATCTTCACCGCGTCCACCGGAAGCGCCTTCAGATGCGACAGCGAGCTGTATCCGGTGCCGAAATCGTCGATGGCGATCTGCACGCCCATCCGCTTGAGTCCGCGCAGCGTGACCTGGGTGCGCGCCAGATCCTGGACAACCACGTGTTCGGTGATCTCCAGGCAGACCGAACTGCCATCGATGCCGAACAGCCGCAGAATATCCTCGATCCGCTCCACGAAATCCAGGCTGACCAGCTGAACCGGCGAAACATTTATCCGTATCACCACATTCGCCGCCAGCCCCCGCCTGCGCCATTCGGCGAATTGCGCACAGGCCGATCGAATTACCCAGCGCCCCAGCTCACCCGCGAGGTTGGTGGCTTCGGCGACCGTGACGAACGCACCGGGCGGCAGCAACCCCCTGGTCGGATGCAACCAGCGCACCAGTGCCTCCAGCGCCACGACCCGGCCGGTGCGCAGATCGACCTCGGGCTGATAGTGCAGCAGCAGCGAGCCGTCGGAGACCGCGCCGCGCAGATTCAGCTCCACATCGTCCTGGAGTTCGAACTGCGCGCGCATGGCATCGGTGAAGAGCGCGACGCCATTGCCGCCACCCGATTTCGCCGACAACAGCGCGTGATCGGCTCGACGCAGCACATCCGCGACCGTGGTCTCCCCCGGAATACCCACCGCGACACCGACGCTGGCACCGCGACTGACCGATTCCCCACCGACGGTGACCCGTCGTCCGATGAGCTGCTGGATCCGCGTTGCCTCCAACTCGGCGGCCACCGCATCCATCGGTTTGGCGGGCACGATGACGAATTCGTCGCCGCCGAGTCGGGCGATCATGTCATTGGGATCGAGGTTCTCGCGCAATCGCGAGGACAGCGTGCGAATGAAGTTGTCCCCCGCGGTATGTCCGAGAAAGTCGTTGAGCGCTTTGAGCCGGTCGAGATCGAGGAAGAAGGCGGCCACCGGGCCGGGACTGCCCTGTCTGAGTCGCTCCTCCATATGTTCGAGCAGCGCCCGCCGGTTCGCCAAACCGGTCAAATCGTCGTGCAAGGCGATATAGCGCAATCGCTCCTCGGCCACCACACGTGCCTGCAACTGGGCGAACAGTGCGGCTATCGCCTTGAGCACGTTCAGTTCCCGAGTGCTCCAGTCGCGATCGCCCTGTTTGATGAATCCCAATACGCCGGTCGATTCGCCGCGCGATAACAGCGGCACCGCCGCCATGGCGACCTGCGGAATGCCCGACGAACGCCGGATCGTCTCCTGATAGTCGGCGGATTGCTGGGACGGCCGCACGATAATCGGCTCGGTGGCGTGTTCCAATTCCCGGAACACCGAGTCGGCGTGCTCGAAATGCACGATCTTCAGCGGGTCCGGATCCGGTATCTCAGCACGGTGCGGCCACTCCGCGATGAGCACGGTTGCCCGCTGCTCTCTATCGGTATGGCGTAGGTAGCTGAAATCGACATCGAAATGCTCGACCAATCGGGCCAGCACGCGTTCACTCGCCGCCACCATCGTCGTGGCGTCGACGCCCATCAACTCGGTGGCGACCTGAGTCACCAATGAGTCGAGCGTTCGCCGAGGCACCCTATCTCCGATCGCGCTAGCTGCGGTTACCCGCGCCCGGCACTGGAAGCCGCCTGCTGCGGACCGTGGCTGCCGCCGCATAGCTCAGGCGAAGCACCAATGCCATGATCTCATGTTCAGGCACTCCCAGCAGGTCCAGGAAACGGCCCTGAAGTGACGCTAGTGTATCCGCGAAATCCGGGGAAATCCCGGTCAGCTCGTCGGGGTGCCGCGCATACAGAAATAACGGTGAGACCGGTTGCACCGCAAGACCGAGCCGTTGCGCCGCGATCCAGACCCGCTGCACAGCCGCGCCGCCGCGCGCGTAGTCGGCAAGTGATACCGACTCTGCGCCGGATCGACGCGGAAAAGTTACTGCGACCAACGCCGAACTCGACCGCACGCGGTCGCGGCTGTACTCGCCGAGCGCGGTACCGCCGGACCATTCGCGCAGTCGATCCATGACATCCGAGCGCTCGCCGATCCGGAGTTTGGCCTGTTCGTCTGCCGCCAATTCCATACTCCGGATATCGATCCCGGTGCGCGGATCCTCGCCGGGCCAGCGCAGTTCGCCGAACATCTCCTGGTGCAGGCGCGGGGTGAGATAGCGGATGCGATCGGATTCGCCGATCACCGCAGCCGCGGCGCGGAGCTCGTCGGATCGGGTAATGGCATGAACCGCCGCATCGGTCGCGGCCGCATCCAGTGCGGGCAAGACGTGATCCGCCAGCGGTGTGCCCGCGCCGAGGTGTCGGTTCGTCTCGCGGGTCAGCGTGTCCGGATAGTCGCTCGCCAGTGCGGCATCGGTGCGGTTGCCGAGATGTAGCACCGCGGCGAATGCGGTCGAGTTGTCCTCGATGAATTCATGCGCGCCGAGTATGCCGTGCGCGGCGGCCGCGGCGCGGGCGTTGTAGAGCGCGGCGCCGATCGATACCGCGCTGGCTCGATGGCCGATATCCAGTGCCGACGAACGGGTTCGGACGAGATCGATGCGTAGCTCATTGCCATCGACCCGCAGGCACCACGGTTGGGTATTGCCGCCCGACGGCGCCCGCTGCGCGGCTTCGAGCACCTTATCGAGCGCGGACCCGGCCGGATCCGACCTACCCGATTCGGGCACCGGAAATTCGTCGGACACCTTCTCGCACCCGGGCTCCGGTTCGGCCAGTTCATCGAGACCACGCTCCAGATCGAAGCGGGTCCGGCCCGAGGACAGTTTCTGTCCGAGCCCGATCCGGCGCACCGCCGCCGCCACGATGGCCGCACCCAGTTGGACGTCACCGCCGAGTTGCGGCCAGGTCGTGACGGTTTCGTCGATCTCGACCAGACTCGCCGCCATCCGGGCCGAGAGCTCCTTGGGATCCAGAATCCGCATGACATGCGGTGCCTTGTCCTTGGTGGACAACCCACGCAGATCCGCGCCGACGGTCGCGCCGAGCAGACCGTGGAACGGCGGACGGTCCGGCTCCAGGTCATAGCGTTCGACATCGAGCAGGCCTCGATCGCTGGTATCCATCACCAACGGAATGCGCTGTCGGCGTGCGCCTTCCCGCACGGCGAACTTGATATCGAGGGAATCGCATTCCTCGACGACCAGCGACAATCCGTGCAGGAATGCATCGACGGTGTTCTCGTCGACGCCCGCGGTGGCGACCTCGACCGGCAGATACGGATCGAGTTCGGCGATCCGGCGCGCGGTCACGACGGACTTGTTCACACCGATATCGAAGATCCCACCGGGTACCCGATTCAGATTCGACAGCTCGATATCGTCGAAATCGGCCAGGCGCAGCAGGCCGCAGGTGCTCTCCAGAGCCAGCGTGTAAGCGACCGCGTGCCCGACGCTCTGTCCGACCACCCCGACCGCGAGACCGGCGCACCGTTCCTGTTCGGCGCGAGTGAGCTTGTTCTGGTTGCGATCCAAACGAATTGCCCGAAACGTCTTTTCACCGGGCAACCCAACGAGCGTGCGCCGCCACGGGTAATAGACCCATCGGTCCGTCTCCGGCCCACCGAGATCCGACGGCGGCCGACGCACTTTGGTGAGTTCGGCGCGCAGCACATCACGCAGGTCGAGAATGCGGACCTGCGGCGATTTCCGTAATTGCCGGAGGATCCGCGCGTCGTCTGTGGCATTTTCGTCGAGAATCAGCGGGCGGTGGTCCGCGGTGAGGTCGCCGTTCATGCCTGCGCCAGTCCTCCGAGCCCAGGTCCGCTCGAGGGAGCTCGACCATGCGGCGAAAGCCAGGCATCGAGCGCCGCATGTTCCAGCACTGTCAATGAGCTCTGCAACTTTGTAGCTAATGACCGATACGTCCGGACGTCCCACCACATCGGAATGGTCCGATAGCGGTCATCCGGATAGGGAACCGACGGTATCCGGTCGGCGACGTACCCACCACTCGACCGGTACAGACCGATATTTCCGGTGGCAGTGGTGACGAAACCGAACCTGGCATCGAGCAGTCGGGCGGCGTGCACGACGCAGCGGGAGACCGCCGCGGCCAGGGCGGCGCGATGCTCGGCCGCTCGTTCGACCCATACCGCCTTCACCTCGACCACACCTTCCGGTATCCGATCAGCAACCATCGCGCGCAGCTCGGCGGCACCGGGTCGACCGACCCAGGCGCGCAGTGCGTGCACGTCGCCGGCCAGGCGGTATGGACCCTGCGCCCGCAATCCCGCAACGAGCGCGCCGGAGGGATCTACGGCGGCGAAGAACAACGAAGTCGAGCGACCGTCGACAACGCTGTCGTATTCCAATGCGTGATCAACGCCGTAGTGCCGGTAAACCTGCAGCGCACCACGCAGATAACGACGCCACAGATCGGGATGAGCCTGCGGAGTAGCGACATGAAAGACATATCCGGAATGCATGTCACGAAACCGCAACACCTCGGCATCGCGTGTGCCCCCCGGGCCGACTGCGATTGTTTCGACAGTCATGTTTCCTACTCCGTTTGCTACCGCACATCCGTACGGCCATCGAGCCGGCCTGACCGACTCGCCAGACGACTCGCCGATCGGATGAGATTGCCTAGGGCAGTATCCGTCATCCGACCAGAATTGACCAGATATCTGGTTAATCTTCCGAGAACTGATCGGGCACTCCGCAATTACCGCAGGTCAGAAGGCTCGAACCAGCCCTCCAACAGAACGTGGAGACCGGTCGGTATTGACACAGCTAACAAAGGGCAATCTAAACCAGGATGGAGATGAACAGTTCGACCGACTCCGGCCCACGCCAGATCTCGATCTCCTCCCGGTAGGCCCGGGTGATCTCGGCGGAGGCCGTCGCATCGTCGACCTGGGCCCACACATCCTCGACCGGATCGTGGTAATCCCCGTTCGGCTCGAACCGAGCGTAGACACCCTTGGGCACCTTGACCAGTACGTCACCGACCGGAACCGCACTCGGATCCGGATACTCGAAACACACTATGGCGTTGTAGTTTCCGGCCGGATCCGGTACGTACACCGTGTACATCGGCTGGTCCGCGCCCACGCGGTCACGCAGCCGATCCTTGAGGAATTCGATCAGGTCGCTATTGCTGACCTTGAAGCTCGGACGTACCCGCGGCACCACCAGACCGCCGTAGATGGCCTCGCGGCGCACCACGATCGCGTATGTCATCGCGCATCGACCGCCAGGTAGAGATCGATCTTGTAGGCGTGCGGATAACACTCGAAATCACCGGTGTAGGTGCGTTTGATCTGGTTGTGTTCCTCGGCATAGGCGATCTGCGTCCACAGGTCGGTCATCACCTGGGGAAAGTTACCGACCGAGGAGAATCTGGCATAGGTGCCGCGCGGTAGTCGCGCCACCAGGTGACCGCGGGTGACCTCGTCGAAGGACGCGCACTCATACCCGACGATCTGGGTGTTGTAGGTGCCGAGTTCACCGGAGTAGTCGGTGTAGGCGCTGGCCAGCTGACCACCGAGTTCCTGATGCAATACCGCCGCCCACGCGGCCTCGAGGTCGTGGTCACGCAGCTTTCCGAGCGCACGTTTCGGGCTGCGCACCGGCAGCCCGGCAACCCACGTTTCGTCTCGCTCGACGATTTCAAACTGCATGAAAAGACTCTTTCGAGGTGAACCCGGGGGTTGCCCGCATCCGGTCGGCCAGAAAGGCCATGCTATCAACTCACCCACGTGGTCCGGCTCACATGTCCGGGTCGTTACGCGCGGCGCACCGTCGCCTCGAACTGGTCGTTCGACCTGTACGCAAACGGGTAGTTATCGATGCATAGTGGACATAACCGTCTATCGCCGATCAGGTGGCATCCCGACACAGCGAACGGAGTTCAGATGACCCCAGGCGCGATCTATGACGAATTGGACAGGCGCGCGGCGCAAGTCGCCGATCAGGTCATCCAGTGGCGGCAGCACCGGCACGGGCAACCCGAGCTGTCCAACCGGGAGTCGAATACGGCCGCATTCGTCGCCGATCAGCTGCGCGCACTGAACCTGGACGAGGTGCGCACCGGCATCGCCGGACACGGCATCGTCGCCGTCCCGCGCGGCCGCCGTGGCAGCGACCGGACGATCGCATTGCGCGCCGATATCGACGCGCTACCGGTGCTCGACCGGTGTCGCCTACGACCACCTGACCGGCCTGCTGACACCGAAATGATCTACGGCACCATGTGATCGTGTGCGAGACCATCACCGAACTCGATGCCGCGGTCGCGGATTGTTTCGCCTGCCCGCGGCTGGTCGCCTGGCGAGAGCGGGCGGCCAGGGAGAAGCGCGCCGCGTACCGTGACGAAACCTATTGGGGCCGCGCGGTTCCTGGCTACGGTCCGGATGACGCACGGCTGCTTGTCGTCGGGCTCGCCCCAGCCGCCCACGGCGGCAATAGGACCGGGCGCATGTTCACCGGCGACCGCAGTGGGGATTTCCTCTATGCCGCCATGTACAAGGTCGGACTGACCAATCAACCCACGGCGGTGCACCGCGACGACGGACTACGGCTGATCGGCGCGCGCGTGACCGCACCGGTGCACTGCGCGCCGCCCAACAATAAGCCGACGCCTGATGAACGGGATCGCTGCAGTCACTGGCTGCGAACCGAATTGAGTCTGCTCACACCGACATTGCGCGCGGTGGTGGTACTCGGCGCGTTCGGCTGGCAGGCGCTGCTTCCGGTGCTCGCCGCAGCGGGCTGGACGGTGCCGCGTCCGCGTCCCGAATTCGGGCACGGCGCCCACGTTGTGCTGACACCGACGGCCGATGATCGAGCGCCGCTGCACCTGTTCGGCTGCTATCACGTCAGTCAGCAGAACACCTTCACCGGTCGGCTCACTCCGGAAATGCTCGAAGCGGTGCTGGCTGCCGCGGCGACCGCTGCGGGTCTTCCTGGCAGTCGGAGCTGATCAATTCGGTTACGCGTATCAGGACGGCGCGGTGATCTTGGCAATGACGATGATGCCCTCGCGCGGCGCGACGGTGACGAACTGTCGGTAGGTGCGTACTGTCGCATCTGTTCGGAACTCCGTGATGACGACGTCGAAGCGACCGTCGAGCATCGGGGTGATCATGACGCAGTGCTGGGTGCCGAGCGGAATCGATGTGATGCCCGCATCGATCAGCGCGACCGAGGACACCGCCGCATCCGGTGTAGTCAATGCGCGGGCGTCCGAGCCCGATCGGGTCACGTAGTAGGCGTATTGGAAGGCCAGGATCACATCCGGGCCGGATTTGGTCGACCCGGTTCCGTTGCCGCGCACCAACTGTTCGGTGCGCGTCGGCTCGCAGTTCGGTCCGCCGCCGAGCACCGGATCGCTGATCGTGGCCGTCGACTGCCGGGTATTGCTCGCCTCGGCCGTGTACACGAGCACCAACGCCACCGCCGCCAGCGTCACGAAGAACGCGGCACTGCCGACCAGCCAGGGCCGACGCGGCGGGCGTCGCTTCCGGCGGCGTGGGCGCGTCGGGGGGAGGACACGTGGCGCAGGTCCGGGCGGGAGCATGCCCGGCCATAGCGGGTCGGCCGCGCGGCTCCTGCGCATCCGGACATGCCGGGGGATGGCAGCCGGCGGGGTGAATGAATTGAGCGCGGCAGTATTGCCGCCGGACTCGGCTGTGTTCGACGACACCATGATCTCGCCACACCCCTTCACCGGTGCCGCTGGGGCGACCCCTTCAATACCGTTGTGCAATAACAAGATTGCATATCTGCCTCGGCAATGGCGACCGAATGGGCCGGAGAGAACCGGTCGGTGGGCCAGCACGCTACGCCCGAACCGCCCGCGGACGGGTGCGGTTCCAGCGACTTTGGAGGTTTTCCACAACCGTCGGGCCGAAGGTTCGTAACGACGGGCATACCGTGATCAATCCGCGCCGGTATGCTCTTCCGGAGAAGATGTCCAGCGGAAATACCTGTTCAGCAATGCATTCCGGTGCATTCGGCGGCACAGTAGAACGCCTGCGACGATGCCGCGTGACAACGATGTCCGGCCGCCGTAGTCCATCGAACGCCTGTCCAGTTCAGATAAGGCATTCGCCAGGACACCGAGAACCGCGTTATCGGATAGAAAACCAGGAGTGACTCTCGTGCGAAACCCCTTTGCCGCCAATGGGCGATTCCCGAATGTCGTCGTGACGAGTCTCGCGGCGACCACCTCCATCGCGGGTGATGTCGACGCGACCTGGAAGGGACTCCTCAACGGCGAGAGCGGAATCGACGTGCTGGAGGACCCCTTCGTCGAGGAGTACGACCTCCCGGTCCGCATCGGTGGTCACCTGAAGGTTCGGCCCGAGACCCTGCTGACGCGGGTCGAACAGCGCCGGATGGCCTATGTCGAACAGCTCGCGATGGTTCTCGGGCGCGAGGTGTGGCGCAATGCAGGCAGTCCGGAGGTGGATCCCGAGCGGCTCGGTGTGGCGATCGGCACCGGAATCGGTGGCGCCGATGCGATCACCGATGCGAATATCAAGCTGAAAAGCGGTGGTTACCGCAAGATTTCGCCACTGGCCGTGCAGATGATCATGCCGAATGGCCCGTCGGCGGTCGCGGGTCTCGAATTGCAGGCAAAGGCCGGGGTGATCACGCCGGTCTCGGCCTGCTCGTCCGGGTCCGAGGCAATTGTCAACGCGTGGCGCATGATCGCGATGGGTGATGCCGATATGGTTGTCACCGGCGGCGTCGAGGGATACATCGATGTCCTCCCGATCGCGGCCTTCACGATGATGCGCGCGATGAGTACCCGCAACGACGATCCGAGGGGCGCCTCGCGTCCATTCGACTCCGATCGCGACGGTTTCGTCTTCGGTGAGGCCGGTGCGCTGATGGTCCTCGAGACCGAGGAGCATGCCAAGGCGCGCGGTGCGACGATCCACGCGCGCCTGCTCGGTGCCGGAATCACTTCCGACGGTTACCATTTGGTCGCTCCCGCCCCCGACGGCGCCGGCGCGGCACGCGCGATGACCAGGGCCATACAGATCGCGGGTCTGACCCCGAAGGACATCACCCACATCAACGCCCACGCGACCGCGACCCCGGTCGGCGACAGCGCAGAGGCGAACGCGATCAACAAGGCCGTCGGTAACCACGCCTCGGTCTATGCGCCGAAATCCGCACTGGGACATTCGATCGGCGCGGTAGGCGCGCTGGAATCGATTCTGACCGTGCTCAGCATCCGAGACGGCGTCGTGCCGCCGACGCTGAACCTGGACAACCAGGATCCGGAGATCGATCTGGATGTGGTGCACGGCGAGGTGCGCAACCAGGAGATCGAGTACGCGATCAATAACTCGTTCGGTTTCGGTGGGCACAATGTCGCGCTCGCCTTCGGCCGGTACTAGCGGACGAGAATGGCGCGCGGGTAGAGCAGCTGGAAACCGAGCTTCTGGACATTCTGCTGCGACTTCGAACCCGGCAGTGTGGTAACCACCGCGAGGTCACACCCCGCGGCCGCCGCGGCGGCGAGGCGCATCGATAGCAGTGCGCCCTGCACGCCGCGGCGGCGGAATTCGGGAAGGGTTGCCGCACCGCATAATTGAGCGACACCGTCACTGAGGCGCAGGCCCGCGCCGCCAGCAGGCTTACCGTTGATCAGGGCGAGCGAGGCGACGAAACCGCTCGTCGCGGTGAGGTCCCGCTCGGCGCATTCGATAGCCTCGCGCGCGAATTCCTCGTGCGAGGCGACGCCCTGGGTGTCCGGGGCGGCGAAACCGTCGACGACGACGTTCACCCAGGTCTCGAACTCGTCGTGCCCGACATCGTGGATCTCGATGCCCTCGGTCAGCTGCGCCTGCCGACCCGGCTCGAGCCGCAGGCCGAGCACATTCTCGAATCCGAACAGCACATAGCCGCGCCGCGTCAGGCGTTCGACCACGGCCGGATCGGCCAATGTGGAGACCTCGAACTGAATCGGCGCTTCGCGCTCGGCGAAGGCTTGTTCGACCGCGGCCAGCTCGGCGTCATCGAAGGCAGCACCATTCATACCGACGCCGACCACCTTGTCGAGCGGCGAACCCGGGCCCGCCCACACTGCGAGACCACTGCCGATGGGGCGCAACAGCACTCGTTGCTGTGGGTCCCGGCGCGCGGCCGCGCGAGCACCCTGCTCGATCAGGGTGCGTTCGGCGTGCTCGACCCGCGCGGCAAGGTCCTGTCCGGCGAACAGAGCAGGGGCGAATTCAGTCGGCATATGACATTACTACCTTGTCGATGGCATCGGATTCACCTGGTTTAACCGTCGGCGACAACTCTTCCAGATTCCAGTTCCGCCCTCCGACTACAGGCGGCGCGCGCATCCGACCCCGGAAGGAGGTTCGGTCGACGCTTGGCGAACTATCGTGGGGCCTATGCCTGTTACCGCCGGTACCGCTGCCGCCGAACCGCCAGCCATCCCCGGTGTGCGCCGGTCGTTCGTGACAGCCCGCGATATCCGGTTCCATGTCACCGAATCCGGGCCGGCAGACGGTCGCCCGGTCGTGTTGCTACACGGGTGGCCGCAGCACCATTACGTCTACCGGGATCTCCTCGCCGACCCGCCGGAAGGACTCCGAATCATCGCTCCCGACCTGCCCGGATACGGCTGGTCGGGTCCGCCGCCGCACCGATGGTCGAAGGAAGACGTCGCCGCCGATGTGCTCGCTCTGCTCGATGAGTTGGGCCTGGAACGGGTGCTGCTGGTCGGCCACGACTGGGGCGGTTATATCGGCTACCGCATGGTGCTGCGCGAACCCGACCGCTTCGACGGCTACTTGGTGCTGAATATGGCCCATCCGTGGGTACCGCCGACGACGGTCATGCGACAGATCTGGCGCTTCCTCACCTATCAGCCGTTGGTCGCCACCGTGGGCGTACCACTGCAACAGCGCACCCGATTCCTCGAATTGGTCATCAGAGGGGCGATCACCGATCGCAGCACAGTCGCCCCCGAGGTGATTCGCACCTTCGCCGACCGCTTCCGCGATCCGGTCTGCGCCCGCGCCGCCACCGACACCTACCGCACCTTCTGGCTGCGCGAAATTGCCTATGCCGCACGACATCCCGAACGCCGCCGCGCCACCATCCCGATCTGCGTCCTGTTCGGCATGAACGACCCCGCGGTGCACCCCTCCCTGGCCGCCGCCGAAACCGCCCGCGCCGACGACTACAGCTTCGAACCGGTAACCGGCTGTGGCCATTTCGTCGCCGACGAACGCCCCGAACTCGTCCGCGCCCGTCTGGTCGAACTGGCCGCAGACACGCAGTAGCCTGGGCAGCGAAGCGACTGCGCCGCTGTTCCATTCGTCGCTCTCGGATTGTCTATGCACAACAATGTGGTCGAACTGCTTGTCCCACAGGACAATTCCTCTTGCGGGACAGCGGTTCACTGTTACCGCCGCCGATCGCCCGGCATTCCTTCAGCACCCGAAGTACCCCTCTCCGGCTAGCACAAACTCCGCAGCCGCAGCGGCAGCGTCCAGCACTGAACATGCGTTGCGCGGAGTGTGCTGAGTTCCTATTGCCATGAGCGCCTCGGCAGAGCAGTGTGAAGATACCGGTGGCGCCACCGGGGCGCTGCCCTGAACACCGAGGGAGAAATCGTGTTCGCACGTTCGACCACTATTCAGGCGCAACCCTCCGCGATCGACGCCGGGATTGCGCACGTACGCGACAAGGTAATGCCGGCTCTGGAGGACATACCCGGCTGCGTCGGGCTGTCGTTGCTGGTCGATCGCCGGTCCGGCCGATGCATCATCACGTCCTCATGGGAAACCGAGGATGCGATGCGCGCCAGCATGGACCGGGTTCGCACCATCAGAGATCAGGCGGCCGAAAAATTCGGCGGTGGCCGCGCCCAGGTCGATCAGTGGGATATCGCCGTCCTACATCGAGACCACCGCGCACGGGAGGGTGCCTGCGCCCGCGTGATCTGGACCAAGACCGACCCGACGCGCCAGAACGCGGCAATCGAGACCTACAAATCCCAAGCCCTACCCAACATGGAAACCCTCGAGGGTTTCTGCAGCGCGAGCCTGCTCGTCGACCGCGCATCCGGCCGTGGCGTTTCCAGCGTCACCTTCGACACGGCCGCCGCCATGGAACACAACCGCGATGCGGCGACCGCCATGCGCGAGCGGATGACCCGCCGAGCCGGTATGGAGGTGGTCGACATCTGCGAGTTCGAGTTGGCTCTCGCCCACCTCCGCGTCCCTGAATTGGTGTAACTCGCACGGACCGGCTCCCGACCGGCTGCTCGATCGGGAGCCGTTTCCCGTCAGCCGGCCGAGAGGCTGCTGAGCAGCCCACCGATGCCGGCGCCGCTCGCGCCATCCACACCGCAACTGGCGCCTTCTGGCGCCTGGTCGACCACATCCACCGCTGTCGGACCGATGGTGATGGCGGAGCCGTTCGAAATACCCCGCATCCAGAGCTTGTGCGTCCCGCTGGTCGTCGGCGTCCAGGTCGCGGTGGCGTCCTGACCGGCCTGGAGCGGCTGCTCGTTCCCGATCTGCGTGGCATTGCTCAGCGACACGCCGTCCAGGAAGTAGTACGACGTAGTACCCGATTGAATCTTCTCCCGCGGCACCGTGAGCGTGTACGCATTGTCGACGCAGTGCGTGGTCCCCGACACCGTCAGAAACGGCTCGTCGGCCGCCGCGAGCGAAGCCATCGAAACCGAAGACACGGCCAGCACCGCAATCGCGGCCGCACAAGAACTCACTCGGGCTACCTGCAAACGCTTCAAGCTCCACTCCTCGTCATTGAAAACCGTCAATTGTTTTGGCGTACAGCAATATCGGGTCCACAAGCTACACCATTACCCACCGATCAAGGTCCGAAGAGCGCCCGGAGGTCGCGTTTGTACATTTTGCCGAATTCGTCGCGCGGCAATGCCGTGACCACACGCAAGAGGGTGGGGATCTGGTAGCGGGCGATCCGGTCGGCGAGACCCACATGAATCGCACTCTCGCTCAGTGAGCGTCTGAGAACTCCGGCTGCGCGTGTGTGACGCTCGAGATTTGAGTGAACTCCTGGTAGTTCAGTGATTGCTGAGGTCGCTGTTCCACC
>NZ_JBFANN010000011.1:0-175708 GCF_040674855.1 Nocardia sp. NPDC049707 | reverse complement strand
GCGTCCGAGTCGTCGAAGCGCATGCGACGAAGTCGCGAGTCTCGACGGCTCGGACGCGAGACAGCAGGGGGCCGCGAACCCGCAGCGCCGAAGGCGCTGCAATCAAACACAGCTATGTCGCGTCGGTGTCGATCGGCGGACGTTCGTTGTGCTCCAACGGCTTTTCCAGCTTGGGCATCGGGTAGTCCGGCATGCCGCTGCTGGTGCCGAGCAGGCCCTGGTTATCCGGGATCGCCTTCTCGAATTCGCGGAAAACCGAATCGTCGCCATTCAGAAGATGCTTGGTGACCATCTGGCGCGGCGACATCTGGCGCAGCTCGTTCAGATCGGCCAGCGGCTTACGCAGGTCCTCGAATTCGGGCCCGAGCTCCTGCTGCAGTTGCTGGGTCGCACCGCTGGCGTAGTCGCGCACTTTGCGCAGGCTCTGCGTGGTCCAGCGAATCGCCCCGGGCAGTCGCTCCGGGCCGAGGATCACGAGGGCGGCGACGAGGAGGATGACCATCTCGCCCCAGCTGATGTTGCTGAACACGAATCCAGGCTACCTGGGCAGATGTGGCCGAGCCGCTCCGGATGTCATCCGCGGCTCAGTCCGATTCCAGCGTGACCGGTACGTCCACCTGCCTGCCATCGCGGATCAACTGTACGTTCACCGTGTCACCGATCCGGCGCTGCTGCACGGCGACCACCAGCTCGTCCGGGCCGGTCACCTCGCGATCGCCGATCTTCACGATGACGTCGTTCTCGACGATGCCGGCCTTGGCCGCGGGCCCACCGGGTTCCACGTCGGCGACGGCCGCGCCGCTCATCACATCATTGGCGACCTGCTTGCTGCGGGCGCTGAGACCGATTTTCGGGTGGTGCACCTGGCCGTCGCGGATCAAGGTCTGCGCGATACTGGTCACCATATCCACCGGAATCGCGAAGCCGAGGCCGACCGAACCACCGGTCTCGCTGCGGATCGCGGTATTGATGCCGATGACCCGGCCGTCCATGTCCACCAGGGCACCACCGGAGTTACCCGGGTTGATCGCGGCGTCGGTCTGCACCGCGTCGATGACGGCCTTGGTATCGCTGCCCTCGCCGGACAGCGCCACTGGACGGTGCAGAGCACTGACAATGCCGGAGGTGACGGTCTTGCTCAGGCCGAGCGGCGAACCGATCGCCAGCACATCGTCACCCACCTGGACGTCCTTGGACTTGCCCAGATTAGCGACAGTGAGATTCTTCACATCGACCCGCAGCACCGCCAGATCGGTCTTCGGATCGCGTCCGACGATATTCGCGGGCACCCGGCTGCCGTCGGAGAAGGTCACCTGAATGGCGGCCCGGTTCGACTTGTCCTGTGCCGCCATCGAAATCACGTGATTGTTGGTCGCGATGTAGCCCGCACCGTCGATCACCACACCGGAACCGGTCGCGCCGTTGTCACCGACTGTGACGCGGATCGAGACCACCGAGGGCAGCACCGCATTGGCCACCTTGGCGATCAGGCCGTGCGGGCGCTCGATCTCACCGGACTGCTCGAGGGTTACCTTGCGCGAGGTCAACGGTGACGTCGCCTCCGCGGTCAGCCGGCCGACCAGGCCGCCGAGCACACCGATGGCGAGCGCGACGGCCGTGAGCAGGGCCAGCGCCTTGGGCGCCACCTGGGAGCCGAACAGCACCTCCCTGGCCGAGAGCTTCCGCGCCTGCGGCAGCGGTGCGGGTCGCGGGGTGGCGACGGCTGGTGCGCCGAGGCGGGCGGCAGCATCGGGATCGCGCCACGGATCGACCGGGCCGGCCACCGGCGCGCCGGTTTCGGCGGCGTCGGGATCACGCTGCAGGAGTTCGGTGGAGCCAGCGGGGCGTCCGAATGCCTCGGCGAGTACGGCGTCGGGCGGGCTGTTGTGCAGTTCCGGGCCGACCTGCGGAACGCTCGAGCCGGTCGACTCGGGCTGCTTGCCGAATGAACCGGCTTGACCGGCGGGGCGACGGAACGCGTGCGCCGTGTGACTGTCCACGTGGGGGCGGTAGACCGGGCGCGGTCCGAGTACGGGCGCGTCCGACGGCCTCAGCGGGGCGGGCGAATTCAGCTTCCCTCTGGTCGCCGAATCGGTGGTGTCGCCTGTGGTGGGCCGCGATTCCGACGGCCCGGAATTCGTCGATTCGGTGGTCACTCGCCAAACTCTACTTGCGCCACCAGGTTGTCCACCGGGTCGCGGTAAACGAATCGGTCAGAAATCCGAAAACCGCCTCATTGCGCGGGCTTCCGGCGGGCGACTGGCTGGCGGCGCTCGTCGCGCCGCCGGGCAGTTCGGCGAGCGGAATACGGGTGAGACTGTCGTGCAGATCGGTCGGAATCGACACCTGGCCGGCCCGGCGCAGCGCGACCCGCGCCTGCTGCTGTGCGTCGACCTCCGCCGCACATTCGGCGCAGACGGAAAGATGTTGGGCGGCACGCAGATAGGCATTCATCCGCAGTTCGCCGTCCACATAGGCCGCGATCGCCTCGCTGGCCAGATGCTCGGTGGGACGGAAACGGGGACGACCTGACGTGCTGGCGTCGCCACTCATTCAGTGCTCACCTTCTAACCGACATCATCCACTCCTACGCTCGACCGAACGGATGTCCGGCCGTCGGGTGCGGTTCGGCTCCCGCCGGATCACCCCAGGTTCGCGTCAGCGGCGAACCGCTGCTCACTTCCATTATGCGCAAGGTAGTCGCGCAGTGCCTGACGGCCGCGATGGATGCGGCTGCGCACGGTGCCGAGCTTGACACCGAGGGTCGCACCGATCTCCTCGTAGGACAGACCCTCGATATCACAGAGCACGACCGCCGCACGGAACTCCGGAGCGAGCGAATCCAGGGCGGATTGCAGGTCGGGATCCAGGCGGGCGTCGTGATAGGCCTGCTCCGGGCTCGGGCCGTCGGCGGGCACCCGGTCGTAATCCTCGGGCAGCGCCTCCATCCGGATCCGGTTGCGCCGGCGCACCATGTCGAGGAACAGGTTCGTCGTGATGCGGTGCAGCCAGCCCTCGAAGGTGCCCGGCTGATAATTCGACAGTGAACGGAATACCCGGATGAAGGTTTCCTGGGTCAGATCATCGGCGTCCTGAGCGTCGCCGGAAAGTCGGTAGGCCAGCCGGTATACCCGGTCGGCGTGTTCGCGGACCAACTCGTCCCAGGACGGCATCGCGGAACGGTCGCCCGTCGCATCGAAGGCCGCGGTTCCGGTCAGCTCGACTTCGGTGCCGTAGTCGTCGTGCATTTCGGTCTCCATCGAGAGAACTTGCGCCGCTTCCGTCGGGAGAGTGTGCGCTGGCAAGGTGGCGAACTCGCGCACCGCCCCGGCCTGAGCGACGGGCCCGGAGGCGGTAGTTTGCGTAATCACGGAGGGCACCGGGACCGCAGAAAAAGACCCTCTGTCCATGTGGATGGTGATACCTCCTACTCGGGACCGTGGCAGCTGGCGGCGATCCGGGTCTCGGATCGTCACGTAGGGTTACAACAGACGAGCGGTATGTCGTTGTTCCCGTGTCCCCGTGCCGGTCGGTCGGGTGGTCTTACGTGCCATACTCTTTCTTGCCTCGATATGCCGGGGGTATGGAGATCCTGAGGGACACCTGAGAATCCGGCCGCTGCCCCCCGACAAACAATTAATCGCTCGGCCACGGGATAACGCTTCACCGATGAGCCAAACTTGCGACTTCGTGCCCTAGATTCATAGGCGTGGCATCGAATCTGGAGCGAAATCTCTCCTACGTGGAGGAATCCGTCGTGGAAGACGAGGTCCTCGTCAGCGCGCGTGAGCGGGCCACTGAACTCGGTGCCTTACCCATACCACCCTCGGTCGGCGCCCTGCTGAGCATGTATGCCCAGCTGCTCGGCGCGCGTGCGGTGGTCGAGGTAGGGACGGGCGCGGGGATCAGCGGGCTGTGGCTACTGGATGGTATGCGCGAGGACGGGACCCTGACCACCATCGATTCCGAACCCGAGCATCAGCGCGCGGCCAAGGAGGCATTCCGCACCGCGGAGATTCCGCCCGCGCGTACCCGATTGATCAATGGCCGAGCCCTCGATGTGCTGCCTCGGCTCGCCGACGGTGCCTATGACCTGGTATTCATCGATGCGGCCCCGCTCGAGCATCCGCAGTACGTCGCCCAGGCCGTGCGGCTGCTGCGGGTCGGCGGCGCGATCCTGCTGCACAATGCGCTGCTCGGCGGCCGGGTTCCGGACCAGACCCAGCGCGATCCGGCGACCCAGGCCGTGCGCGCCGCGACCAGGGCGATCGCCGAGGATCCCGAACTCACCAGTGTGCTGATTCCGGTCGGTGACGGTCTGCTCTGCGCATCGCGCGGCTAGTAACCGTTCGGCTATTCATCAACGTTGGGAGCGGGCGGATTTCGTCGGCCAGGTGTTGATTTTCGCGCCACCGGACGGGTATTCGAGTTGATGCCAGGTTCGCCGACGACAAGGTACGCCCATGGTGTGGGAGCGCGGATCCGAGATCCTAGAAATCGGCCATATCGGCCACATGATCAAAGCGGGACGAGCACGCGGCGGTTGTCTGGTGCCCGCACTTCGCATTCTGATTTTCCTCATGGTGCTGGCCCTGCTGGTGCTGGTGTGGGTGAGTAATACCGATTTCGGTACCAAGCGAACAAAAGTCCCACCGACTCCCGGTCCCTGCGCACCGTTCTGCACAGTCACCGTCGCTCCACCGGAACCCGGCCCGCGATAGCCGTCGGAAATATTCGCGCGAAACCGCCGCCGAGTGGGTATCAAGAAGTAGAGGATGTCCTGGGGTGGCCATCGGGGAGAGGTTCAGTGTGTTTCGCGACGATGATCGAGATCGCCCGATCAACTGGGGCCGGTCCGCGATTGTGCTTGTACTGGTGCTCGGTCTCGCCGTTGTCCTGATGCTATTGGTCGTCACTGCCGATTTCGGCGATAAGTCGCCGACCACGTCTGTGCCGAAAACACCGGGCGCCTGCGCGCCGTTCTGTCCGACGAATCCGTCGTAGCGATTTCGGCTAGACCCAGACGCCCTTGCCGACCGTCACCACGCCGCCGTTGCTGACCGCGAAACGATCGCGATCCCGGTCCAGATCCACGCCGATGATCTCGCCCTCGCCGACGACCACGTTCTTGTCCAAGATCGCGCGCCGCACCACCGCGCCGCGTCCGATCCGGACGCCGGGCATCAGCACGCTGCCCTCGACGGTCGCGCCGTCGTCGACCATGACATTGGAGCTGAGTACCGAATTGCGCACGGTCGCGGCCGAGAGGATGCAACCGGCTCCGACCACGCATTCCTGCGCGAGCCCGCCCTGCGCGAATTTGGCGGGTGGCAGATTCTCCGCCGCACCCCGAATGGGCCAGTGCTTGTTATAGAGATTGAAGACCGGATGCACCGACACCAGATCCATGTGCGCCTCGTAGAAGGCGTCGATGGTGCCGACATCGCGCCAGTAGCCGCGATCGCGTTCGGTGGCGCCGGGCACCTCGTTGTCGGCGAAGTCGTAGACCGCGGCCTCGCCCGCGGCGACCAGCGCCGGGATGATGTCGCCGCCCATATCGTGATCGGAATCGGAGCTGTCGGAATCGGCGCGGATCGAATCGACCAGCACCTTGGTGGTGAACACGTAGTTGCCCATCGATGCGAAGGTGACGTTCGGATCGTCCGGTGTGCCCGGCGGATGCGCGGGCTTCTCCAGGAATTGGGTGATCCGTCCGGACTCGTCGGAATCGATGCAGCCGAACGCGCTGGCATCGCGGCGTGGCACCCGGATGCCCGCGACCGTTACGCCCGCGCCGGAGTCGATGTGGTGCTGGACCATCTGCTCCGGATCCATCCGGTACACGTGATCGGCACCGAAGACCACGATGTAGTCCGGGTCCTCGTCGTAGATCAGGTTGAGCGACTGCATGATCGCGTCGGCGCTGCCGGTGTACCAGCGCGGACCGAGCCGTTGCTGTGCGGGTACCGGCGTAATGTATTCACCGGCGAAACCGGAAAGCCGCCAGGTCTGCGAAATGTGCCGGTCCAGTGAATGCGATTTGTACTGGGTGAGCACACACAGGCGCAGATAGCCCGCGTTGACGAGATTGCTGAGTACGAAGTCGATCAGGCGATAGGCACCGCCGAAGGGTACAGCTGGTTTGGCCCGATCCGCGGTGAGGGGGAACAGGCGCTTACCCTCGCCACCGGCGAGCACGATCCCGAGTACGTGCGGCTGGCTCCTCACACTTGCCAAACTACCGCGCGACACGGGTACAGGTGGCCCATGCCAAAGTGAACGTCTAGTTTGAAGCCGTGAGTTTCGGCACTGGCGGCGGGGGTGCGGGGGCGGGGGCCGGCGATCACGACCGGCTTCGCGTCGCGATGTTGACGCGCGAATATCCCCCCGAGGTGTACGGCGGGGCAGGTGTCCATGTCACCCAGTTGGCTGCGCAGTTGCGGCAGTTGTGCGAGGTGACGGTGCATTGCATGGGGGTCCAGCGCACGGATGCCGTAGTGCACCAACCGGATCCGATGCTCTACGCCGCCAATGCCGCGATGCAGATGCTGTCGGCCCAGCTGCGGATGGCCGATGCCGCGGGTGAGGTGGACGTGGTGCATTCGCATACCTGGTATACCGGGCTGGCCGGACACCTCGCCGCAACGCTGTATGGGATACCGCACGTGTTGACCGCCCATTCGCTGGAGCCGCGGCGGCCGTGGAAGGCCGAACAGCTCGGCGGCGGCTATCGGCTGTCGTCCTGGTCGGAGCGCAATGCCGTCGAATACGCGGACGCGATCATCGCGGTGAGTGAGGGTATGCGCCACGATGTGCTCGACGCCTATCCGACGATCGATCCGGACCGGGTGCATGTGGTGCACAACGGTATCGACGCGGACGTTTGGCATCCGGGACCGCCGGTCGGAGGAACCAGGACCATCCTGGACGAATTGGGCGTGCGCACCGACCGGCCGATCGTGGCCTTCGTCGGCCGCATCACCCGGCAGAAGGGTGTCGGGCATCTGCTCGCCGCCGCCCGTGACTTCGATCCTGAGATCCAGTTGGTGCTGTGCGCTGGCGCGCCGGACACTCGCGAGCTGGAAACCGAGGTGGCCTCGGCGGTCGCCGAACTCACCGCGGCGCGAGGCAATGTGTTCTGGGTGCGCGAAATGCTGCCGACCGAGCAGATCCGCCAGATTCTGGCCGCGGCCACGATGTTCGTCTGCCCCTCGGTCTACGAACCGCTCGGGATCGTGAATCTCGAGGCCATGGCCTGCGCGACCGCGGTGGTCGCCTCCGATGTCGGCGGCATTCCCGAGGTGGTCGTGGACGGACAGACCGGTCGCCTGGTGCACTACGACACGAATGCGCCGGAGCAATACGAACACGATCTGGCCGCGGCGGTCAACGAGGTCGCCGGTGATACGGCGCTCGCCGCCGGATTCGGTGCCGCCGGACGTCACCGCGCCATTGCCGAATTCGACTGGCTCCGGATCGCCGCTCAAACCGTCGCTATCTACGACCAGGTCCGCAAATTCTGATCAGCCGGAGGACGGGCGGTAGGTCGAGATCTGGACCGAGGCGGTTACCTCGAGCGTGTCCGGTAGCGCATCCAGATACTGGGTCGCATGGTGGGCGGACGGGCCCATCGCCACGACATTGCCGATATCGGTGCGAGTGAGTCTCATCGGGTACTCGACGACAGTGCGTTCAGCGACATCGAAGTGACCGGACATGGCATCGCTGAGACGACGGTCCTTGTCCGGATCGACCGTCACCATGCCCAGTGGGCCGACCAGCTCGGCCAGATGACGTGGGGTGGGGGTGGCGACGACGAAGCGGCCCTCGGCGCCGAGGATCCTGGCGACTTCACCCGGATTACGCGGGGCGAATACCGAGAGCACCCGATGCAGCGCACCATCGCGAACAGGCAGTCCGCGCCAAGCGTCGGCGAGTATCGAGGCGGCACGCGGATGGGCGCGGGCGCAGCGGCGGGCCGCGGGTTTGGCCACATCCAATGCGATCCCGATGGCCGGGACGGCTTCGAGCACGGCGGCCAGGTAATAGCCGGTTCCGGCACCGACCTCGAGTACGGCAGCGCCGTCGAGCACAGGATCGTCGGCCGCGACGGCCGTGGCCACCGCTTCGGCGATCGGCGCGAAATGTCCCCCGACCTGGAACGCGGCCCGCGCGTCCAGCATTGCCGAGGTATCGCCGGTCATTTTCGTCGACGCACCGGTCAACAGGCTGACGTAACCCTGTTTGGCGATGTCGAAACTGTGCCCGCGTCCGCAGCGCAGCGCCCCATCCCGCGACTCCATTGCGGAGCCGCATTCCGGACAGGCCAGCAGACCGGCCACATCAGCGAGTGTGGGATTAGCTGGTGACACTCTTCAGTTCGTCACCGAGCGCTGCCGCTTCATCCGGCGTGAGCTCAACGACCAAACGCCCGCCACCCTCGAGTGGAACCCGCATCACGATTCCACGCCCTTCCTTGGTTGCCTCGAGGGGACCATCCCCGGTGCGGGGCTTCATGGCCGCCATCCTCTGCTCCCTCCAGATCTGCGCGATATCCTGCGCACTTTCTTGGAACTCCAGTTGTCACCAACCAGTGAGCTCGCCGACATTTGGCGAGCTACACCCGTCCCATTCTTCCCTATCGCCGGAGTGGACGGATACCTGACTTCGAAATGTGATCGCTCGGCCGGTGTTGGGCCGCCTTCCGCTGACCTTTTCGAGCGACCCGCAAGCAGGTGCTACGGTACCCAACAATCGGCCAGGTGGTCGTCGACCATTCCGGTCGCCTGCATCAGTGCGTAGGCCGTCGTCGGGCCGACGAAGCGGAACCCGCGGCGCTTCAACTCCTTTGCCAGAGCTATGGATTCGGAAGTGGTCGCGGGCACCTCGGCAATCGTGCGCGGGCGCGGCCGGACGGCAGGTGCGAAGGACCAGATCAACTCGTCGAGTCCGACCTCGAGGTTGGCGGCCACCCGGGCGTTGGCGATCGACGCCTCGATTTTGGCCCGGTTGCGGACGATGCCGGAGTCGGCCAACAACCGCGCCACATCGTCATTGCCGAAGGCGGCGACCCGCTCGATCACGAACCCGGCAAATGCGGTGCGGAAGGCCAGACGCTTGCGCAGGATGGTGATCCACGCCAGTCCCGATTGGAATGCCTCGAGGCACATGCGTTCGAACATGGCGTCATCGCCGTGCAGCGGTTTGCCCCATTCGTTGTCGTGATAATCCCGATAAAGCTGGGAGCCCTCCGACCATGGACAGCGCATCTTGCCATCGGATTCGGTCGTATCCTGCGCGGATACGGTGATTTCCGTGGTCATTTCCGGTCCAGCCCGAATGGTGCGTGCTGCTGCATGCTCGGTATCTGATGTGCGCTCGGTATCTGATGCGCGCTGGGGATCTGATGCGCGACCGGAGGCTGCGGCGTGGCGGCGGATGGTTGCGCTGTCGACGGCTGGGCGATCATGGCGTTCGGCGGGACAGGTGTGGCTTGCCGGGCGGTCGGTGGCTGGGCTGCGGTGTTGTTCGGCGGGGTCGGCGGTGGCTGGACGGTCGGTGTGTGCGGGCCAATCGACCCGTTCGGCGGGACAGTAGGTACCTGGGGCTGACCGGTCGGGGCCTGCGGCTGGGCGATTGCGCCGTTCGGTTGTACGGTCGCGGCCTGTGGCTGCTGGTACGGTGCGCTCGACTGCGGCGACTGCGGCGACTGCGGCGACTGCGGCGGCTGCTTCGGGAGTTGGGCGCTTGGCGGCTGGGTGCTCGGTGTCTGAGCACCGCGCGCCTGCGCCAATTGGAGTTGCAGCTCATCGATTCTGGCCGCGAGCCGGGTCAGCGCCCAGTCCACTTCACCGGCTTTATAGCCACGCACCACCTGCTGGAAGCGCAGGGCGCGGACATCCGCCCCGCTGATGCCTTCGGCGGGCAGCACGGTCGCCGTCGTCCCCTCGGGCAGTGGTCCGAGTTCCTCGGACCGCCCGAAGACCGCACTGGCGAGCAGGAACAGCACCGCGGCGACCAATCCGACGATCAACACGTACAACAGCAGCGTGAGCATGTCCCCGAGCTTATTGGCTAGGTCCGACACCGGGCCTGTCCGCCTCCCCGAATTTTTAGGCGCCAGATTCAGTCGCGACAACTGTGACGTTGGCGGGCGGCGGTGGAGCTGCGCACAAGTCAGCCCGTCCCCCATGAGTTACCCATGTCCGTACGAAATCAGTCGTCGCCCCGAGCTTTTACAAGTGCCGAGTCGTATCGATTCCGAGCGACATACCCGCGAGTCCGCGGCGTCGCACCGAGAGTTTTTCGGCGATCTCGAGCAGTGCCTTGGCCGCCGGATTCTCCGGATCGCACAAGACGATCGGGGTGCCCTCGTCACCCGCCTCGCGCAACCCTTGCTCGATCGGAATCTGGCCCAGCAATGGCACATTCGCTCCGACGGCTCGGGTGAGACGCTCGGCGACGGACTGGCCGCCACCGGAACCGTAGAGGTCCATCCGGGTGCCGTCGGGCAGATCGAGCCAGGACATATTCTCGATAACACCCGCGATCCGCTGCCGGGTCTGCAGTGCGATCGCACCGGCGCGTTCGGCGACCTCGGCGGCGGCGGGCTGCGGCGTGGTAACCACCAGGATCTCCGCGTTCGGGATCAGCTGTGCGATGGAGATCGCGACATCGCCGGTGCCGGGCGGTAGATCCAGCAGCAGCACATCGAGATCGCCCCAGAACACATCGGCGAGGAATTGTTGCAGTGCGCGGTGCAGCATCGGACCGCGCCACACCACCGGCGTATTGCCCTGGGTGAACTGCGCGATGGAAATCAGCTTCACATTGTGCGACTGCGGCGGCATGATCATCCGCTCGACCTGCGTCGGGCGCGCGTCGGTACCGAGCATCCGCGGAATCGAGTGGCCGTAGATATCCGCGTCGAGCACACCGACGGACAGCCCGCGCGCGGCCATCGCGGCAGCGAGATTGACCGTGACACTGGACTTTCCGACGCCACCCTTGCCGGAGGCCACCGCGTACACGCGGGTGAGCGAACCGGGTTGGGCAAACGGGATGACCGGATCGGCGGAGTCGCCGCGCAACTGCTTGCGCAGGTTCGTGCGCTGCTCATCGCTCATCACATCGAGGTCCACCGTGATCGCGCCGATGCCGGCGACGTCGGCCACCGCCTTGGTGACCCGCTGTGTGATCTCGGTGCGCAGCGGGCAGCCCGCCGTCGTCAGATAGACCTCTATATGGACATTGCTGTCGGCACCGATCACGATGCTCTTCACCATGCCCAATTCGGTGATTGGTTTGCGGATCTCCGGGTCGTCGACCTTTGCGAGGGCTCCCCGTACATCCGCTTCCGTAACCACTGGCATGGCACGAATTTTACGTTGTGTCAGATTCGCGGCAGGTCCCCGGGCTTCGGTGCGATACCGGAGGCATAGGAACCGGCCCACGCCATCACATTGGCGACGTAGGCCATGGAGTTGTTGTAGCGCAGGATCGCCTTGGTCTGTTGGGTGAGATCGCGCATATTCAATCCGCCGTCACACAGGTATCGGCCCGCGGTCAGCGCCGCGTCGAACAGATTCTGCGGATCGGCGATGCCGTCGCCGTTACCGTCGGCGGCGTAGCGCTTCCAGGTCTCCGGCAGGAACTGCATCGGGCCGATGGCGCGGTCGTATCCGCTGAGCCCATCCAGCGCGCCGCCGTCGGTATCGCGAATGACATGGTTGCCGGTGAGGCTGCCGTCGAGCACCGGACCGTAGATCGGTGTCAGCGGATTGCCGTCCGCGTCGGCCTTGCCACCGAAGGCGTGGGTCGATTCGACCCGGCCGATCCCGGCGAGCAGATACCACGGCATGCCGCAGACCGGATTCTCGGCGGCGAGCGTGCGTTCGGCGTTCTGATAGGCGGCGACGGCGACGCCGGGAATGCCGAGCGGGCCCGGTGGCAGTGCGGCCGGTTGCCTACCATCGGGCAGCGCAACGGTTTTCACGATCGGCGGTGCACTCGGCGACTGCTTTGCCATTGCGTGCGCGACGTTTTCGATCGCCGCCGGTTCCGCGGCGACGGCTAGTACCGCCGCCTGGTCATCTCGCTCGTCCTCCGGAATGTGTTGCAGGACAGACGACGCGGTCGGATCGGTGGTGCCGGCGGTCGCGGCGACAGCCACGAGTCCAGCGGGGACCAATCCGGTCAATGCGATAACGGAGCTGCGCTTGATCGTCGCAGGTGACTGCTTTCGGTGACGCCCCACTGTGTGGTGACCCTCCCATTGGCTCGGTAACGAGCCCTTCGTGATGGACGAAGTTGAGAGTACCGCATTCGAGATCTTTTTGTTACTGCTTCGTTATCGGATTTCGGTGTGGCGTAATCCGTTTGATATCGGTCCTGGTCTCAGGCCTGCGGGGCCGGCGCGGGCATCGGGATAACGATGCCGAACGGTAGCGTGATGCCCGGTGCGGGCGGCGGGGCGGCCGCCTCGGACTGCGTCGGCTCCGGCGCATCGGACACTCCGGGCTCCGGTGTCTTCTCCGGGGTGACCTGCGGCGTTTCGCCCGGCAATTGCGCGGGAGGCTGCCCATTGAGCGCGGGCTGAGCAGCACCGGGTTGAGCCGAATCCGGTTGGGGTGGGATGCAATTGGCGGGTTGCTGCGGCTGCTGTTGCGGCTGATCTTGCGGCAGAGGATCTTTCGGCTTGCCGTAGTCCGCACTGTAGGTCTGCGCCGGCGCGACGGGCGACTGCGCCGGATCGCCCGGTGCGGGCAGCTGCGCCGGGACCACCTGCCGCGGATCGCACGGCGGCTTGGGGACCGGCCGCGGGCAGAAGATGCCGCACGGAATCGGCGGCAGACCGGGGATGGTGATCATCACCTCGGTCGGCGTCTGGATGGTCACCATATTCGGCGGCGGTTCGGTCGTGGTGGTGGTGGTGGTCGTCGGCGCCGTCGAGGATGCGGCCAACATGTCCTGGCCAGCCGTGGTCGGCGCGGTGCCCGGCGGGATGAGATCGGGAGAGATTCGCACCTGGCTCGGGGTGCCGCCGGTGCGGTAGGCCGCCGACCAGCTCAGCACGTTGGCGGCGTAGGCGAGCGAGTTGTTGTAGCGCAGCACCGCGCGCAGTTCCTGCTGCGGATCGCGCAGGTTCAGCCCGCCCGAGCACAGGTACTTGCCCGCGGCGAGCGAGGCATCGAAGACATTCTGTGGATCGGCGACACCGTCACCGTTGCCGTCGGCGGCGTAAAGGCTCCAAGTCTTGGGCAGGAACTGCATCGGCCCGATGGCGCGCACCGGGGTGCCGTCGGCGGCCTTGATCACTTCGTTGCCTGGTAGTGACCCATCCAGCGCGGGGCCGAAGATCGGCGTCACGGCGGTGCCTACGGCGTCGGTGCGCCCGCCGCCCGCGTGGAGCGATTCGATCCGCCCGATCCCGGCCAGCAGGCTCCATGACAGGCCGCAGCCGGGCATCGAAGATTCCAGTGCGAGTTCGGCATTGCGATATGCCGCGAGCACGATTTCCGGGATACCGAGCGCGCCGCCGGTGGCGGGCAGCACCAGGTCCTGCAACGGCACCGAACCCGCGAAAAGCGGGCTGCCGGCGGCAAGCGGATTCATTGCTCGAAGTTTGCGGGGAGTCTCTGGTGTTACCGGAAGGAGACCAACTGTCCGGGACAATGCGCTCCCGTCGATGTTGCCGGATGTTCCGTCATCGGTGGCCGAGCCGGTCGATGTCGCGAGCAGCGCCTCTGGGGCGGTATCGAGAGTCGTGGACAGGGTGGCATTGGTACCCGATCCGGTGGCCACAAGACCGGCTACGACCAGGGCCGAGACGGTTATCGGAGCAGAGATTCGCATTCGGCCACACCAATCCTCTACGTCGTGAGAGCGTGTGTCCGAGACATCCCCGGCCCGTACGCTCGGGACAACGTCGTCCAGGTTACCCGTGGGTCACAACGTTATAGAGCATTTCCTGTCAATCGTCAGCAACAGGCGGTGCAACCTGAACTGTGCCCGCCTTTCTGCCGGAGCTTTTCTTGCGAACGGCCTTAGCGGGTTTATCGGAGCTCGACCCGGATTCCGCGAACCGCGCGGCCTCGATCCGGTCCAGCACCTCCCGCATTTCCTCCAATTCCCTGCGCATGTAATCGCGCGTAGCAACTTCGCCGAGCGCGATTCGCAGCGACGCGAGCTCGCGAGCGAGGAATTCGGTATCGGCCTTGGTCTGGGCGGCCCTGCTGCGGTCCTCCTCCAGCGACACCCGGTCGCGGTTGTCTTGTCGGTTCTGCGCCAACAGAATCAGCGGCGCGGCATAGGCGGCCTGGGTGGAGAACGCGAGGTTGAGCAGGATGAACGGATACGGGTCCCAGCGCAGCGCGACCACGGAGATGTTCAGCACGATCCAGACGACCACCACAATGGTCTGCAGCGCCAAATAGCGTCCCGTGCCGAGGAATCGGGCGACCCGCTCGCTGGATCGGGCCATCGCCTCGGCGTCGTAGTCGAAGCGGAAGCGGGACCCCACCGGCGTTTCCAGGCGCTGGCGCGCCGGAGTCTTCTCACTCGGCATCGACTACCCCCTCCTGGCCGACGACCGTATCTTCCTGCTCGCGCCAATCCTGCGGTAGTAGATGATCGAGCACGTCGTCCACGCTGACCGCGCCGAGCAGGTGGTTCTCGGCATCCACCACCGGGCCGCAGACCAGGTTGTAGGTGGCGAAATAGCGGGTCACCGCACCGAGCGGGGTACCGGGAGGCAGCGGGGCCAGACCGGCATCGAGGATGCCGCCGACCAGATGTGCCGGAGGTTCGCGCAGCAGTCGCTGCAAATGCACCGAGCCGAGGAAGCGGCCGGTCGGCGTCGCGGTGGGCGGCCGCACCACGAACACCATGCTGGCCAGTGCGGGGGTCAGATCCGGATTGCGCACCCGGGCAAGCGCTTCGGCGACCGTGGTGGCCGGGGTCAGGATCACCGCTTTCGGTGTCATCAGACCACCTGCGGTATCGGGGGAGTGCTGCAGCAGCCTGCGGACCGGTTCGGACTCCTCCGGATCCATCAGTGCCAGCAGCGATTCTCGCTCATTGGTGGGCAGTTCGCCGAGCAAGTCGGCGGCGTCGTCGGGATCCATCGCCTCGAGCAGATCGGCGGCGCGGCGCACCTCGAGCTGGCCGAGTAGATCCACCTGGTCGTCGTTGGGGAGTTCCTGCACGACATCGGCGAGTCGCTCGTCGTCGAGTGCGACCGCCACCTCGATGCGCCGCTTCTCCGGAAGTTCGCGCAGCAGATGGGCGACATCGGCGGGGCGCAGTCCCTCGAATTGTTCGAGCAGTTGGGTGACGTCCTGACCCGGCCGGCCGATTTCGTACGGCGTCAGACCGCTGACCTGGGTCCAGTCCACGACATGTACGGTTCGGCGACGGCCGAGCCGGCGATGTCCGCGCACCGCGACCCTGGTGACCCGCCAGTCTCTGGTCCGGGACTGTTCGATACCGAGATCGACCACAAGTACATCGACATCCGCGAGGTCCGGCAGATCCGGATCGGCAACGCGCACCGAAGAATCCACGATCTGTGCGAGGGCGAGCATCTCGCCCGGACGCTGGTTGAAGCGGCGCAGACTCACCGTGCCGGTATTGAGGGCGACGACACCGGGGTCGATCGTGGTCACCCGCAGCATGGGCACGAAAATTCGCCGTCGGGAGGGCAATTCGACGACCAGGCCGTGCACCCGGGGCTGCTGGCGGTCGTAGCGGACGGCCACGACGACGTCGCGGATGCGGCCGATAGACTCGCCGTCCGGGCCGAGTACCACCAGTCCGGCCAGCCTGGCGACGTACACCCTGGTTGCTGCCATGGTTGTCAGGTTAGAGGGTACGCGGACCGGTACTCGCACCATGCCACGATCGACGGGAGTGATCATGAAACCGCGCCGCTCGGTGCTCGCCTGCCCCGGTAGCAGCAAGAAGATGATCGATAAGGCCAAGGGGCTGCCGGTCGACGAGGTATTTCTCGATCTGGAGGATGCGGTCGCGCCGGCCGTCAAGGCGGAGGCCCGCGCGAATATCGTGGCGGCGCTGAACGACACCGGCTGGGGCGATCAACTGCGGGTGGTGCGGGTCAACGACTGGACCACCCAGTGGACCTACACCGATGTGATCACCGTGGTCGAGGGCGCGGGTGCGGCACTGGACGCGATCCTGCTGCCGAAGGTGACCGATGCCGGTCAGGTGCGCGCGCTGGACCTGCTGCTGACCCAGTTGGAGAAGTCGAGCGGGCTCGCGGTCGGGCGGATCGGTATCGAACCGCAGATCGAGAACGCCCTGGGTCTGCGCAATATAGATGACATCGCGACCGCGAGCCCCCGGGTGCAGACCCTGGTCTTCGGCCCGGCCGACTTCATGGCCAGTATCAATATGCGCACGCTGGTGGTCGGTGAACAGCCCGAAGGTTATGACACCGGCGATGCCTACCACCACATTCTGATGACCATCCTGCTCACCGCCCGCGCGCACGGCCTGCAGGCAATCGACGGTCCCTACCTGCAAATTCGGGATATCGACGGATTCCGCCGGGCGGCCGGGCGCACCGCCGCACTCGGTTTCGACGGTAAATGGGTGCTGCACCCCGGACAGATCGAGGCCGCGAACGAGATCTTCAGTCCGCGCCAGGCCGATTACGATCGCGCCGAGCTGATTCTGGATGCCTACGCCTTCCACACCTCCGAAAAGGGTGGTGCGCGCGGAGCGGTAATGCTCGGCGACGAAATGATCGATGAGGCCAGCGCGAAGATGGCTCAGGTAATCGCAGATAAGGGTCGGGCCGCCGGAATGCTGCGATCTCCAGAGATGGGGACCACGCGTTTCACTCCCCCCAACTCCCATTCGGAATAGCAGAATAGAGATATGACGAATCCCTTGGGGAACTCGAATCGCGCGCGCCAGGGTCTGCCGACGCCGCCATCGGGCTGGCCGGTCGGCTCGTATCCGACCTACGCCGAGGCCCAGAAGGCCGTCGACTTCCTAGCCGACAACCAGTTCCCCGTGCAAGACGTGACCATCGTCGGCGTGGACCTGATGCAGGTCGAACGCGTGTTGTATCGACTGACCTGGGGCAAGGTGGTCGGCGGCGGAGTGGTTTCGGGCGCGTGGCTCGGTCTGTTCCTCGGCCTGCTCCTGAGCCTGTTCACCACCAGTGGTGGCTTCGCGCCGGTGCTGGTCGGTTTGGTCGGCGGCATCATCTTCGGCGTCATCTCTACCTCGATCCCGTACGCGGCGACCAGGGGCCAGCGCGATTTCGCCTCCACCATGCAGTTGGTGGCAGGCCGCTATGACGTGCTGTGCGACCCGAAGTCGGCCGAGCAGGCTCGGGACATGCTGGCACGGTTGGCGATCTGAGCGATGGAAGTTGTGGACAAGGTCCGCACCGAGGTGCTGGATCACTTCGGCGCGGCGTCAACGGGTGTCGATTCCGCGTCGGTAACCTTCCTCGGTCTCGAGTCCATCGAGATCCTGCGCATTCCGGGCGACGAGCTGGTGCACTACCTCACCCTCGGCGGATCACGTCATCCCATGGGCGATCCCAGTGACCTGCACGCCGATCCGATGCGTGGGCCGCGGGCCGAATTGGTGCTGACACTGCGTGCCGGGGTCGGCCCGAGTTCCGGACTCGCCCGCACCCTTGGTGTGCTCGTCGCGGCACCCGCCGTGGAAGGTGTTGTGCTGCAAGTCGATGCGCTGCTGGACCTGGGGGAGCCGATATGGCGCGATGCGCCGTTCACCGCGGTGTTGTTGGGGGACAGCGATATTCCCGAGGTGGTGCTGCCCGAGCCAGCCGAACCCGTGCGGTATTTCGCGGTGGTTCCGGTGACCGCGACCGAGGCGGCCTGGGTGCGGGTGCGCGGTGCGCAGGCATTGCGTGATGCGTGGGCCGAGGCCGGTATCGATGTGCACGATCCGACACGCGGCGCTGTGTCACTGTAGTTCTGGTGTCAGAGCCAGTTGTTGCGATGGAAGTTGATGTACAGACCGGTGCAGACGGTCGCGATGAGCAGCAACACGGCCGGATAGCCCCAGACCTGGTTCAGCTCCGGCATATGCTCGAAGTTCATCCCGTAGATCCCGGCGATCATCGTCGGCACCGCAGCGATGGCGACCCTCGCGGAGATCTTGCGCATATCGGTGTTCTGCTGGACGCCGACCTTGGCCAGCGCCGCGGTGATCAGTGCGCTGAGCGCCTCGTCGAAATCGTTGATCCGCTCGGCCACCGCGGTGTGGTGGTCGGCGACATCGCGCAGATAACGCCGAATCTCTTTGGGTAGTGGCATTGTGGTGTTGCGGCCGAGTGCTTCGAGCGCGGTGCCGAGCGGATTCACCGCGCGACGCAGCTCCACGATCTCTCGCTTGAGCTGGTAGATCGATTCGATGGTCACCGTGCTGCGCGGTGTGAAGACCTCTTCTTCCATCTCGTCGATATCGTTCTCGACCGACTGGGCCACCGTCACATAGGAATCCACGACATGGTCGGCTACCGCGTGCAGCACCGCACCGGGACCGAGCATGAGCTGGTCGGGCTGATCCTCCAATTCCTTTCGGACACCGGCCAATCCGGTGTGCTCGCCGTGCCGCACGGTCACCGTGAAATTGGGGCCGGTGAAGACCATGATGTCACCGGTCTCCACGATCTCACTGACCGAATGGATCTCGTGCGGGACGTAGCTGACGGTGCGCAGGACGAGGAACAAGGTGTCGTCGTAGCGTTCCAGTTTCGGCCGCTGATGACCGTGGATCACGTCCTCGACGGCCAGCGGGTGCAGGTCGAAGACCTTGGCGATATCGGCCATCTGGTACTCGTCCGGATCGTGCAGTCCGACCCAAACGAATCCGGCGCCGCGCTTGCTGACCTCGGCCATCGCTTCCGCATGGCCGAAGTGGCCGGGCAGTCGCCTGCCGTCGACGTAGACGGCGCAGTCGACCACCGCACGCGCGGTGGGGACGGGGATGTGGGGCAGCGGCGTGTGCGCCCGGCCCGAGCCGCGAAACGACGGTAGCGGCGGAATAGATGGCACGGGTTGATGCTACGTCGCGTGCGCGTGCGTGCGCCGTGCGAGCGCACGGTATGAAAGAAGGCGTGCGCATCGACCTGCATACCCATTCGACCGCGTCCGACGGCACCGATACCCCGGCCGAACTCGTCCGGAACGCGGCAGCAGCCGGTTTGGACGTCGTCGCGATCACCGATCACGACACCACCGCCGGGTGGGCCGAGGCCACCGAGGCGCTACCGAAGGGTTTGACGTTGGTGCGCGGCATGGAGATGTCGTGTATCGGACTCGGTGAAGACGGGTGGCCGGTCCCGGTGCATCTGCTCGCATACCTCTTCGATCCGACCGATCGGTGTTTCGCCGATGAGCGGGAACGCTTGCGTGCCGAACGGGTCGAGCGGTTGCGCGCGATGGCCGAGCGGATGCGCGACGACGGACTACCCATCGATCCGGACGCGGTCCTGGCCTCGGCGGGGCCGTCGGCCGGCCGCCCTCATCTGGCACGCGCACTCGTCGCGGCCGGTGTGGTGCCGACCGTGGACGCGGCCTTCACCGAATTGCTGGCCCCGCACGGCCGCTACTACGCGGAGAAGGCGGATACACCGCTGCGCCGGGCCGTCGAAATGATCGCGGCCGCGGGCGGGGTCAGCGTGCTCGCGCATACCCGGGCACGTAAGCGCGGACGGCTGCTGGCGATCGACGATATTCGGGAACTGGCCACGCTCGGACTCGGCGGGCTCGAGATCGATCATCCGGACCATTCTGCGGCCGATCGTGCCCTGCTGACGGAGTTGTCCGCCGAACTCGGCCTCATCAGCACCGGATCGTCGGACTATCACGGCTCCAACAAAACCATCCGGCTCGGTGAATTCACCACCGATCCCGCGCAATTCGAGGAACTCGCGGGCAAAGCGACAGGTGTGCCGGTGATCGCCTCGTGAGAGTGCTGCGCGGACTCAGCGGAATTGTCGCCGGTGGGATGTTCGTGCTGGCCCTCGTCGTTGTCGGTACCGCGGTTATCGCTGCTCGGCGTGGCTTTCCCGGACCCGGCGGCGAATCGGTGACCTGGCATGTCGCAACCTCAGCGATCGGCATCGGCGCACAGATTTTTTCGGATCGACATCGAGGTTTCGCCGCTTTTTCCGGATCGATGGTCGTTTTCATTGTCGGCGGAATATTGCTCTGGACGCAGTGGTGGAGCTGATATATCCGGAAAGGTTGCGGCCACGTGAATTGTGGCCGAACATTTCTCTTTGTGACGGAATTCGAGACGGATGTGCTCGTCCTCGGCGGCGGTCCCGCCGGGGTCTGGGCCGCCATCTCCGCCGCCACCGCGGGCGCTCGGGTGGCGCTCGTGGACAAGAGCCGCTGCGGCGCGAGCGGGCCGACTGCTACCGGGACGACCTCGCTCTGGAATATCCCGCCGGGGTCCGCGCGGGATGAGGCGGTGCGGCGCGCGTACGCGCACGGCGGCGGGCTCGGCGAACCGGAGTGGATGCTGCGCGTACTCGACGAAACGCATCGGCGGGTCGAACAGTTGGTGGCGTGGGGCTACCGGTTTCCGGGTGCGGGCACTGGGGGAGCGGCACTCCGCGTATGCCTGGACGGCGCGAGCTATCTGCGCCGGATGCGCCGCAACCTGTTCGAAGCCGGGGTGCGCATTCTCGATCATCATCCCGCCCTGCAACTGCTCGTCGATCGCGATGGCGCGGTCGCCGGTGCGGTCGGTGTGCAGTCGCGCAACAGCTTTCGGACCTGGACCATCCGAGCCGGGGCGGTCGTCGTGGCCACCGGCGGTTGCGCGTTCCTCTCCGGCGGCGCGGGCACCGATGTGGATACCGGCGACGGATTGCTGTTCGCCGCCGAGGCGGGCGCGCAACTGTCGGGGATGGAATTCTCCTGCGCGTACGGTCTCGCGCCGGTTGTCCCCACTCCGCGCGACGCCCCCATCAGTCTCGGGCTGGCCCTGCATTTCGCGACGCTCTACGACGAATCCGGCGCGGAGATCACCGGTCATCGCTCCGCGGCATTCACCGCGATGGCGGATGGCCGCCGAATCTACGCGGCCTTGGAAGATGTGCCGTACCCGGTTCGGCGCTGGCTCGCCAGACAGGGGTTGGTCGACCACACCCGTCGGGTCCCGCTGCGCGCGGTGCTCGAGGGCACGGTCCGTGGGACCGGTGGGTTGTGCATAGCCGGAATGGACTGCGCGACCACCGTGGCCGGACTCTACGGCGCGGGCGATGTGATGACGCGCGAGCCGATCACCGGCGCGGTCAGCAGCTTCGGCGGTCCGGGCGGAGCGTGGGCCATCGCCTCGGGCGTGTGGGCCGGTAAAGGTGCCGCGCGGTGCGCGCGCGGGCGCGGCATGACCGGTCCGGTGCGTGCGGTCCCCGGTGCGGGACTGAATCCGGTGGCCCGCATCGATCCGCGCGCGGTGGTCGGGTTGGTGCAGGAACACACGCTGCCGTTGCGGCGCAGCTACTGGCGCAGCGCCGGGAGTTTGCGCGACAGCATCGGCGAACTCGACGCCATGTGGCCGGGCGCCGAATTCGACCTCGGCGGATTCGGGGTGGATCGGTTGCGGGCCAGGCAGGCGGCGGCGCTGCTCGCGGTGGCACGCTGGACCAAATACAGTGCGCTCGCGCGGACGGAGAGTCGCGGAATGCACCGGCGCACTGATCATCCCAGTGCCGCGGCCGATTGGCGGGTGCGGCTGACCTCCGGCGGACTCGAGACGGTGTGGGTACGGTCAGATCCACGCCAGGCGGTCGCCGGTATGGTGCCCGAGCCCGCGGCGCGGCCGGAGTTCTCCGCTGCCGTTGGGACAGCTCACCGGAGACCGCAGCCGGGCCGCGAAACCGCGAGTTTCTGCTTACCGTTCCCAGGAACATGTCGAAACGTTCCCGAGACCTGACGTATTACTCCGCAGGTCTGCTCGTGGACCACCGCCTGGCCTCAGCCTGGGTCTCCAGCGAGCGTTCAACATCCGACGCAACGCGCCTGGACGATGCTGCAATGTAACGAATAGTCAACTGGCAGTGTGGTTTTCGCCGCCATCGGACTGCGCCTGGCCGGTACCGAGTCGGGAGACGACACGCCGGTTTGGCAATGCGTCGTCCCGGCTGGCAGAATGTTGCGGATTCCCGCCTATGCCACCGCCGGGTTGGGGAATACCGGCGATCACCGCCTCGCGACGCACCGTCGCGACCTGATGATCCCCCCGCACATTTTGTACGGACGCACCCGTCCGCCCGTCGCTCTGCGGATCAGTGCCGATCCATATTTCGGTATCGGACCGTCGGACTTCGACGCCTGCGGTCCAACCCGAAACGTCCCGGTCAGCGCACTCGATGAGCGTATGAATCACCTACTACCAACTACCCGGCGGTAACCCGTCCCCGGTTTGTCCGACCCGAGCAGGAGTGAAATCGTGTCACCTGTGACTGACGCACCGAATGCCACTGCAAGCCTTTCCGAAATCACGCACGACGAGATTTTTGCAGGTCATCTCGGTGGCAAACTATCGGTCGAGCTCGCCGCGCCGCTGGATACCCAGCGCGACCTTTCCATCGCCTACACCCCCGGTGTCGCGAAGGTCAGCCTGGCCATCGCGGAGGACGCCGCGCTGGCCAAGCGCTACACCTGGACCGACCGCCTGGTGGTCGTGGTGAGTGACGGCACCGCGGTGCTCGGCCTCGGTGACATCGGCCCGCGTGGCTCGCTGCCGGTGATGGAGGGCAAGGCGGCGCTGTTCAAGAAGTTCGCGGGACTGAACTCGATCCCGATCGTCCTGGACACCAAGGATGTCGACGAGATCGTGGAGACCATCGTCCGGCTGCGCCCGAGCTTCGGCGCGGTGAATCTGGAGGACATCTCGGCACCGCGCTGCTTCGAGATCGAGCAGCGGCTCATCGAGGCCCTCGACTGCCCGGTCATGCACGACGACCAGCACGGCACCGCCATCGTGGTGCTGGCCGCCCTCAATGGCGCGGCCAAGGTGCAGGGCCGTGACATCGATGGTCTGAAGGTCGTGGTGTCCGGCGCCGGTGCCGCCGGTGTCGCGTGCACGAACATCCTGCTCGCCGCGGGCGTCAAGGATGTGATCGTGCTCGATTCGAAGGGCATCATCGACCGCGAGCGCGGCGACCTCAACGACGTGAAGTCCGAACTGGCGCAGCGCACCAACCCGCGCGGACTCGTCGGTGGCGCGGCCGAGGCGCTGGACGGCGCCGATGTGTTCCTCGGACTCTCCGCGGGCACCATCGCCGAGGAACTGATCGCCTCGATGGCGCCGGAGTCGATCGTGTTCGCCATGTCGAATCCGAATCCGGAAATCCACCCCGATGTCGCGCACAAGTACGCGGCGATCGTGGCCACCGGGCGCAGCGATTTCCCGAACCAGATCAACAACGTGCTGGCATTCCCGGGCGTCTTCAAGGGCGCGCTGGACGCGGGCGCGCGCCGTATCACCGAGGGCATGAAGATCGCCGCCGCTGATGCCATCCTCAGCGTGGTCGCCGATGAACTCGGTCCGGACAAGATCGTGCCGAGCCCGCTCGATCCGCGCGTCGCACCGGCCGTCGCCGAGGCCGTGGCCGCCGCCGCCCGCGCGGAGGGCGTCGCGTAACTCGACCCGGAAATGCGGGGCTGCGCACCAGGGTGCGCAGCCCCGTATTGCGTTGTGCGGGTTGATCAGTGCGGAATGGAGACGGCCGAGACGAACTCGGCGATTTCGCGGTCGCTGAGATTCCTGGCGATATCGGATTCGCAGATCATGCCGACGAGTCGCTTCTTCGCGTCGATCACCGGGAGCCGTTTGATCCGATCCTGCTCCATCATGTCCAGAACCTCGCGGACATCGGCGTCGGCCGATACCCAGCGTGGCGTGCCCTGGGCCAGATCTCCGGCCCGTACCTTGCTCGGATCATGGCCCATCGCAATGCATTTCACGACGATGTCGCGGTCGGTCAGCATGCCGACGAGCCGGTCGTCGCTGCCGATCGGCAGTGCGCCGACATCGAGCCTGCGCATCACCTGCGCGGCCCGATCCAGCGTTTCATCCGCGGGGATCCACTCCGCGTTTTCGTGCATGATGTCGCGCGCTTTCATAGAGCGGCTGTTCACGGTACGCCTCCTGGTCTCGGATGAGTGATCCCGCAGGTGCGCACTCCGCGATCGTGCGTCGAGCATCCGCGAAGCAAACTCCTGCGGCACGTCACATCGTGACCCATGTCACATCAATGGTCAATGCGTCCGCGGCCTCAGCTGCTGGTCTGCAGGATTCCGGCGGGGGTGACAGGGAGTTGCGGGGTGCGGCGCAGGCGGCCGGTGCCGGGTGCGCTGGCCCAGACTGCGAACGCCAACAGGCCGTCCATGAGCATGGCGAGGACCGCGACCAGCAGGGCTCCGACCAGGACGCGATCGTAGCGGTAGATGGCGATGCCGTCGAAGATATAGCGACCGAGGCCGCCCAGATTGACGAAGGCCGCGATAGTGGCGGTGGCGATGACCTGCAAGGTGGCCCCACGCAGGCCGGTGAGCAGGATCGGCAGCGCATTGGGGACCTCGACGCGGAAGAGGATCTGGCGCTCGGTCATGCCCATGGCGCGCGAGGCGTCCACGACATCGGCCGGGACATTGGCGATACCGGCATAGGCACCGGCCAACAGCGGCGGAATGCCGACCGTGACCAGCGCGAGCAGCGGTGGAATCAGGCCGAGCCCGAGGCCGAGCACCAGAAATGTGAGCAGGCCGAGGGTTGGTAGGGCGCGCATGGCATTGGCGAATCCGACCAGCAATGCGGAACCACGCCGGGTGTGCCCGATCACCAGCCCGAGTGGGACCGCGACGGCCGCGGAGACGACAACCGTCAGGAAGCTGTACCAGAGGTGCTCGGCGATGCGGTGTTGGATACCCGCCGGGCCGCTCCAGTTCGCCCCGTCGGTGAAGTAGTGCCAGGCATCGATGAATAGGTTCATGCCACAGCGCCTTTCGCGGTCCTGGCGTCCGCACGCGTCCACGGGGTCGCCCAGCGCCCGATGGCGTACACCAGGCGGTCGAAGATCAGGGCCAGCGCCAGCGTCACGATGATGCCCGCGATGATCTCGTCCGGATAGTCGCGCTGATAGCCCTGCGTGAAGAGTTTGCCGAGCCCGCCGACACCGATCAATGCGCCGACCGAAACCATGGCGATATTCGTGACCACCACGACTCGCAGGCTGGAGACGAAAACCGGTATGGCCAACGGCATATCGACGGTCACGGTGCGTCGCAGCGAACTGAAGCCGACCGCGTCGGCGGCGTCGATCACGGTGGGCGACACCGAATCCAGCGCCGTCGGCACCGCGATCACGAGCAGCGCCGTCGAATACACGGTGAGCGCGATGATCACATTCAGCGGATCGATGGTCGAGATCCCGGCCAGCGGCGGAATGATCACGAACAGGGCCAGCGACGGAATCGTGTACGACAGGCTGGCCACCGCCACCGTGACGCGCCGCAGCCAGGAGATCCGGCGCACCAACGCGCCGATTGGAATCGCGATGATCAGCCCGAGCAGCAGCGGCACCAATGCGAGATACAGATGAGTCCTGGTGAAACCCATGATCTCGGAGAAGTTGTCGATCAGATACTTCATGCGCTTTCGGTTTCGAAGAAGTGCCGATTGCGCGTGTCGTCCTCCGCCGTGCGCTGCCCCGCGAGCTGCTCGAGTACCTCGGGAGCCCGGATGCCGCCGCGCGTGGCGCCGGAATCGTCAACGGCGACACCGATTCCCGACGGCGAGGAAATCGCCGCGTCCAGCGCCTGCCGGAGATCGCCGTCCGGCGGGAAGAGTGATCCACCGGCGGCGATGCTGTCGTGCAAGGCCCGCCCGGCTCGAATGCCCTCGACGCCGGTGACATCGATCCATCCGCGCGGAATACCGGAATCGGTGACCACCAATACCCATTCGCCCCGGTCCAGGCGCAAATCGGCGAGTTCGGGCTCGGTGGCGGTGTGAATCTCGTGCAGTGTCAGGCTATCCGCCTTGCGGAACGACAGTGCGCGATAGCCGCGATCGCGTCCGACGAAATCGGCCACGAAATCGGTTGCGGGCGCGGCGAGTACGTGCTGGGGTTCGTCGTATTGCTGGAGGATGCCACCCGGTCCGAATACCGCGAGCCGATCGCCGAGCTTCACCGCCTCATCGATGTCATGGGTGACGAACACAATGGTCTTGTGCAATTCGGCTTGCAGCCGCACCATTTCGGCCTGCAACTCCTCGCGCACCACCGGATCGACCGCACTGAATGGTTCGTCCATCAAGAGCACCGGCGGATCGGCGGCCAGTGCCCTGGCCACCCCGACCCGCTGCTGCTGTCCGCCCGAGAGCTGGGCCGGATAACGGGTGGCCAGCGATCGGTCCAGCCCGACCCGGTCCAGCACCTCGAGTGCGGCCGCGCGGGCCGTGCGGCGCCGAACCCCTTGCAGCACAGGCACGGTCGCGACATTGTCGACGACCGTCCGATGCGGCAGAAGTCCGGCGCTCTGGATCACGTATCCGATACCGAGCCGCAGCTCGACCGGATTCATCGTCGAAATATCCGCACCGTCAACGGTGATGGTGCCCGAACTGGGCGTAATCATCCGGTTGATCATGCGCATCGACGTGGTCTTGCCGCAGCCCGACGGTCCGACGAAGACGGTGAACGAGCCGGATTCGATGCGCAGATCGAGTTCGGAGACGGCGTGGGTGCCGTCCGGATAGGTCTTGCTGATACGGCTGAATTCGATATCGGACACGCTGGCTCCTACCCGGTCGGCGTGTTCAGCCCTTGGGCGGCGACCCATTGCTGTGCTGCGGCCTTGGGCTCGGTCTTGCTGCTACCGGAGACCGCCTCGTTGAGCTTCACCAGTTGGTCGGTGGTCAGTTTCGCGGAGACCGCATTGAGCGCGGCGAGTGCCTTATCGGTCTTCTTGGCGGTGTTGAACAGCGGCACCACATTCTGGGCGGGGAAGTTGTGCTTCGGATCCTCCAGCACCACAAGATTGTTCTGTGCGATTGCCGGGGAGGTGGTGAAGATATTGGCCGCGGTGACCGTGCCCTCGACCAGCGCGCGCACCGTCGCGGGCCCGCCGCCGTCGGCGATCGGCACGAAATTGTTCGCGGCGATATCCAGGTTGTAGTTCTTCTTCAGACCGGGCAGACCGCCCGCGCGCTCCTGGAATTCGGCGGGCGCACCGAACTTCACCTCGGCCGAATGCGCGGCAAGGTCGGCGATGCTGTGCAGGTTCCAGCGCTCGGCGGTGGCCTTGGTGACCACGACCGCGTCCGAGTCCTGGCCGGGGGCCGGGGTGCCGATGGCGAGATCGGAGCCCGAACCGGTAGAACCCAGTGCCGTGGTGAGCGCGGTGTCGATATCGGTGGAAGTGGTTGCGGTGGTGTTCTTGTCCAGGTACTGCAGCAGGTTGCCGTTGTACTCCGGGATCACCGAGATCGCGCACTTGCGCAGTGCCGGGATGTAGGCTTCGCGGCTCCCGATATTGAGTTTGGTGTCGACAGTGAATCCGTTGACACGCAACACTTCCGCGTAGATATTCGCGACCGTCTCGGACTCCGGGAAGTTCGCCGAGCCGACGGTCAGCCCGTCACCCTCGCAATTGCCCTTGGCCGCAAGCGGGTCGGAATTCCCACAGGCGGACAGGATCATCGCGGCGGCCAGCGCCGCGGCGGCGACGAGAATGCGGGCGGCGCGCAGCGTCAGCCGCAGCGCGAACCGCCCGTGCCGCGCGGCATCGGGGTTGATCGTGGTTTTCACTGGAGTCCTTCCGGCATGACGAGCGATGCGAGCGGCCGTGCACGCACGGCCACCCGGTACATTCTGGTTGTTCATACTGCCCGCTGCATGGAGTTCTTGTTCACTACCGAAGGTTGGTGTCGCCGGATGGGGTTGGCCGCGTCGAGGCGGATGCTGGCACGGATCGTGGTCGTCACAGCCCTCGGGCTGGCGGTTTCCTGTGGAAGCGACGATCCGGGCCCGACGATAGCGGTCGGCGCGGGCGATTCGATGGAATCAAATCTGCTTGCGCAAATCTATGCGGGTGCGTTGGCGCGGGCCGGTGCGCGCACCTCGGTCATCGCCGATCTCGGCAGTCGCGCGGACTATCTGGCCGCGTTGGACGCGGGCACCGTGACGGTGGTCGGTGAACACGGCGGCGAACTACTCACCTTTCTGAATGCCGGGGCGCAGGCCCGCAAGCCCGAGGTGGCAACCGATGTCGCGGACACGTCCGCACCCGATCGGCGGTCGGTGCCCGAGGAGTTGAGTCGGTCGCTGCCCGAGGGGCTGGCGGTTTCCGATCCGGCCGATGGCACGGACATGCGAGCCCGGGTGCTGCTGACCGAAGCCGCGGGTAAGGACGTGCGCTCGATCGGTGCGCTCGCTGCGCGCTGCGGCGAAATCCATGCCGGGGTCGCACCGGTTTCCGGTGTGCTGCACACCGCGGCGCCCGTGCGGATTGCCGGTTGTGATTTCGCCGATACCAGGCCCTATCCCGATGCGACGGGGCTGCGAAAGGCATTGCTGGACGGTGAAATCCAGGCCGGAATCCTGACCGGGCCGCCCGCGCTGGTTCCCGGTGCGACCGACGGGCTGACGGTCCTCGCCGATAGCGACTACGCGGTGCGGGCCGAGAATGTGCTCGCGGTCTACCGCAAGGGGCTGCTCGACGATCGGCAGATCCGGAAGCTGAACTACGTCGCGGGTGAGCTCACGACCGATGACTTGGCGCAGATGATGCGCGAGGTTCGCGAAGGTGCCGGTGCCGCCGAGGTGGCACGCACCTGGTTGGACGATCACGCGCTCTGAAAATCCCTGGTCACCACGGCCCGAGCGGTTCGCGCTCGGGCCGTTTGCTATGTCGCCGATCACAATTCCGCTCGATATCGCGGTCTTGCGGGCCAACTGCTCCGCGCCGTATATTCCACGTGGAATATTTGATGCGGAGTATGTCGATGGTCCTGACTATCGTGCGTGCTTCGGAGATTCGCGCTCGCATCCGCGAGCGTTGTGCAGGAGGTGACCGAAAAATGGGGCAGCAGACGCGCCCATCGGTGACGCCATTGGCGATCGCCGTGCTCGCGCTGCTCGAAGAGCGGCCCATGCATCCCTATGAGGCGTATCAGCTGCTGATCGCTCGCCGGGAGGACATGCTGGTGAAGGTGCGGCCGGGCTCGCTTTATCACACGGTGACGCGATTGGCCGACCAGGGATTGGTGCTGGCCGAGGGGGTCGACCGGGACGGGAACCGGCCGGAGCGCACCACCTACCGGATCACCGAAATCGGTCGGGAGACACTGCGTTCCCGAATCGCCGAAATCCTACGGAATCCCGCGCGGGAGTACCCGATGTTCCCGGTCGCGCTCGCCGAGGCGCACAACCTGCCCGCGCCGGAAGTGCTCGCGCTATTGCGGGAGCGCGTCGAGCGGTTGGCGCAGGACCTCGCCGATGTCGACATCATGAGCCAATGGGCGGGTATGCACGCCGTGCCACGGCGCTACTGGATCGTGCTCCCGTATCTGCGTGCCACCATCGCGGCCGAGATCACGTGGGTCGACAACCTGATCACCGAACTGGACAGCGGCGAGATGGAGTGGGACGAATACGACCCCGCCACCGGCGTCCGCGTCACCGAACGTCAGCACCCTACGTCCGACCGAGAAGATTCCGAACGACCTCCGGTGCCGCGCCGTTGGGGTCAGACCAGTGCTGCACCGCCGTGATGTGTACCGGTGTGCGCAGCCCCCGATTCGCTTCTTCGCCATCCTGCGTCAGCCGGGACAGACATCCGAGATAGGAACCGAATTCATGACCACCCAACGTAATCCGTGGCTGGCGCTGTTCGCGCTGGTTGTCGGCTTCTTCATGATCCTGCTGGATATGACCATTGTCGCGGTCGCCAATCCGGCGATCATGAAGGATCTGCAGGCCGATATCTCCCAGGTCATCTGGGTGACCAGCGCCTACTTGCTGACCTATGCGGTGCCGCTGCTGGTCACCGGTCGGCTCGGCGATCGTTACGGGCCGAAGAACCTGTATCTGATCGGACTGGCCGTCTTCACCGCCACCTCGCTGTGGTGCGGTCTGTCCGGATCGATCACGATGCTGATCGCCGCGCGGGCCGTCCAGGGGCTCGGCGCCGCGCTGATGACGCCCCAGACCATGGCGGTGATCACCAGGACCTTCCCGCCGGACAAGCGTGGTGCGGCCATGGGGCTGTGGGGTGGTGTCGCCGGTCTCGCCACGCTGGTCGGTCCGATCCTCGGCGGTGTGCTGGTCGACGGGCTCGGCTGGGAGTGGATCTTCATCGTCAATGTTCCGGTCGGCATCGTCGCCTTCGCACTCGCGGTCTGGCTGGTTCCGGCGCTGCCGACGCATGAGCACAAGTTCGACATCCCGGGTGTGGTACTCAGCGGTGTCGGCCTGTTCCTACTGGTGTTCGGTATCCAGGAGGGCAATACCTACGACTGGTCGCCGCGCATCTGGCTGATGATCGGCGCAGGTGTGGTCGTGCTCGCGGTGTTCCTGGTGAACCAGTCGCGCAATACCGGCGAACCGCTGCTGCCGTTGGGGCTGTTCCGTGATCGCAACTTCACGCTGTCGAATGTGGCCATCGCGGCCATGGGGGCCGCGGTCACCTCGATGATGGTGCCGTCGTACTTCTACTTGCAGGCGGTGCGGGAGATGTCACCGACCAAGTCCGCCTTGGTATTCGCACCGATGGCGATCGTCACCGGAATCTTCGCGCCGATCATCGGCAAGATCTCCGACCGGCTGCACCCGCGTATCGTGCCGACCATCGGATTCATCGGATTCTCGGCCTCGATCTTCTGGTTCGCGGCTGTGATGACACCGCATTCCTCGCTGGTGTGGTTCCTGCTCTCGGCCGCGCTGGCCGGTTTCGCCAATGCCTGCATCTGGGCACCGCTGGCGTCCAGCGCCACGCACAACTTGCCGATCGAGCAGGCCGGTGCGGGCGCGGGTGTTTACAACACCACCCGTCAGGTGGGCTCCGTACTCGGTAGCGCCGCGATCAGCGCCTTGATCGCGGGCCGCATGAACGCCAACGGCCTCGGCGACGGGAAGATCACCGAAGGCGGTGCGGGCCAAGGCCCCATCCCGGAATTCGTCAAGGACGCCTTCAGCACGGCCCTCAGCCAGGCCGTCCTGCTCCCCGCAGGTATCCTTCTGATCGGTGTACTCGCGTCGGCCCTGTTCATCCGCCACGGCCAATCCGCCGCATCCGGCCCGAAAACCGACCTGGCCAAGGCCGACACCGTGGGCGTCTGAGTTCTGGGTGCCCCGTGCGCAATTCGCGCACGGGGCATCGCACGTCAGCGGGCCAGACCGGTCGGCTCGGTGATTCCGGCCGGATTGCTTCGCCATTCACCACTTCGACAAGGCGACAGAAATCCTCGGGAAGCTCCTTCCAGATCTCTACCGTGATCGGCTCAGGCTGTGGGTTCTCTTCCCGCGCCCAATCGAATACGGCGGACATGCTGCGCTCCTTGGGACCGGCAACGACTACCGGGCTCGATCCTATTCGTGGCCAGCGCAACAGGCTGGCGAGCGCGCGCCTGGCAAAAATCTAGCGCACTGGTAGTCGTCAGCTGACCTGGATGGTGACGGAGGGGTATCCGGTGGCGCCGTCGGGGACTACGGGGGCGCGGGCTTCGGTTTGGGTTTCGCCGGTGCCGTCGGTGGCACGGGCGCGGATGGTGTGGGGGCCGGAGGTGGCGTTCCAGTCGTAGACCCACTGGCGCCAGGTGTCGATGGATTGTTCGGTGGACAGCCGGGCGGGTTGCCATGGGCCGTCGTCGATTTGGACTTCTACGGCTCGGATGCCGCGATGTTGGGCCCAGGCGACGCCGGCGATCGCGGTGCTGCCCGGTTGCAATGTGGTGCGGGCGCGCGGGGTGTCGATGCGGGCGCCGGTTTTGATGGGGCCATAGGCGGACCAGCCGCGGCGGGTCCAGTAGGCGGTGGCGCGATCGAAGCGAGTGATCTCCAGTTCGGTCACCCATTTGGTGGCGGAGACATATCCGTAGAGGCCGGGGACGACCAGTCGGGCCGGATAGCCGTGTGCGACCGGGAGGGGTTCGCCGTTCATGCCGACGGCGAGCAGCGCATCGCGGCCGTCGGTGAGTACGGCCAGCGGGCTGCCCGCGGTGAAACCGTCGATGCTGTGCGACAGGACCATATCGGCGTCCGGATGCGGTCCGGCCTCGGCGAGTAGTTCGTCCAGGCGGTAGCCGCGCCAGCTCGCATTGCCGATCAGATCACCGCCGACCGGATTCGATACACACGCCAGCGTCACCAAGGTTTCGACCGGTGTGCGCTTGGCGAGATCGCCCCAGCTGAGCTGGATTTCGTGATCCACCATCCCATGGATCCGTAAGGACCAATCGTCAACGGATACCTGCGGCACGATCAGCGCGGTATCGATCCGATAGAAGTCGCTATTGGACGTCAGATACGGCGTCAGCCCCGGCAGCTTCAAATCCGCATCCGGTGCGAGCGAAACCGCTGGTCCACTCGGCTCCGGCAACTGAATCGCCGCCCGCTCACCGGAAACATCCCGCCGCTGTGCCCCGATGAGCCGCCCGCCAACCCCGCTGAGCAACCCCAACCCACCCGTAATCACAATGCCCCACAACACCTGTCGCCGCTGCGGCCCGGCAACAGATCCTGCCGCATCAACCATAGGTTCCTGGGTCGCAGGTCTGGTTGTCCCAGGTGTGGTCGGAGCCCTCGGACTGGCTGAGTCGGCTTCAGTAGCAGCGGTTTTCGGCGTTGCGGGCTGCGCCGAACTCGAGGCCGGGGTTTGCGGCCGGCTCGTTGTGTCGCTGCTGGGTGCGGCTTCCGGTGCAGCACGCACTCGGGTAGGGGCGTGCGCGGCGGCCGCTGCGTCGTCGATGCGGTCGGTCAGGGCGCGAAGGACGTAAATGCCTGCGGCGACGCCGATTATGGTGGGCCAGGCGGCGGAGAATCCGGTGCGGCCGATGGTGATGGCAACGGTGAGCAGGCCGAGGGCGGCAAAGAGCCAGGATCCTCGGGGATGATCTGTTCGTTCGATGGCTCCGATGAATCCGGCGACCAGTACGGCCATGAGCGCCATGCAGGCGAATAACAGGGTCTTGTCATTGGTGCCGAAGGTTTGGATGACCCATTCGCGCAGGCCGTCCGGGGTGTGGTCGATGACGGTCGAGCCGAGGGCGTTCGCGGGTGCGCTGTCGGGGCCGGTGACAGCGGCGACGAGTTCGGCCAAGCCGAGTGCCAGACCGGCCGAGACAATGCCCGCCGCCACCCGAAAGCGCAGTTCAGCCATGATCCGAGCCTACTGCCGGGCGCGGTCGGCAAGTATGACCAATCGGTGACGTGATCGTCAGTCCGCGGACTTGTGCCGCTGGTAGTACCGCGCGACGCGAACTCGGTTACCGCACCGTTCCGGAGATCGCGCCGCTGATCGCCAATTTCCTGGACGCTCGCAGTGAGCGCTACCTGTGAAACACAAAGGCGCCGCCCGCAATCCGCGGACGGCGCCTCGCACAACCAGCGTCAGCTGTAGATCTTCTCGACCTCGGACGCGTACTGCTTCATCACCACGGCCCGCTTCAGCGACATCTTCGGCGTCAGCTCACCGGTCTCCTGCGTCCAGTCGACGGGCAGGATGCGGATCTTCTTGATCGCCTCGGCATGCGAGACCTTCTTATTGGTCTCGGCGACCGCGGCGTTGATCTCCGCGACCAGCGCCGGATTCTCGATCACCTGCTCGATCGGGGTCTCGACGGGCAGATTGTTGCGTTCCTTCCAGCCCGGCAGCGCTTCCGGATCGAGAGTGATCAGCGCACCGACGAAGGGCTGACCGTCGCCGACCACCATGACCTGGCTGATCAGCGGATGGGCCCGCAGCGAATCCTCCATCAGTCCCGGGGACACGTTTTTACCGCCCGCGGTGACGATGATTTCCTTCTTGCGCCCGGTGATGGTGAGGTACCCGTCGCCATCGATGGCGCCCAGGTCGCCGGACTTGAACCAGCCGTCCGTGAACGCGTCCTCGGTGGCCTCGGGATTACCCCAGTAACCATTGAAGACAACCGATCCGCGCAGCAGCAGTTCGCCGTCTTCGGCGATCTTGACCGCATGGCCCTCGATCGGCTTGCCGACGGTGCCGACCCGAATATTGTCGGGGGTGTTCACGGTGATGGCCGCGGTGGTCTCGGTGAGGCCGTAGCCCTCGTAGATGGTGACGCCGACGCCGCGAAAGAAGTGGCCGAGGCGCGCGCCGAGCGGTCCGCCGCCGGAGACCGCGGCCTCACACTGACCACCGAGCGCGACCCGCAGCTTGCTGTAGACGAGCTTGTCGAACAGCGTGTGCTTGAGCGTCAGCAGCAGGCCGGGCCGACCGTTGTCGAGGGCCTGGCTGTAGGCGATGGCGGTCTCGGCGGCCGCGTCGAAGATCTTGCCCTTGCCACCGTCGTGCGCCTTCTGCTTGGCGCTGTTGAACACCTTCTCGAAGACGCGCGGCACCGCGAGGATGAAGTGCGGGCGGTAGCTGCCGAACTGTTCGACCAGGGTGGACCAGTCGGCCGTGAACGCGACGATCACCTTGGCGTCGAATGCGGCCAGCGTGACGGCACGCGCGAAGACGTGCGCCAGCGGCAGGAACATCAGCGTCTTCTTGCCCTCGGCGACGTATCTGTTCAGCGCGATCCGGTCGGACTTCGACTCCGCGTACAGATTCGAATGCGAGAGCATGACGCCCTTGGGGCGGCCGGTGGTGCCCGAGGTGTAGATCAGGGTGGCCGGGGACTTGGCCTTGACCTCGGCGCGGCGTGCGTGCACGATCTCGTCGTCGAGGTCGGCGCCGCGCGCGATCAGGTCGTCGACGGCGCCCTTGTCGATCTGCAGGGTCTCCTCGAGATCCGGCAGCGCACCCGCCTCGATCTCATCGATAACCTTGCGGTGCCTATCGCTGTCGACCACCAGCAGCTTGGTGGCGGAGTCCTGCAGAATCCACTCGGCTTGCTCGGCGGCCGAGCTGTCGTAGATGGCGACAGTGCAGCCACCGGCGGCCCAGATGGCGAAGTCGAGTAGCACCCACTCGTAGCGGGTCGGGGCCATGATGGCGACGCGATCGCCGAGTTCGAGACCGGAGGCGATGAGGCCCTTGGCCACATCGGTGACCGCTCTCGCGAATTCCGCGGCCTTGATTTCCCGCCACGTGGCACCGTTGGTGACGTTGAACAGCACCGCGCCGGGCGACTGCTCGGCGTGCCGGAAGACGTTATCGGAATTGTTCGCGTCTTCCGGGATGGTGTAGGAAGCCTGGACTTCGAACTCTCGCATCAGTGCCCTTCCACGTGGGTTTACTCGCCAGTAATCTACGACACCTGTGACCGGGACGTCAGCTCGGCCTGCTCGCAGACCTATCCTAGGTCGCGCATTGCGACCGGTTGGACCGCTTCTCGCAGGAAAACGGCCATTTCGGTCAGCGCCGCCGCTGCGGGACCGACGAGTGCGGCCTGTAGTTGCGCGACATGCCATAGCCCCTTGCTCTCAGCAAACTGCGCATGAACGCCCGCTGCCCGCAGTGCCGTAACGAAGTCGGCACATTGCGTATGCAGCAGCTCGCTGACATCGACCTGTACATATGTCGGCGGCAAACCCCGCAGTTCGCCGTGCAGCGGTGCGTAGCCGGTGTCCGTGCCGTCCCCGGCACCGAGATAGGCCGCGGCGCACGCGCGCGACCACGGTCGATTGATCACCAGATCTCGGAACTTGTCCGGGATCTGATTCGGATCCACCCACGGCGCGATCAGGCCGAGCGCGGCCGGGGTGTAGCCATGTTCGGCGATGAGCCGCTGTGCGGTGGCGAGCGATAATCCGCCGCCCGCCGAATCACCGGACAGCGCAATCTGTTCGGGGCGGTAGCCGATATTTCCGGCCAACTCCAGGAAGGCCGATTCGGCGTCCTCCAGTCCGGCCGGGTACGGGTGCTCCGGTGCCAGTCGGTAGTCGAGAACATAGACGGCGCAACCGGTTTCGTGCGCCAATCGGGCGGCCAGCGAGCGGTGTGTCGCAAGTGATCCGACCGCGTAGCCGCCGCCGTGTAGGTAGAGCACAGCGCCGGCGTTCAGGTTCGGCCCGGCCGAGCGCGCGGTGATCCGTTCGGCGGGTCGGCCGCCGAGCCGGAGCGGGTGCACGATCGTGCCCGATGGCAGGAACTGTGCGCGCGAACCGATATCGAGCAGCGCCCGCTGCACCTGCCAGGGCAACCGCGCGTTCAGCGTGACCCGGAAGATCGGGCTCAGCAGCGTCCGCGCGATGGGTAGCGGAATATTGATGTCACGCATGGGTTTTCCTTGATTTCTCGCGCTGGGGCAGCGCGGTTCAGGGCAGGATGCGACCGTTCACCGCGGCGGCGATGCGCTGGTAGCCGGAGGCGGTGACCCGGACGAACAGGTCGAGCAGTTTGGCCTCCCAGCCGATCAGCACGCGGCCGTGTCCCTTGCGGACACCCTCGGTAATGGTCTGCGCGGCCATTTCCGGCGTGTGAATGGCCAGCTTCTTGTCGAACAGCGATGCGGCACTGTGGCTGTCGATGCCATCGGCGTAGGTGGCATTGCGGGCGACCGCGGTCTTGATACCGCCGGGATGCACGCACGTGACCTTGACCGGATGCTTGCCGACCAGCATCTCCTGGCGCAGTGCTTCGGTGAATCCGCGCACCGCGAATTTGGCTGCGTTATAGGCGCTCTGGCCGGGCACCGCGATGAGGCCGAACAGGCTGGAGACATTGACGACGTGGCCCTCGCCGGATTCGATCAGCAGTGGCAGGAAGGCCTTGGTGCCATTGACGACACCCCAGAAGTCGACGTCCATGATGCGCTCGATGTCCTTGAACTCCGAGCGGATCACTTCGCCGTGGTAGGCGATGCCCGCGTTGTTGTAGATCTGGTGCACCGTGCCGAAGTGCGCCTGCACGGCGTCGGCGTACAGCAGCACCGCTGCACGCTCGGCCACATTCAACCGGTCGGATTTGATCTCGGCCCCGTACGCCTCGCAGCGACGCACCGTCTCGGCCAGCCCATCGGTATCGATATCGGAGAGCGCGAGTTTGGCGCCGCGTCTGGCCAGATTTTCCGCAAGGGCGCGGCCGATGCCGGAACTCGCCCCGGTGATCACACAGACTTTGCCTGTGAAGTAGGCGTCATTGCGCCCACCTGTCGCCCGACCGCCACCCCGCACGGAATCGCTTCGCGATGCTGCATTCACTGTGCCACCACTTTCAGATCGTTTCGGGAGGTGTCGACGGCCGTCGTCGTATAGGCGGAGACGTCGAAATTCTTGGTCAGCCTGCGGAATTCGAAAGTGAAGTCCGGCCACAGCGTGGTGTTGTTGCCGTGCTTGTCCAGGTACCAGCTGGCACAGCCGCCGGTATTCCACACGCTCTGCACCAATTTGCCCTGCAGGTCCTTGTTGTAGGCGTCCTGCACGGCGCGCTTCACCTCGATCGTGCGAAGGCCGAGGCGATCGATGGTGGCCAGTGCGTCGGCGATGTAGTTGATCTGCGATTCGATCATGTACACCATCGAGGTGTGGCCGAGGCCGACATTCGGGCCGAGTAGGAAGAACATATTGGGGAAGCTGGCGACGGCCGAACCCTTGTAGCCCTGCTGGCCGATCTCGTCGAATACCTCCGCCAGCGTGCGACCGTCCTTGCCCGAGATGGCGTTGTAGGTCGGTGAATCCGTGACGTGGAAGCCGGTCGCCACGATGAGTGCGTCGATTTCGCGCTCGGTGCCGTCCTTGGTGACGATGGAATTCGCGCGCACCTCGGCAATGCCGTCGGTGACCACGTCCACATTGTGGCGGCTCAGCGCCGGGTAGTAGTCGTTGGAGATCAGCATGCGCTTGCAGCCGATCCGAAAGTTCGGGGTCACCTTCGCGCGCAGTTCCGGATCGCGGATCTCCAGTTGCAGCTTGGCCTTGGCGATCAGTTCGAAGGCCTGCATCAGTGCGGGCACCTTGGCGAGGCCGACGACCTGGGTTTCGCGGGCGGCGTAGATGGCGGCGCGAGATAGTCGCTGCAAGCCCGGGATGTGCCGGAAGGCGAGGCGCTCCGGCAGGGTGTACGGGCGGTCCATGCGGGGGAGGAGCCAGGGCGCGGTGCGCTGGTAGACGTCCAGGTGGGCGACCTGCGGGGCAATGGACGGCACGATCTGGATGGCCGAGGCGCCGGTGCCGATGATGGCGACGCGCTTGCCGGTTAGATCGGCGTCGTGGTTCCAGCGGGCGGAGTGGAAGATCTCGCCTTCGAAACCGTTGATGCCCTTGATATCCGGGAGTGCGGGTTCGCAGAGCGCGCCGACGGCGGAGACCACGGTGTCGGCGGTGAAGCTGCCCTGGGTCGATTCGATATGCCACAGGTTGGTGGCGTTGTTCCAGCGAGCCGCGGTCACATCGCAGTTGAACAGGTGCTTGTCGAGCACGTTGTACTCACGCGCGACGCCCTGGATGTACCGCTGGATCTCGCCCTGCTTCGAGAACGAGCGCGACCAGTTCGGGTTCAGCGCGAACGAGTACGAGTACAGATGCGACGGCACATCGCAGGCCGCGCCCGGGTAGGTGTTGTCGCGCCAGGTCCCACCGACATCGCTGCCGCGTTCCAATACGAGGTAATCGTTGCGGCCCTGCTTGCTCAACCGGATCGCCAGGCCCAGACCAGCGAAACCGCTGCCGATGATGATGGTCTTGACGTGGCGGGCTGGCCGGTTGCCGACAGCTTTGTCTGTAACCTTGCGACTCATATAACGCAGACTACGGCGCTACTGAGCATGAGTCAACAGTATTGACCAGCGTTCAGTAGGATGGTCGCGTGAGTAGTCGAGGCACCGCGGAAACGGTCAAGCGCACCCGGCTCAGCCCGGAAGAACGCCGTCGACAACTGATCACCCTGGGCGCCAAGATGCTCGGTGACCGCGCCGTCGAAGACATCTCGATCACCGAAATCGCGCAGGAGGCGGGGATCTCCCGCGGCCTGCTCTTCCACTACTTCCCGACCAAGCAGGACTTCCAACTGGCGATCGTCCGCCACGCCAATGCCGAACTGCTCGACCGCATCACGCCCGACCGCTCGCTCGGTGTCTTCGAGATGCTGCGCGATTCGATCGAGCGGTTTATCGAGTACGTCGCCGAGAACCGCAATTCGTACGTATCACTGCTGCGCGGCCCGGCCAGTGTGAGTGCCGCGGTACTCCCGCTGGTCGACCAGACCCGCAACGCCATCATCGACATCATCCTGACCGAACTGCCCGTCGATATTCCGGCCACCGACCGCCCCCGCCTCATCCTCGCCATGCGCGGCTGGATCGCCTTTGTCGAGGAAACCACCCTCACCTGGCTCCGCCACGAAGTCGTCACTCGCGAACAGTTGGTCGACCTTTTGGTCGAATCGCTACTCGCCCTGGCTCTTGCACTGAATCCCGCACTGGCCGCCGCCCTTCGCGGTTAGCCGCCGCGAGGTTGCTACTCCGGTTCGATTCGGAAGCCGGGTAAGAACAACGCCGGACCGAATCACTCTGGGAGAGAGTGGATTCGGCCCGGCGCTGGTCAGTGCGAAACTACGCGGTCGGCTCGAAGGCCTCGGCGACGATTTCGGCCTGCTCTACGGCGTGGACCTTGGACGAGCCCGAAGACGGAGCGGACATGGCGCGGCGGGAGATGCGGCGCAGCTTCGTGAAGCGCTCCGGAAGGAGCTCCGGGAGGTTCAGGCCGAAGAACGGCCAGGCGCCCTGGTTGGCCGGTTCTTCCTGGACCCAGGCGATATCGGTCGCATTCGGGTAACCCGCCAGTGCCTCGTTGAGGCGGAACTTGGGCAGCGGGTAGAGCTGCTCGATGCGGACGATGGCAACGTCTTCGCGCTTCTGCTTGGCCTTTTCGGCGACCAGCTCGTAGTAGAGCTTGCCGCTGGTGAGCAGGACGCGCTTGACCTTATTGCGGTCGCCGATGCCCTGTTCGTAGGTGGGCTCGTCGAAGACCGAGCGGAACTTCGATTCGGTGAAGTCCTTCAGGTCCGAGACCACGGCCTTATTGCGCAGCATCGACTTCGGGGTGAAGACGATCAGCGGGCGGCGGATGCCATCGAGTGCGTGGCGGCGCAGCAGGTGGAAGTAGTTCGCCGGGGTGGACGGCACGGCGACCGTCATCGAGCCCTCGGCGCACAACTGCAGGAAGCGCTCGATACGACCGGAGGTGTGGTCCGGGCCCTGACCCTCGTGACCGTGCGGCAGCAGTAGCACGACCTCCGACAGCTGACCCCACTTGGCTTCACCGGAGGAAATGAACTCGTCGATGATGGACTGCGCGCCGTTGACGAAGTCACCGAACTGCGCCTCCCACAACACAAGTGCGTCCGGGTTGCCCAGCGAGTAGCCGTATTCGAAGCCGACGGCGGCGTATTCGCTCAGCGCCGAGTCGTGCACTGCGAACCAACCCGGGTTGGTGCTGCCGATGTTGTGCAGCGGTGTGTACTCGTCGGCGGTCTTGCGATCGATGATCACCGCGTGGCGCTGGGTGAACGTGCCGCGACGCGAGTCCTGACCGGTCAAGCGCACCGCGCGACCCTCATCGATCAGCGTGCCGAAGGCGAGCAGTTCGGCGAAGGCCCAGTCGACCTTGCCCTCATAGGCCATTTCGCGCCGCTTCTCCAGCACCGGCTTGACGCGCGGGTGCACGCTGAAGCCGTCCGGCACATTGAGGAAGGCGTCGCCGATGCGCTGCAGCACCGTCTTGTCGACGGCGGTCAGGATGGTCGTCGGCACCTGCTGGTCGTCCTCGACCGATTCGCTCGGCTCCGGAACGTACTTCTCCAACTCGCGGACCTCGTTGAACACCCGCTCCAGCTGGCCCTGGTAGTCGCGCAGGGCGTCCTCGGCTTCTTTCAGCGAGATGTCACCACGGCCGATCAGGCTCTCGGTGTAGGCCTTGCGCACCGAGCGCTTGGTGTCGATGACGTCATACATTTCCGGCTGGGTCATCGACGGGTCGTCGCCCTCGTTGTGGCCGCGACGTCGGTAGCAGACCATGTCGATCACGACGTCCTTGCGGAACTTCTGGCGGAAGTCCACCGCCAGACGCGCCACCCAGTCGCAGGCCTCCGGGTCGTCACCGTTCACGTGGAAGATCGGCGCGCCGATGAATTTCGCGATGTCGGTGGAGTATTCGGTGGAGCGGCTGTTCTCCGGTGCGGTGGTGAAGCCGATCTGGTTGTTCACCACGATGTGGATGGTGCCGCCGACGCGGTAACCGCGCAGCCCCGACAGGTTCAGCGTCTCCGCGACCACACCCTGACCCGCGAACGCGGCGTCACCGTGCAACATCAGCGGCATGACGGAGAAGCCCTCCGGCCCGTCGCCCTTGTCCAGCAGGTCCTGCTTGGCGCGTACCAGACCCTCGAGCACCGGATCGACCGCCTCCAGGTGCGAGGGGTTGGCGGTGAGCGAGACCTCGATCTCGTTGTCGCCGAACATCTGCAGGTAGGTGCCGCGCGCGCCGAGGTGGTACTTCACGTCGCCGGAGCCGTGGGTGGCCGCCGGGTTCATATTGCCCTCGAACTCGGTGAAGATCTTCGAGTACGGCTTGCCGACGATATTGGCGAGCACATTGAGGCGACCGCGGTGCGGCATACCGATGACGACCTCGTCGAGCGAATGCTCTGCGGACTGGTCGATCACGGCGTCCATCATCGGGATGACGGCCTCGGCGCCCTCGAGCGAGAAGCGCTTCTGCCCGACGTATTTGGTCTGCAGGAAGGTTTCGAAGGCCTCCGCCGCGTTCAACCGGTTCAGGATGTACTTCTGCTGTGCGACAGTCGGTTTGACGTGCTTCTGCTCGACCCGCTCCTGAATCCACTGCAGCTGCTCGGTTTCCAGGATGTGGGTGTACTCCACACCGACGTGGCGGCAGTAGGCATCGCGCAGCACCGAGAGCACATCGCGCAGCTTCATCCGCTCCTGGCCGTGGAAGCCCGCGACATCGAAGGTGCGGTCCAGGTCCCAGAGGGTGAGGCCGTGCTGGGTGACATCGAGGTCCGGGTGGCTGCGGAACTTGTCCTTGACCAGCCGCAGCGGATCGGTGTCCGCCATCAGGTGGCCGCGGTTGCGGTAGGCGGCGATCATCTCGAGCACGCGAGTGCTCTTGTCGACGCCGCGTTCCTTGACGTCCTTGCGCCAGCGCACCGGCTCGTAGGGCACGCCGAGGCCATGGAAGATCTCGTCGTAGAACTCGTCGCTGATCAGCAGGTTGTGGATGGTCCGCAGGAAGTCGCCGGACTCCGCGCCCTGGATGATGCGGTGGTCGTAGGTCGAGGTCAGGGTCATCAGCTTGCCGACGCCGAGCTCGTTGATGCGCTCGTCGCTCATGCCCTGGAATTCGGCCGGGTACTCCATCGCGCCGGCGCCGACGATCGCGCCCTGGCCGGGCATCAGCCGCGGCACCGAGTGCACGGTGCCGATGGTGCCCGGGTTGGTGAGCGAGATGGTGACGCCGGTGAAGTCGTCGATGCCGAGCTTGCCGTCACGGGCGCGGCGCACGATGTCCTCGTAGGCGGTGTGGAACTGCCCGAAGGTCATGGTCTCGCAGCCCTTGATGGCCGCGACGACCAGCGAGCGATTGCCGTCCTTACCCTGCAGGTCGATGGCGAGGCCGAGGTTGGTGTGCGCGGGGGTGACCGCATTGGGCTTGCCGTCGATTTCGGCGAAGTGCCGGTTCAGATTCGGGAACGACTTGACCGCCTGCACGATCGCGTAGCCGAGCAGGTGGGTGAAGGAGATCTTGCCGCCGCGGGTGCGGGCCAGGTGGTTGTTGATGACCAGGCGGTTGTCGATCATCAGCTTCGCCGGAATGGCGCGCACGCTGGTCGCGGTCGGGATGGCCAGCGACGCGGACATGTTCTTGGCCACGGCCGCGGCCGGGCCGCGCAGGACCTTCGCCTCGTCGGTCGCGGTATCTGCGGGCTTCGGCGCGCCGGAGGTGGGCGCGGCATTCGAGGCCGGCGCAGGAGTCGTCTGCGGGGCGCGGGCGGTGGGCTTCACGGGCGCGGGAGGCTTGGGCGCGGCGGGCGCGGGCGCCGCCGGGGCGGGGGCCGCTGCGGCCGGGGCCGCGTTCACCGGGGCGGGGGCCGGAGCCGGGTTGGCCGGGGCGGGGGCCGGGTTGGCCACCTGCGCGGGAGCAGCCGCGGGCGCGGCGCTGTTACCGGAATCACCCGCGACTTCGGGCGTGTAATCGGCGAGGAACTCGTGCCAACTTGCATCGACGGAAGATGGATCCTGTTTGTATTTTTGATACATCTCATCGACTAGCCACTGGTTCTGTCCGAACTGGGAAGTTGAGCTGCTCACAGCAGGTGTTCGCCTCATTTCGTTCTTCGCGCTGCGACGTTTGTGACGTGCCCGGCACGGGGATCAGCGGATGCGCGCCGATGCGCCCTCTCTGAGGATAGGCCCAGCAGCAAATCAGCGGACCGACTGACCACCGGACAACCACGATCCCAAAGATGACGACCCGTCCTCATTCGAGAATATTCCCCCCGGTTCGCTGGCCGCCGCCCAGAGCTGGGCATAGTGACCATCGGCTGCCAGCAGGGTGTCGCGCGGGCCGATTTCGGCGATGCGTTCGCGTGCCACGACGGCAATTCGAATCGGCTCGCGCGGCGGTGCCCAGTCGGTGCACCCCCATGACGGTGGTCCGGCCGCGCGCCAGCGATCGGCTTGCTACCAGCACCGATGCCTCGGTCTCCGGATCGAGGTGGCGGTGGCCTGTTGGTTCCCCGCGGCCGGGGTCGGATCAGATGTCGCGGGTGCGCAGCATCCACCAGGCCCCACCCGCGGCGGCGATGGTCCAAAGGATGAGGACAACCAGAGCGGCGGGCGTGGGGGCCAGGAAGTCGCTGTCCTTGAAGGAACCGACGGCGACGGTGCTGACGGTGGCGGATCCGGGGAGCACGGTGACCACCCCGGCCAAACCGATCGCCTTGGCCACGACCCAGATCAAGGGTTCGATGATCACCAGCCAGCCGAGCATCGCCACGACCGCCGTGGTGGACGTGCGCAGCAGCAATCCCAGACCGGCGCCGATCAGGGACCAGCACACCGCGGCGAGGAGGCCGCCGCCGAGAACGGCCAGTAAGTGCAGTCCGAAGTCGAATTTGCCGCGGCCGAAACCGAGCAGGCAGGTGAGGGCGATGAGTTCGACAATGCCGGTTGCTGCCAGCGCGAAACCCGCGGTGACCAGGAACTTCGCGGCGACTAGCCGGTCCCGGTCCGGGGTGAACAGTGCAGTGGATGACATGGTGGCGTAACGGTATTCGGCACCGGCACCGAGTGCGCCGAAGGCACCGGCCACCATGATCGCGGCCGCGAGACCGATATACAGCCCGATGGTTGCCGTGCCCGTGGCCGGATTGGACTTCGGATCGGCGGGTCCGGCGAGCAGTGCGGTCACCGTGCTCGCGACGAGGGCGATCGCGGGGAGCAGGACTGCGAGGATTCGGCTGGCGCGCAGCGTGCTGACCTTGCGGACCTCGGAGTTGACGGCCGGAATGAGGTCCGGCGGCAGAACGGCGATCATCGTGAAATCCCGTGGGGAGTCGGTTGCTGCGGTGCGATCCCGGTGTAGGGGGCGGGCCGGGGCTGGCGGGCCGGTTTGACCAATGACGCGAGCACGCGGTCGGGGTGGATCTGGTCGGCGGCGATATCGTCCACACGTACACCGGCCGCCGTCGCCGCCGCGCGGATCTGCGCTTCGGTCGCCTCGGCTATGGCCAGGCGACCGTCGGGACGGATTACCGCATCGGTGAAGCCCTGTGCGGCCAACATGGTCGCGAGTGCGATCGGCGTCGATGCGGCCACGACCAGACGATCGGGGTGGCCGCGCCGAAGTCGGGCGGGCGTGCCCTGATACACCACCGAACCCTCGCTGACGACAATGATGTTGTCGGCCAGCGGAATCACATTCGCCAGGCTTTCGCTGGACAACAGGGCCGAGCCACCGCGGCGTGCGTGCCGGCGCAGGAAGTCCGCCAGCCAGGCGCGTTCGGCCGCGTCGAGACCGGCCAGGGGCTCGTCGAGAATCAGCAGCTGCGGGTCGCCGAGCAGCGCGGTCGCCAGGGCCAGCCGGGTCTGCGACCCCGCCGAGAGCTCGCCCGCCCGCGTCTTCGCCGCTGCACCGAGGCAGACCATCTGGATCACGTCGTTGACCCGTGCGTCCTCGACACCCGCGGCCGCCGCATAGACCAGCAGATGATCACGTGCGCTACGCGCCGGATGCAGTCCACGCGGCTGCAACATGCCGCCGACGACAACCGCGGATCCGCCGCGCCGCCGCGAGCCCGGCCCGCCGACCGCGGCGGTTCCGGAGGTCGGTTGGAGCAGACCGAGCAGGATGCGCAGAATCGTCGTCTTACCCGCGCCCGCCGGACCCACCAGGGCGGCAGTGGTCCCGGACGGCACGGTGAAGCTCACGTTTTCGACCGCGGTGACCAGGTTGTAGCGCTTGGTCAGGCCGCGAACGGAGAAGGCGAGCGGTCGGCTCGAGCTCATCGCGGCGTGGTCGGGAGTTGCGGCTTGACCGGATCCAAGGCAGGCAGTGGATCGGCGTCGACGATGAGCTGCCGATCGGCGGGCCAGATCACCGGCGCGGGGCCGAATGCCTTGCGCGCGTTGCTGATCGTGGTCTTACCCAGCGCCCGGTTGCCGACGCCGCCGATCACCGCGCCGATACCGGCGGGCACCACCTTGCCGGCCATCAATGCGGCTCGCCTGGTGATGAAGCGGATGATGAATCGCTTGACCAGCGAATCGTTCATGCTCGCCAGGCCCGGAATCTTAGTGGCGAACAGCGTGCCCCAGTTCTTCGCCGAATGACCGACCGTCTTCTCGACGATCTCCATCCCGCTCTCCCCGAGCACGACCGCGAGCACCAGCGCCCGCCGCATCTCCTTGTCCTCGGGGGAGATACCGTGCACAGCCGCGACGGCCAGCGTGAATACCGCGGACGCCTCCATGAAGAAGGTGGTCTCGGCACTGACCGCCGCGAGTGCCGCGATGGTGCCGACTCCAGGAACCGCGGCCGTCGCGCCGACCGCGCCGCCGCTGCCGGTGACCGCGAGCAGGTACTGATTCTCCAGCCGCTCGATGATCTGCGCGGGACTCTCCGACGGATGCGAACGCCGCAACCGGTCCACGTACTTGGCGACCGCGGGCGCCTGCAGCCGGGACCCGGTATCGAGTAGCTGGACCACCGTCTTCTCGAACGTGCCTTTGAACACGGCGATATCCTCCTCTTCCGCCCGTACGCAACGACCTTATTGCACCGACCGCCATCAACTCGTCATGACAACGATGTACCCGGTCGGCCGGGTTCCCGGCGTGTCGGTTGGATCACGCCGGTTCGCGCAGCGCGGGGACCCGTTCCGTGAGCGCCGGCGGTGGCGGCGGAGTGCCGTCGCCGAATGGTTTGCCGCCCAGCGCTTCTCGGCCATGCGGGATCAGCCAGTCGGTCAGCTCCGGACCCTTGGGCACGATCTGCGTCGGGTTGATATCAGCGTGCACCAGGTAGTAGTGCGCTTTGATCTGGTCGAAATCGATGGTGTCGCCGAATCCGGGTGTCTGGTACAGATCGCGCGCATAGGCCCAGAGCACCGGCATTTCGGTCAGTTTGGAGCGGTTGGTCTTGAAATGGCCGTGATAGACCGGATCGAAGCGGACCAGCGTGGTGAACAGCCGCACATCGGCCTCGGTAATAGTGTCGCCCACCAGGTAGCGCTGGGTGGTGAGGCGTTCGGACAGCCGGTCCAACCCGGCGAAGAGTCGATCGTAGGCCGCCTCGTACGCGTCCTGCGTTCCAGCGAATCCACACCGGTAGACGCCGTTGTTGACGTCCCGGAAAACGGCCAGGTTCACCTCGTCGATCTCGGCCCGCAGCTCGCGCGGATACAGCTGTGGCGCGCCGGGGCGATGGAATGCGGTCCATTCGGTCGCGAAGTCGAGTGTGATCTGCGCGTAGTCGTTGGTCACCACCTGCCCGGTGGGGACATCCACGACCGCGGGGACCGTGATGCCGCGCGAATAGTCCGGGAAGCGCGCGAGGTACGCGTCCCGCAACCGGGGGATGCCGAGCACCGGATCCACCCCACCCGGATCCAGATCGAAGGTCCAGCTGAGACTGTCGTGCGTCGGCCCGCACAACCCGAGCGAGATGACATCTTCCAGTCCCAGCAGCCTGCGCACGATCAGCGTGCGATTGGCCCATGGACAGGCCCGCGCTGCGACCAGCCGATAGCGGCCCGGCTCGACCGGATATCCGTCGCGGCCGTCGGCAGTGATGCGGGTAGTGATGTAGTTCGTATCCCGCTCGAACCCACCGAGTTCGATGTTGGAACCGCTTTCCGATACCGACCTGGTCACTCACTCAGTCTGGCAGATCGACGCCTCGGGGGCTGGCAGCCGGCGAAGCCGACGGGGCGGATAAGCCTAGTCTTTCCCAATGAGTGAAACGAAGGCCACCAGGCTGACTCGGGAAACCACCGATGGCGGCGCCGAGGTCGCGACCCTCACCTTGGCCAAACCGCCGCTGAATCTCTTCGATCAGTCGATGTTCGACGCACTCATCGAGGATCTCGCCGAGCTATCGGCCAACCCGCCGCGCGCTCTGCTGCTGCGGGCCGAGGGCAAGCTGGTCTCCGGTGGCGTCGACGTGCACGTCTTCGATGGGCTGCTCCCACCCACCCCGCCGACTCCGTCGGCTGCCGTCCCCCCGGTCTCACCCACCCCGCCGACTCCGTCGGCTGCTGTCTCCCCAGCCGTCGAGCGGGGTGCCGAGCTGTGGCGCACCCTGTTCGCGCAGATCATCCACCCGCTGGAGGCGCTGCCGTGTCCGGTGGTCTTCGCGGCGCACGGCCTCACCCTGACCGCCGCCTTCGAAATAGCCCTGGCCTGCGACATCATCCTGGCCGCGCCGAAGGCGAAATTCGGCCTGGTGGAGACGGTCGTCGGCCTGACGCCGTCGATGGGCGGTCCGCAGCGACTGGCCGAGCGCGCCGGTTCCGGCCGCGCCCGCGAATTCGTGATGACCGCCGACCTCTACGATGCCGCGACCATGGCCGAATGGGGCGTGGTCAACGCCATCCACGATGATGTCGACGCCGCCGCAAGGGAATTGACGAATCGTCTGGCCCAGGGGCCGACCCGGGCGCATGCCGCGACCAAGCAGATCATCGGGGCGTGGCGCTCCGGCGGTGTGGCGCACGCGGACTCGGTGACGCCGGAGGTATCCGGCGCGCTGTTCGACACCGCGGATCTGCGCGGCGCAGTGCGTAGCTTCCTGGAGGTCGGACCGGGGAAGGCGACCTACACCGGCCGGTGACAGCCGGGACATAGCCCCGCACGTGAACGAGCGTCGACGAGTTCACCGCCTATGCCAGCGAAAATGTGACTCGCGTCATATAGTCGCAAGAGCCTGCAGGCTCGAGGCGCGTGCGGAGGATCCATGTCGCAGTTTCTGGTCGAATATCCAATCAACCGTCGGCATGCTTGCGGCGCTCCGCTGGCCCGCGGCGCCGACGGCGTGCTGCGCTATGGCAACCTCACCCCGGCGCTGACCGAACTATTGGATCTGCAGGTGCACGCCTTCTCGACCAGGGAAGCGGTGGTGGAGATCGGCGGCCCACGGCTGAGTTATCGGGAGCTGTGGCACTGCGCCTCCCGCATCGCGGGTGGCCTGCAGGAACGTGGCATCGGCTACGGCGACCGGGTCGCCATCCACATGCCGACGGGCGCGCGCTGGGTGCAGGCATTCCTCGGGGCGCTGCTCAGCGGCGCGGTCCCCGTGCTGGTCCACGACGGTTTGCCCGCTACGGTGGCCGAGCGGGTGATCGCCGACAGCAGTGCCGATTTCGTGCTCGGCGGCGGCAGCGACGAGCTGCCCGACGGCGCCGCCTTCATCGATGACGGTGCGGCCCTTGGTGATCTGGCGCTGCTCTGCTACACCAGTGGCGCCGGGGCCAGTCCGGCCGGTGCCGCCGTCGCGCCCAAGGGCGTCGAGCTGACCAACGAAAATCTGCTCTCGGCAATCCGTTCCGTCGTCGCGGCGCTGGATCTGCCGACCGATGGGTTGCGCAATCTGGTGCTGCTACCGCTGGCGCATGCCAGCGGTTGTGTGGACCAGCTGCTGCCGACCTTCGCGGTCGGCGGCACGGTTGTGCTCGCGCCGGATAGTCGCGGTCTCGCGGAAACCATTGTCTCCGAACGGATCGATATGGTTTCCGCGACACCACGCATCTTCGCCCGACTGCTGCCCGAACTCGCGGCGCTGCGCACCGAGGGGCTGCGTACCGAGGGTATCTTCCGGGTCAGCAATGCGGGCCATCGCGGTGAACGTGCCGCCGACCGCACCGATCCCGCGGATCTGGCCGCTACCCTGCGGGATATGTTCCCGGCGGCGCGGCAGTGGTCGGTCTGGGGTGCGACCGAAACCAGCGGCATCGGCCTGGTCGTCGACGATGACACCGATACGGTGCCCGGCGCGGGTCCAGTGCTCGGATTCCCCTTCGGCGGTACCGAATTGGCGCTGTGGGGGCCGCGGGCGCAGACCGGACACGGCGAGTTGCTGTGTCGCGGACCGAATGTCACCCACCGCTACTGGAACGATCCCGAGACCACCGCCGACCGCTTCACCGGAAGCTGGTTCCACACCGGCGATCAGGTCAGCATCGATGCCGATGGTCTGGTCCGACGTGAACGGGCGCAGGCGGGGTGACTCACTCGAGCAGACGATCGCGCAGCCGCGCGCGCAGGTCCGCGGTGAATCCGATGGCGGTCAGGTAGGTCTCGAAATCACCGTGGTTTTCGTGCACCGCATCCATCGCGATGCGCAGGTAGTCCTCGTGCACGCCGAGGATATCGACGGAAAGTTCCTCGCCCGCAGTGAGTTTCGACGCCATCATGGCGCGCAGGGCGGGGACGGCAGCGTTGCTGGCCAGGAAGTCGGCGAGCACATCGGCCTCGCCGACCGCGACCGCGCGCAACAGGGTCGCGATCGCCCAGCCGGTGCGGTCCTTACCCGCCGCACAGTGCACCAGTACCGCGCCGTCGCCGTCGGCGATCGTCTCGGCGATGGCGATGATCGCCGTATTGGCCTCGGGCCGGGCCGGGAAGTAGCGGTAGACCTCGAGCATGTGCCGGAACGCGGAGTCGGTTTGCGCCTCGTGTGGCGGCGCCTCGGCCATCCGGGTGTCGAACGGTGTGACATTCAGTCGCACGCCCTCGGGTAGATTATCGTGGCCGATGTGCTCGATCTCGCGCGGTCCGCGCAGGTCGAAGACATCGGTGACGCCGAGTTCGCGCAGGATCGCGTGTCCTGGCAGATCGAGGCCGCTCAGTTGGGCCGAACGCAACAGCACGCCGGGGCGGACCCGCGTGCCGTCGACGGTGCGCAGCCCACCGAGATCGCGGAAGTTGAACGTGCCGGTCAGATAGAACTGGTCGGCGGAGGGCGAGAGAGTCACCGATCCAGGCTAGCCACGTCTCGGTGTCGGCAGGATGTCGATCGCGGATCGAACACGGAACCGTCGGCTGTCCGGTTTGTGGGGTCGGTGTGTGATCCGCCACAGCAGGCCGGGGCGCCTTGTCCGTAGTCTGGTCGATCGTCTTCTCGCTGGGGCAGACGCGAGACTGACGCCCAGGGAGGCGATTCCGGCGCACGCCGATCGATTGCAGCGGCATTCCGGTTGGGTAACAAAACATTCTTCCAGTCTGGAAATGCCCATTGAACCCGTTCTTAAACCCCGGAAACCCTCTACCATTGACGAATGTTGGACGGGGCATCCAGGAAATTCCCTAGTGGGGATTCGTGAGAGCCGCCTGTCGTGTTCAGCGCGCCGCGCCGCCGAAGGTGCGCGAGTTCTTTCCCCGAGGGAGTCGTCGTTGAGCGTACGTGGAGAAATGGCGGTGGTTCGGCTGCGGCCGACCATCTGCGAGGCCGTCGAGAAGGCTGCCGCCTCGCTCGACTTCACCGGAGTGCGAGCACTTCGGGTGCTGTTGCATGCGGGTGTGAGCGCGTACTGGCCGCTGGTCAAGGCCGCGCCGGCCAGGGAGGCCCGCCGATACGAGGCGACCGCGCAGCTGTTGGCCGAACGGTGGGAGACGCAGACCGAATGTGTCGCCGACCCGACGGCCACGGCCCTGTTCCGAGAGATGGACTCCGAGGTTGCGAGCTTCCTGGACCTCTGCGCCGACCGGTCGGGCACGCAGTGGTTGGAGCCGGTGGATGCCATCGCGGCCTATGTGGTCTCGGTGCTGCAGGGCGCGGTGCTGCGCTGGCTCGCGGATTGCAATGACGAAACGATGCTGGTGGTGCTCGACGACCTGGTCAGCAGCCTGGCCCCCCGGGCCGCCGAAGCCTGATAGGCGCAATGCCGAGTCTGATACACGCAATACTGGACGTTTGACCAGTTTGGTGGTTGAGTGGGTCTGGTGACTCACACGTCGCCGATTGTCGCACTGCATGCGGCCACGGCCGAGTTGGACCCGCCGCTGGCCGCCCTCGACCTGACCGCGCTGCGTGCCAACGCGGTTGACCTGGTCCGACGCTCGGGTGGGGTGCCCATTCGGGTGGCGAGCAAGTCGGTGCGCTGCCGCGCGGTGCTCGAAGAGGTGCTCGGTACCGGGCTCACGGCATCCGGCGGCTTCGCGGGCATCATGTCCTACTCGTTGGCCGAGGCCATCTGGCTGGTCCGCCTCGGCGCGCGGGATGTGCTGCTCGGCTATCCGACCGTCGACCGCGCGGCGCTCGCCGAACTCGCCACCGATGACACCCTGTGTCGATCCATTGCGCTGATGGTCGACGATGTCGCGCAGCTGGACCTGATCCGCGCTGCGGTCGGCACCGATCTGGTGCGGCCGCGGATCTGTCTCGATGTGGATGCCTCGCTGCGAATCGGGCCGCTGCACCTGGGGGTTCGGCGCTCGCCGGTGCGCACCCCCGAACAGGCCGCCGCGCTCGCGCGCGAGGCGGTGCAGCGTGGGTTCGACGTGGTCGGCGTGATGACCTACGAGGCGCAGATAGCCGGGCTGTCCGACGCCAGTATCGCGGTGCGTCTGGTAAAGCGGGCTTCGGCGGCCGAAATCCGCAAGCGGCGCCGGCTGGTTCTGGACGCGGTGCGCTCGGTAGTCGGCAAGTTGGAGATCGTCAACAGCGGTGGTTCGGGGTCGATCGAGGTCAGCATCACCGATCCGGATGTCACCGAGGTGACCGCGGGCTCCGGGCTGTATGTGCCGACGCTCTTCGATCACTACCGCGCCTTCACCCCACGTCCCGCACTGTTCTTCGCCACATCGGTGCTGCGCAAGCCGACCCCGTCCATCGCAACGGTTTTCGCGAGCGGCTACATCGCCTCCGGCCCCACCGGGGCGTCGCGGGTGCCGAAGCCGGTGTGGCCCACCGGCTTGAAACTGCTCGGCACCGAGGGTGCGGGCGAGGTGCAGACGCCCCTATCCGGGGCCGCCGAAGTGCGGATCGGTGACCGGGTGTGGTTTCGGCATGCCAAGGCGGGGGAGCTGTGTGAGCGGTTCAGCCACGTCCACCTGGTCGATGGTGACGGCACGCGGACGACGGTGCCCACTTATCGCGGTGAGGGCAACTGCTTCGGCTGAGCCACTGCCAAATGCGAATTGCGCGGGAGCGCAATGGCGATTTTCAAGATCGAATTCTGATAAAAGAACCAACCGGTTCGGACTGAATATGTCGGTCACGAACCGACCAAATGCTGAAGAAATAGTCAGCCGAGTCGGAGGAATGTCGCCAGATCCGACAGATTGTCCGGCGTACTCGGCAGATATTCGGTGAGCAGTGGTGACCGAATGATAACGGCCTTCCACATAGCCCGGCACAGCGTCGCCTGAACCAGGCTGCGCGACAGCAGGAATCGCATACCGTAGGGTGCGTCGGCGGGGCTGGAGGTGGTCATCGACATGAGCACCACCGCCGCCTCACGGCCACGGAAGCGCTCGGCGGTGCCGACCAGCACATCCTCGATCTTCGCCCGGGCCAGCAGCGTTCGGATCAGGCCGACCTGGGCGCTGTAGGGTGCGACCACGAGAATGTCGTGCGGATGCAGCCGTCGCGTCATCGCACCGGTCGTCCACGAGACCCCGAGCAGCGCGCGCACCCGGCGAACCACCTCGCGGGCCTCGGCCACCGATTCGGTGGCATCGCCGCTGTGCGCCACCAGCACCGTCTCCACACCGGGTTCGATGCCCTCCAATTGCCTAGCGAGCGTGACGGTTTCGTTGGAGCGCAGGCGGTTGTCGTAGTACAGCAGGGAGATCGGATCGCACACGCGCGGGTGCATCCGCCAGGTCCGGTCCAGGAAGTAGCCGCGGTCGGCGGGCAGGGTGAGGCGGTCCTCGGCGAGCCAGCCGAGCACCGATTCGTCGACCGGTTCTGGATGCGCGCTGCGCGCTGCGGACGGTGCCGGATCGCCGAGCAGAAGCAGGTTGCGCGCACTCACTGCGACGGCGGCGGTATCGGCCAGCGGGAAGCGGCCCGCATCGGCGATCACCAGCAGGTCGAGACTGTCGCCGGGCACCACCGCGTCATCAGCGAAATCGGCCGATACACCACCGATTACGCAGCCGTTGACCGCATTGTCCAGGAACCGCGGATAGCGCGTGCCGCCGATCACCGACCACTCCGGCGCCACCGCCTCGACATCCTTCTTGGCCACCAGTTCCGGTAGCACCCCCATCGCGACGATCATGTCTAGCAGGCTCTCCACGGCGGAATGCGTCTGCGCGACAATGCCGACGCGCCACTTGTGCCGGGTGACCAGACGCTCGATCGTCCTGGCGATGGTGGAGGTCTTGCCGGTGCCCGACGGCCCCTGCACCGCGAGATAGGAATCGTCGAGATCGCGCAGCGCGGCCGTGATGGCCGCCGCATGGTCACCGTGCACATCTGGTAGCCGTTCGGCACGCCGTAGGCGCGGGGGTCGGCGGGCGAGGATGTCGAAGATCGCGCCCGCCGGGATCTGCGGCAATGCCATCAGCAGCTGCTGGGCGGCGAATTCGACCGCGGTCTCGATATTCTCGTCCCAGGCGGGCAGGCCGGGTGCGATCGCGGTCGGCAGCTCGTCGTAGGGTTCGCAGCCGTCCGGCAGCAATTCCTCCAGCCGCACGGTGTCGTCGAAGTTCGCGTCCACCGAGCAGCCGAGCACGGTCGCGGTGGCGGTCGCGCGCCGACCGACGGCGGTGATCATCCCGGCGGCGACCGGCTGATCGTAGTAGGTGTACACGGTGGTGCCCGGCGTCAGCGCCGTGCCGGTCGCGACGCCGCCCGCGATATCGGCACCGCCCCAGCCGATGCCGATCCGTCCGGTCAGCGTGAGGTATCTGCGCATGGTCGGCTGGTGTGGGCTGCGATGCCATTTGGTATCCACCGTGCCCCAATCGGCGACCAATACGCCTGGCGCGTCGGCCCATTCGTCGACCGGATGACTGAGCCGGTCGGCATGTGCCCACCACAGCGGCTGGCGTTCGCGCCGGTGATAACCGAGTGCCGCGGCCATCAATGCCGCGGGATGCCGTGGCTCGCCGTGTGCCGCCGCATATTCCGCGAGTGCTGCCTCGATCGACGACGGCCGCGACGGTGGTCGCGGATCCGGCTCCTGCGGGCCGGGCACCAGACACCACGAGCTGGCCTGATCCAGGAGTGTCGCCTCCGAGTCCACGCGTTGTTCGGCCACCCGATCCAGCAGCCAGTCGCGCAACCGCAGCACGGTGACGCAATCGCGTTCCTGGCCCGACGCATTCGGTAGCAGCGGCCGCAGCCGGCTCAGCCGATAGGAGCGTTCCCCGACCAGCACGGCATTGCGCACGATCGGATACAGATCCACGAGCACGCCGGCATGCAGCAGATCCTCGACGATATCGGCACCGATCCCGTACCGGCCGGTCCACCGCAGCAGCGCCGAACGCACGCCGGAGGTGTAGTGGTACACGCGCATATCCGGATACATCCGGAGCCGTTGTGCCACGAAGTCGAGTACCTCGTCCACTGCGCGCCGCTGTCCGGCTGCCTCGTCGGCGATATGCGGTGTCGCAGCCACGCCGAAAGGGGCACGGAAGGCGAGCTGAACCGTGCCGTTGCCGCCTACCTCGATACCGAGCAGTCGACCCGAGGGTCCCTCCTCGATGGTGAGCGCGAGATCGCCCGGCGACGGTGGCGGCAGCGCACCCAAGGCGATCGCGTCGACGAGTGTGTGGGTCGGCTGTCCGGAATCCTCGCGGCGCAGCTGGATTTCGGCTTGGCGACGCAAAGCGCCGAAGGTGCGCGGCGGCAGTCCGGGCACGGTGGCGGTGCTGCTCGCCAGCCGGTCGATGGTGCTCACCCCGGCCTCGCGCAACCTGGCCCGCGCCGTGCGCGACATACCGGCCACCAGCAGCAGATCACGCGCCGCCGAGATCGCACTGGTACAGGTCGGGCAGTGGCCGCAGGCGAGATAGCGCGGATCGCCCCATTGCACGGGCAGCAGCTCGCTCAGTTTGTCTTGCAGAATCCGCTCCACCCGGCCGCGCCGGGCCAGATACACCGGCAGCAGATCGGTGAGCGCGAAGCTCTCGCTGTCCTCGTCCAGGTACAGCCGGACCAGAGGAGCGGTGAGCGCGCCGCTGCTGTCCAACGCGTCGGCGCAGGCGGCGAGTTCGAGTGCCGCGTCGATCCGATCCGGTGGACCCGCCGTGGTGCCGTGCACGGTGTAGCGGACCCGATGTCCGGCTCGCACCAGGAAATCGCTGGCACAAACGAATTTTCCGTCGAAGAAGGTGGCGCCGTGGATTACGTGCGCACCGGCACGCAGCGCCGCGACGGTCTCGGCATTGGCGGCTTGCAGCGCGGCGAGGTAGCCCTGGGGATCGACCGCCGGATCGTGTTCGGCGTAACGGATCTCCACCATGCGACCGCCGAACCGATCACGGAAGTCCGCGAGCCTGCGTGCGCGCGCATCGTCGGATGTGCCGCGCGACACATGATTCGGCACCATATCCGCCGTGCCCGCGAGGGTGCCCAATTCGGTATCGAGGGCACGCAGCAACTCGAATTCACAATGCGCCGCGCGCACGAGGTCGGCGGCGGAACAGACGACACGATCACCGAACACGATCAAACCCGGCCTCCTGTGTCTTCGCCGGACACGGACGGCAACACCTTAGCTAAAGCATGCCCAGTGCCTCTTAACCGAGTAGCGGTTGAATGCATTGATCAGATCGAACCCAGTCCACGGCACTTTCACATGTGACGTGGACTCGCCTGCGGTAAGCGCCGCTTGCACCGCGCGAAGCGACCGGTTGTACGCGAACTGCGCGGCGCCGGCAGGTCTGGCGAGCAGCTTCTGCTGCTCGACCGTGGGATCGAGACTGAACCGGAACATGGTGTGCGGCGTCATCAGTTGCAGAGTGTGCCACCGACCGCCGAGCAGCAAAGTGCTGTCGATCACTGCACCGCAGCCACAATCGGCGCGGCGCGATGGATCTCAAGCGAGCAGCGCGGTGACTTCGTCATCCTCCAGCTGATGGAAATCGCGATAGGCCATTCCGACGCCGCCGAGCGAGCGCGGAACCCACGGACACACCACCTCATCGGCCTCGGTGGCTACCCGGCGCAACGCCTCCGCGGACGACACCGGCACCGCGACCACGATCCGCGTCGGTTGGTGTAGCTGGGCAACCCGACAGGCGACGGCCACCGTCGCCCCGGTCGCCATGCCGTCGTCCACGATCACCGTCGTGCGGCCGGAGATCGGGATCGGCTTGGCATCACCACGCCACATCTCGCGTCGGCGCTCGAGTTCGGCGCGTTCCACCTCCTCGATCTCGGCGAGCTGCCGCGGCGTTATCCCGGTGTGCGACAACACATCCTGATTGAGGACCTGGATACCTTCCTCGCCGATGGCACCCATCGCCAACTCCGGCTGCCACGGCACACCGAGCTTGCGGACCAACAGGATGTCGAGATCGCCCCCGATGACCCCGCATACAGCGGCCGCCACCGGAACCCCGCCGCGCGGCAGTCCGAGCACCAGCGGTTGCCTCGCACGCAGGTGGCCGAGTTCCAGACCCAGCGCGCGACCGGCCGCTGTCCGATCGGAGTAGATCATCCGAATTAACGCTACTCCGGTGCGTCCGCGGTGATCGCGAATCGCCGCAAGGCCAGGCTCGGGTTGGTGCGGCGGACCGCGGCGAGCTGTTCGAGGTCGATATCGGCGGTGAGCACGCCGGGTTCGTCGCCGAGTTCGGCAAGCACGGCACCGGTCGGATCGATGATCATCGAGGCGCCCGCACCGCGTGGCGCGCATTGATCGGCGGCGGCCACGTACACGGTGTTCTCGATGGCACGCGCGCGCAACAGCGTCGTCCACTGATCCACCTTCGCCGGACCGGGAATCCACTGCGCGGGCAGCACCAGCACCTGCGCTCCGGCCGCCGCGACGCGACGGCAGCCTTCCGGAAAGCGCAGATCGAAACAGGTCTGCATGCCGAATGTCACAGCGCCGACCGTGAAGGTGGCCGGGGCCTCGATCGCACCGGCCTCGACGACATCGGATTCACGATGCCCGAACGCGTCGTAGAGATGCACCTTGCGGTACTTCGTCACCAGGTTCGCGTCGGGTCCGAGCACGACGAGGGTATTGCGGATCCGACCCGCCTCCGGCGCCACCTGCTCGACCATTCCAGCGATCAGATACACCCCGAATTCGCGCGCGATTTCGCCGAGGCCGGTGACGAACGGGCCGGTCAGCGATTCGGCGACGGCCACGATCCGCTCGTCGAGCCGGGTTACGGCAAACATCGAGTATTCGGGCGCGACCACCACCTTCGCACCCCGTTCGGATGCGGCGCGAACGTGCTCGCGCAGAGCTTCGAGATTGGCGGCCGGGTCGGTTCCCGGCGCGAACTGGACCACCGCCACCGCCACCGCTGCTCCGGCAGGAGTGACGGGCCTGGAGGAGGCAGCGTGCGTAACCGTGGAAGGCCCCGCGTATGCCGCTTTTGATACTGCCGAGTCGTGATGTGCGGACACGCTTTCGGGTTGCATACGTCTCACCGTATTGGCCCGGTGGCCAGAGCGGCCACCGCGAGGCAGTAAACTCCTGGTCAATGAGTACCAATCAGGTCGACAGCGTTCCTGGCGACAACGACAGGGACACCGACGGCCCGACCTTCGCCGATCTCGGCATCGATGACCGCGTCCTCGCAGCAATCGCCGATGTGGGCTATGAGTCGCCGTCGCCCATCCAGGCGGCGACCATTCCGCCGCTGCTCGACGGTGCCGATGTGGTCGGGCTGGCCCAGACCGGCACCGGCAAAACCGCGGCATTCGCCATCCCGATCCTCATGGGCATCGAGGCGACCGGCAAACTTCCGCGCGCCCTCGTGCTGGCCCCGACTCGCGAGCTCGCGATCCAGGTCGCCGAGGCATTCGGCCGCTACGCCACCCACATCCCCGGACTGCATGTGCTGCCGATCTACGGTGGCCAGGCCTACGGCGTCCAGCTCTCCGGCCTGCGCCGCGGCGCGCACGTCGTGGTCGGCACGCCGGGCCGGGTGATCGACCATCTGGAGAAGGGCACGCTCGACCTGTCGCAGCTGCAGTATCTGGTGCTCGACGAGGCCGACGAGATGCTGAAGATGGGGTTCCAGGAGGATGTCGAGCGCATCCTCGCCGACACCCCGCGCGATAAGCAGGTCGCGCTGTTCTCCGCGACCATGCCCGCGGCGATCCGCAGCATCTCCAAGAAGTATCTGCGCGAACCGGTCGAGATCACGGTCAAGTCGAAGACCTCGACCAATACCAACATCACCCAGCGCTGGGTGCAGGTCTCTCATCAGCGCAAGCTCGACGCACTCACCCGCATCCTCGAGGTCGAGTCGTTCGAGGCGATGATCATCTTCGTGCGCACCAAGCAGGCCACCGAGGAGCTGGCCGAAAAGCTGCGCTCGCGTGGTTTCTCCGCCGCGGCGATCAATGGCGATATCGCGCAGAATCAGCGTGAGCGCACCATCGGCCAGCTGAAGTCCGGTGCGCTCGACATTCTGGTCGCCACCGATGTCGCTGCCCGCGGACTCGATGTCGACCGCATCTCGCATGTGGTTAACTACGACATCCCGCACGACACCGAGTCCTATGTGCACCGCATCGGCCGCACCGGCCGGGCCGGGCGCAGCGGTCAGGCGCTGCTGTTCGTCGCACCGCGGGAACGCCATCTGCTCAAGTCGATCGAGCGCGCCACCCGGCATCCGCTGACCGAGATGCAGCTGCCGAGCGTCGATGATGTGAACACCCAGCGCGTCGCCAAATTCGGCGATTCGATCACCGAGAACCTCAGCTCGACGAATCTCGCGTTGTTCCGCAAGCTCATCGAGGACTACGAGCGCGAGCACAATATTCCGCTGGTGGATATCGCGGCGGCGCTGGCGGTCAGCGGCTACGACGGCGACAACTTCTTCATGGAGCCCGAGCCGGAGCCGGTCGAACGCCCGCAGCGTGAACGCATGCCGCGTGGGGAGCGGCCCGCCCGACGGTTCGAGGGCGAGGATCGTGGTCCGTCGCAGCACCGCGTCAGCGGAGCCGAATTGGCGACCTACCGGATCAGCGTCGGCAAGCGACACCGGGTGGTGCCCGGCGCGATCGTCGGCGCCATCGCCAATGAGGGTGGACTGCGCCGTAGTGATTTCGGCCATATCAGCATCCGTCCGGACCACAGCCTGGTCGAACTGCCCGCCGACCTATCCTCGGAGACGCTGGAAGCGTTGCGGCGCACCAGGATCAGCGGCCAGCTCATCCAGCTGCAGCTCGATTCCGGCCCGCCGAACGGTCGTTCGCTCCGCGCCGGAGCGCGTCGTGATCGCGATGCCGGCAAGCGACCGGAACGGCGTAAGCCACGCTCCTGAACCGATATCAGGGCTCTACTTCGGTGATGCCCGTGCGGTGGCGCCGGCCGAGTTCGGTGTAGAAGTCCGGATTGAGTTCGACCCAGCCCTCGGCCTGGGTGCCTTCGATGGATTTCTCGACCTCGGCCGGGGCGCCTGCGGCGAGGACACCCGCCGGGATCTTGGCGTGCGGCGGGACCAGGGAATGTGCGGCGATCATGGTGCCCGCGCCGATTTCGGCTAGATCCAGGACGGTGCTGCCATTGCCGACAATGGCCTCCGCGTAGGCAACCTCACCAACGTTCGGCCATGGCGAGGGTGCGTTCGGCCGCGGTGACCATCGGCCGCAGCTGTGCGGTGAACCGCTGCGCGGTGACGGGCACGATATCGACATCGACCCCGGTGCGCACCGAGTATCGGCCGTCGCCGATCACGTCGATCCAGCACAGCACCCCGAACGGATGCAGCTCACCGTCGGCTCGGCGCACCGACACCACGATCTGGCCGATGCCGTCGCGGGCTTGCCTGAGCAGCTTGCGAATTCGGGTCGGCGTGGTTGGTCCGGCCACCGGCACGGTCACCAGGTCCCGGCTGTCCTCGTTGACCCGGGCCAGTGACGCGGTCAGTTGCGGTGTGGTGCCGGGCGTATTCTCCGGCAGCACCGAAATCACCCGTGCGGAAAGGTTTTTCACGCGGTCGACGAACAGTCGGATATCGCCGCCGCGATCCGAGCTCGCGCCTGCTCGTTGCGCCGCGACCACCGCTATATCCCCCGCGATCGCACCGAGTACGCGCACCGGACGCGATTGCGCTGTGCTGCCCGGCTGGGCTGCTACGGGACCGATCTGCTCGACCAAACCCGTCGCCTCGACCGTGCCGACCGGCCCACCGTCGACTCCGGCCGACGGCGCTGCCGTACCGCGTTCGCCGAAGACCTCGATGCGCACGGTGGGTCGGGCCAGCACCCGCAGCGCCCCCTCCAGATCGGCGTCGAGAGTCTCCTCGCACCAACGGTTCAGGTCGGGGAGTTGGGCGGTGCGCTCGGCGGTATCGCGAGCCGAGAGGCGCACGGCGAGTGGGTAGGGGATGCGGTCGCCATCGGTGCGGGCCCAGGCCATGGCGAACTGGTCCGGGGTCAGCGTCCAGTTCACTCCAGTTCGGTCCATTCGCCGACGACCGGTGGGGTCGTCGGATCCATATCGCCGATCAGCTCACCACCGTCATCGGCCGGTTCCAGGAAGGTCAGATCGTCGTCGAAGAAGTGGTAATCGTCGTCGTACTCATCCTCGTCGCGGGCCTGGGCGCGGGCGGCGGACGCACTGGTGCTCATGCCGGAGCGCGGGCTGTCGCCCGCGACCATGGCACCGCCCATGAGTCCGCCGACCGCGCCCGCGCCGACGCCATTGATCGCATCGCCGCTCGTGTCGCGTTTGCGCTCATCGCGTTTACGTTCGTCGTCGGTGGTGGCGGTGGTGCCGGGAACCGTCGGGGCGAGCACCGAAGTGGACGCGGGGGTGGTCACCGGTGCGCCGCTGCCCGGTCGCACCGAGTGATTCGGTGTGGTCGTCGATGTGGTGGCTGCGGCGGGGGTTGTCGCTGCGGGGGAATCCGCAGTAGGGACAACGGGTTTGGCGGCAGCAGGCGTGGTGTCGACGGTGCTCACCGGAGTGACGGTGGTCGGCGCGGCCGCCGGTTGAGTCGTCGCGGCGGCGGGTTCGACGATGGTGTGCGGTGGGGTCGGTACCGGCGTGGTCGCCGAAACCGTTGGGGTGGTGTGGGTTTGTGTACCGGTATCGAGGACGGGCGTCGCGGCTACCTGCGCGACAGGTGCGCTGCCGGACGGCTGCGCCACCTCGGCGGTCACCGCATCCGGGAAGGCGGGCACGCCGGATCCGGTCGCGATGAACGCATTGGTATAGACGCTGTCCATCGCCTGCACCACATCCAGGCGGGTGCCGTCGGCGGTTTTCTGGGTGGCGGTGTTCTCGGTCGCCTTGGTCGGATCCAGCAGTGCGCCGGCCAGATCCGTTGTCTCACCGGATGGTTCGACTACCGCGGCGCGCAGTGACTCGGCGGCATCGCCGGCCTGGCCGAGCCGCTGACCGACCGTGGCCATGACATCCGCGAGTTGCTGTCCGTGCCGCTCGAATTCGCGCACCGCTGCGGCGGCGGAATCCGCCGCGGCACCGCGCCAACCGTCGGCCATCGCGGCCCGAATCTCGCTGTGCGCCTGCTCGACAGCGGTGGCGAGCCCGGTCGAGCTGCCCTGCCATGCCTGCTGACCGGCCGCCAGGACAACCGGATTCATCAGCTGCACGCCGTCGTGAATTTCCTGATGCGACAGGTTGTCGAAGATTTCGACGGTCTGCGCGTAGTTGGGATCGGTGTAGTTGGGGTCGGCATACCGAATGAGGGTCTTCTCCCCGGTGTGCGGCATCTTACGCATGTGCGGCTCCCACCGCCTCGACCCGACCGACCGCGGCCGCCAGATCCGTATCGGCCCGGGTGTATGCCGCGCCGGCCGCGCGGAAGGTCTGCGCGAGCGCCCGCGCGGCGTCGGCATAAGCACGCAATCGGGTGATCGCGCCGTCGGCCTTGTCCTCGAAGCCGCGCCGCAGCGCCGCACCGGAATCGAAGCCGCCGAAGCCGGGAAGTGATGTGGCCCCGCTCAATACGGCGATCTGGGCCTCGACCTCATCGGCGAGTTGTTCATAGCGTTTGGCGCACTGCTCGTGCGCACCCTCGGCGACCAGTACCCCATCGATCCAGAGCTGGCCATCGTCGATCGCCTGATTCAGCACCGTCACGTCCGACATCTCGCCCCCTTCCTCGTCGTGCTGCCCGCGCAGCCGTGATCAACTCACCGGTGCGCCAACCCCACGACGACATCCTGCATCCAGTCCGCGATGTCGGCTGCGACCCGGGCCTGCACCGGCTCGTGCAACAGGTCGTGCCCGGCGTCGGCGTACTCACGCAAACTTACCCAATCGTGGCGACGAGTCCAGACCCTCATCGCATCTATTGGCGCCCGTCGGTCCTCGATACCGTGCACGGTGAGGATGGGCAGAGTACTCGGCAATGGCGTGCCGGGTGCACCGGGTGCGCCGCCACCGAGTGCTCGCTTCGGCACTCCGGACAGCACCAGCCCGACCAGCTCGCTCGGCGGCAGGCTCGGCCGCAGCGGTAACTTTGCCTCCAGTCCGTGCAGGTCGTCGGTCGCGCTGGTTGGATCGGGCACCGCCGCGCCCAGGATGCCCAGGACGGTCGCCGCCCCGAGCGAATGACCCATCAGGATCTGCGGTGTATCCGGCAACTCCGCGCGGACCAGCTCGATCATCCGCATCGCATCGGCCACCAGTTCCACCAGCGTGCCGGGATTGTTCGGATCGCCCTCACTCAACCCGTGCCCCGAGGTATCCAGCGCCCACACCTCGATGCCGGCGGACTTCGGGGTGCGGGCGAAGCGGTGGTAGTGGCCGCTGTGCTGCCCCATTCCGGGGAAGAGCACCGCAACTGCCATCGGGTTGTCGACCGGCCACCGCCGATAGTGCATCCGGCCGCGCGCGCCGTCGAAGAAGGGCATTGGTGAATACTGACAAACTCACTGAGGTTCAGTCGAATTCATGACATGACTAGTTTTCGCCGCAGAACCGACAAGATGGCTAAACTTCCGGGCGAGGGTCGGGCTGGAGAGTCGAGGTTCCGCTGTGAGAAAGCTCTATCTTCCGCACGTGCGAATGTGGGCGGCCGCCGCACTCGCCCTGAGCTGTGCCGGTGTGGGTGCGGCTGCCGCCATCGCAGAGCCCGAGATGGGCGGCGTCGCCGCATGCGCATCGGCCCAGGCCGCGACCGCCGTGCCCGCCGGTCTGCCGGTGCTCGACTGGTCGGAGAACCTGGGCTACGACGCGCGGGGCAACCTGTGGGTATCGCGGCTGTACCGCAACGAGGTGCAGCGCTACGACAGCGCGGGCCGGGTGACCGCGACGGTGCCGGTCGAATTCCCGGGCGCGATTCGGCTCGGGCCCGACGGTCTGCTCTACGTCGTCTTCGGCGATTCACCGACGAGTGTGGTGCGCCCAGGTGGTGTGGTGCGCTTCGATCCGGACGATCCGAGGCCGGCGGTATTCGCTGCCGGATTCACCATGCCCAACGGTGCCGCCTTCGATGCGCAGGGCAATCTCTACGTCGCCTCCCCCCTCGGTGTGATCCGGATTCGTCCGGACGGCAGTGTCGATGCGGACTGGACCGCGCGGGCGAAGTTCGCCGGCGCCAATGGCATTGTGGTGCGGGATAATTCGGTCTATCTCAGCATGAACGGCAATCCGCTCGGTCGGATCGTGCGCTTCCCGATCGACGACCCGGGCCGCGTCGCCGTTCTCGCCGACTTGACGGTGACACCCGGAATTCCGGATTTCGCAGACGATTTCGTCATCGATGACGCGGGCGTGCTCTACGTGACCACCCTGACCGGCCAGCTCGTTCGAGTCGATCCGGGCGCAAATACCGCATGCGCTGTGCTGACCGGCGAACCGATGACGTCGGTGGTCGCGGTGCCCGGCCGTTCCGACGAACTCATCGCCGGTACCGAGAGCGGAACGCTCCTGCGGATTCGCTTGCCGCACTGAGCGAATCGGTCAGTCTTCGATGAGGTCGGGGGGTGCGGCCTGGCGCCAGGAATCCAGCAGGATGTCGTACAGTTCGTCGCCATCCTCCACGGCGCAGAGGCGGGCCCGCACCCAGGACGAGGATGCCTCATGCGGCGGGACCCAGAACTTGTGCGGTTCGGCGGCGATGAGTTCATCGCGATCGTGTTTGGGGCAGCGGACGGCGAACGAGGTCTGATCGTCGGGGATGGTGACGAACATTTTGCCCGCCACATCGAAGGTGGGATGGTTCCAGCGTTCCTTCTCCACAGTCTTGGGAAAGGACAACGCGATGCGGCGCACGTCGTCGGCGTCGAGCACGGTTCGGGCCTCCGGTTCGGAAATCAAACTCCTATCGTGCTACACCGCGGTCGTGCGCGATCAAGTGACGGCGTCGGCGATGCGCGAGGCGATCGTACGCAACCGGTCCACCAGAACGGGCGGGGAGTGGACGCGAAAGTCCGCGCCGAGGTCGATCAGGCGGTAGGCCAACCAAGTCGGGTCGTCGTCACGGGTGACGTCCAGGCGGCAGGAGTTGTCGTCGATGGGTGCGATATCGCCGGGGCTGTCGCCGAGCCGGCCCACGACCCGGCCGATCGGGGCCTGGACCGTCACACGCACGCGGAAGGACGGTGTGCCCCAATCGGTTCGGCGACCCGCCACATAGGCGGCCGGATCCGCAGCCGGCAGTGCGCGTGGGCGGTAGCGGGCGCCGGTGGGCTGCGGTCGGTCGATGCGATCGACGCGGAAGATACGCCAGTCGTCGCGGTCCACGTCGTGGCCGACGAGGTACCAGCGGCGCCGCGACGGCACCAGCCCGACCGGTTCGATATGCCGACGGGTTTCGGCACCGGATTCGCTGCGATACGCGAAACGTACCCGCTCCCTGCCGGTTACGGCCGCGGCCAGTGCGGTCAGCACCTCGGGATCGACGGCCGGGGCGTGGTCGGTGTGCGGCACCAGGGCGGTGCCGAGCACCCGGACCCGGCGGCGCAATTTCGCGGGCAGCACCTGTTCCAGCTTGGCGAGCGCGCGGACCGAGGCCTCCTCGATACCGACGATGGCCGATCCGGCGGCGGCGCGCAGCCCGACCGCGATGGCGACCGCCTCTTCGTCATCGACCAATAGCGGCGGCATCGCGGTACCGGCCACCAGCCGGTAGCCGCCCGCCGCACCCATCGTCGCCTCGACCGGATAGCCGAGTTCGCGCAGCCGGTCGATATCGCGGCGCACAGTGCGGTCGGTGACGCCGAGTCGATCGGCGAGTTCGCTGCCCGGCCATTCCCGTGGTGTCTGCAATAGGGAGAGCAGTCGCAGCAGGCGGGCGGGGGTGTCGTTCATGATTTTCAGAATTCCAGATAACTAGGACATGGATAGTCCTAGTAGCCACTTAGCGTTGTCGTCGTACCCGAGAACAAAGGAGTCCGATGAATACAGCATCGCGTAGCGATTCGATGAGGCGTGGCGGTCGGGAGACGGGTGGGCTGAACGAGATCCGCCCCTTCCGCATCGACATTCCGCAGGCTGATATCGACGATCTGATCGATCGGCTGGCCCGCACTCGCTGGTCGGCGCAGCTTCCGGGCAAGGGTTGGGAGCGCGGTGTTCCGGTCGACTATCTGCGGGAGCTGGCCGAATACTGGCGCACCGGATTCGATTGGCGGGCCCAGGAGGCGGCATTGAACGAGTTCCCGCAGTTCATTACCGAAATCGACGGCTTGGACGTGCATTTCCTGCATGTGCGTTCGCCGGAACCGGATGCACTGCCGCTGATCCTGACCCACGGCTGGCCCAATTCGTTCGTCGAGTTCACCAAAACCATTGGCCTGCTCGCCGATCCGCGCGCCCACGGACTCGATCCGGCGCAGGCGTTCCATGTCGTTGTCCCTTCGGTGCCCGGTTTCACCTTCTCCGAGGGGCCGAAGGAGACCGGTATGACCGTGCGTCGGGTGGCCGAGATGTGGGTCGAGCTGATGGACCGGCTCGGCTACCGCCGCTATGGCACCCAGGGCGGCGATCTCGGGGCCTACGTCGCACCCGAAATCGCCGCTATCGCACCGGATCGCGTCGTCGGCGTGCATATCGATGGCGGTATCGGCATGCCGACCGAAGCTGATGTGCCGACCATGACGCCGGACGAACGCGCGGAATGGGATCAGATGCAGGGCTGGATGTCCGGCGGCGTGAACCATCACGCGCTACTGCACGCCGCGCCACAGACTTTCGCGCACGCCTGGACCGATTCCCCGGTGGGTCTGCTGGCCTGGCTGATGCAGAAATTCGATGAGTTCACCCCGCTGGCCGACCTGGCCGAGGAGGTGATGGACCGCGATCATCTGCTGACCAATATCAGCCTGTACTGGTTCACCAATACGGCGGGCACCTCGTCCTGGCCGATGTACAACGGACTCGGCGACGGCGGATTCGTCTGGCCCACCGGCCAAAAAGCGGTGCCGACGGGCGTCTACGCGGGTGGCTCCGCACTCATGCTGCGCCTGGCCGAGCGCGACAACACCATTGCGCACTGGCCCGAGGGCAATACCGGAAACCACTTCGTGCCGATGGAACTGCCGGATATGCACGTCGCCGATATCCGGGCGTTCTTCGGGAAGGTGCGTTAGTTGTTCTGGTGCGCGATCTCGCCCTGCGATACGGAATCCGCGTGGTTCAAAGCGGCCGGGGCCACGGGCTGCCGTGCCGGGTCCCGAGTCGAGGCGGGCTATGCCGGTGCTTGCGGTGCGCCCGCGCCGACCGGTGCGGGCGCCGGCGCGGCGCTCTCGGGCGCCGGTGCCGGCGCGGGCGGCAGCACCGGCTGATCCGGTACGGAGAACATCCCGACCGTCGGCGTCATCACGCAGTGCGCGAACGGGTAGTCGATCATGCCCCACATCGAGGCGAGGACTGTGCCAGGGCCACTGGTCACGGTCTTCGACAGCGTCGGCATGTTGTACTCGGTCCGGTCGTCGAGGGTGGTGAGGCCGCTCGCGCCGGTGTTCACGTTCAGCCAGGCCACGACGAGTCCAGAGGACAGCGGTGCGCCCGAATGCGCGGGCGTCGCGCTGAACCGCAGGCTGCCGGGCAACGGATCCGCCGCGCCATTGGGGTTGGCGCCGTCGGTGGAGGCGGCCGCGATGATCGTGGTGACCGGGCCGACGCTGCCGCAGCCGAAGGTCGGCGCGGCATAGGCGAACGGTGTGAAGGCGGCCGAGACAGTGCGCAGCTCGGCGACGTCCACCATCTTGGTGAACTGGCTGAGCGCGCCGACGCCCGCCTGCGCGGCCGGATCGGCTCCGGCCTCTGTGGTGAGCTGTTCGAGTCCGGTATCGACGGGGGATGCTTCGGCGACGGCTGTGCCGGTGAGGGCGAGGACCGCGCCGATGCCGAGAGATGTCACTGCCGCGGCGGCGCGTGCGATGGATCTGCCGTTCACTCGTTCTCCTCGATACCGAACACCGGGATAGCCCGGCCCCACGTGCAGCAAGGTACCAGTTTGTCGCTTACGCCGCCCAGGGACTCATAACCAACCGCACCCGACCATGCGGGCCCGACGCGCGACACATACCCGACCTACCCCTGTGACCCACTCGGCAGTGCGAGATTACCGAGGGGTAGGTTTGACTCGGACGTACGAGACACACCGGGAGATGTGTATGAAACTAAGTCTGACGCCCGACGAGGTGAGCTTCCGCGACGAGCTGCGGAACTTCTACCGGACCGAGATTCCCGCCGATATCCGTGACCGCTTCAAGTACGGCCACGAACTGACCCGTGAGGACATCGTCACTTCGCAGAAGATCCTCAACGACCACGGTCTGGCCGTGCCGAACTGGCCGGTCGAGTGGGGCGGCAAGGACTGGACGCCGATTCAACGGCACATCTGGCAGGACGAAATGCAGCTGGCCTCGGTGCCCGAGCCGCTGACGTTCAATGCCCAGATGGTCGGTCCGGTGATCGCGCAGTTCGGATCGCAGGAGATCAAGGAGCGTTTCCTCCCGCCGACGGCCGCGCTGGATATCTGGTGGTGCCAGGGCTTCTCCGAACCCGACGCCGGATCCGATCTGGCCTCGCTGCGCACCACCGCGGTGCGTGACGGTGACTCCTACATCGTCAACGGCCAGAAGATCTGGACCACGCTCGGTCAGTACGCGGACTGGATCTTCTGCCTGGTCCGCACCGATCCGAACGCACCGAAGAAGCAGGCGGGCATCTCCTTCCTACTGTTCGATGTGAAGTCTCCCGGTGTCACCATCCGCCCGATCAAGCTCATCGACGGCGGCTACGAGGTCAACGAGGTCTTCTTCGAGAATGTGCGGGTGCCCGCCGATCAGCTGGTTGGCGAGGAGAACCAGGGCTGGACCTACGCCAAATTCCTGCTCGGCAACGAACGCACCGGCATTACCGCTGTCGGGCGCACCAAGGTCAAGCTCGGTGTCGCGAAGGATTACGCGCGCCAGACCAAGTCGGGTTCGGGCACCCTGCTCGAGGATCCGGTCTTCGCCGCTCGCGTCGCCGAACTGGAGAACGAACTGCTCGCACTGGAACTCACCCAGCTCCGTGTGGTCTCCAATTCCTCGGACGGTAAGCCGAATCCGGCCTCGTCGGTGCTCAAGCTGCGCGGTTCCGAACTGCAGCAGGCCGCGACCGAGTTGCTGCTCGACATCGCGGGCCAGGACGCACTCCCGGTCGATGCCGCCGATATCGCCTCGCCCGGTTGGGCGCAGCGCAGCGGCCCCGGCTATCTGAACTACCGCAAGACCACCATCTACGGAGGCTCCAGCGAGGTGCAGCGCACCATCATCGCCTCCACGATCCTCGGATTGTGAGGCGCAGCCATGGATTTCGAACTCACCGATGAACAGGTCATGCTGCGCGACACGGTGCGCGAACTACTGGCCCGCAACTACGATCCCGAAACCCGCCTGAAGGTCACCGACACTGAACTCGGCTGGAGCCGCGATGTCTGGAACCAGCTGGCCGAACTCGGCGTGCTGGGCCTGAGCTTCACCGAGGAGGACGGCGGTGTCGGCGCCGGTCCGGTGGAGACCATGGTCGTACTCGAGGAGATCGGGCGTCGGCTGGCACCCGAACCGCTCGTGGATGCGGTGCTGCTGCCGGGTGGTTTGGTCGCGCGGGTCGGCAGTGCCGAACAGCGCCAGCGGATTCTGCCCGAGGTGGCCGGCGGCACCAAACTGCTCGCGTTCGCGCATGCCGAACCCGGGGTGCGCTGGCCGTCCACCGAACTCGCGACCACCGCTGTGCAGCAGGGTGATTCGTGGACGCTGACGGGTCTGAAGAATCCGGTCCCGCACGGCGACAGCGCCGATGAGCTGGTGGTCAGCGCAGTGCTGCCGACCGGCGGCATCGGACTGTTCCTGGTCGATCCCGCCGGGGTGCAGCGCAAGTCGTACCGCACATTCGACGGTCAGCGTGGTGCGCAGCTCGAATTCGACAAGGTCCGAGGCGAATTGCTCGGTGACAATATCGACGCCGCCGAGGCGGTGCAGATCACGATCGCGCACGCCCAGGCCGCGCTGTGCGCGGAGTCCATCGGTGCGATGGCGGAGGCGCTGCGGCTGACGACGGATTATCTGAAGACGCGCAAGCAGTTCGGCGTCACGCTGTCGAAGTTCCAGACGCTGACCCAGCGGGCGGCGAATATGTACGTCTCGCTGGAACTGGCGCGCAGCATGAGCCTCTACGCGAATGCGTCGTTGGCCGATGGTGCCAACGATCCGGTCATCGCCTCGCGGGCGCGGCTGCAGGTTGGTCGCTCTGCTCGGCATATCGGCCAAGAGGCGATTCAGATGCACGGCGGTATCGGCGTCACCGCGGAGTACCCGGTGAGCCATTACGTCGCCCGGCTCACCGCGATCGAGCGCACGCTCGGTGGTGGGCTCGACCACCTGCGGGTGCTCAGTGCTCAGGTCGGTGACTACGACCTGCCGGAGCTGTAGGACCCGGTAGTTCCGAACGGCGGCGCGTGCGAGATATGCGCCGCCGTTTTGCTATTCGTCGTCGCTCGGACCCGGCGCGTGGTGTGTTGTGGTCGGCGGCTCGAGCTCGGCCGTCTGAGTGCCGTACGGCGTGGAGGTTCGCGGGCCGGGGCTCGCGGACTCGGGCGCGCTGGACGGGACGGTGAATCCGGCCGGCTTGCGCGGCGGTCCCGGAGGTGCGACCTGCCAGCTCGGCGACGGCGGGATGATCACTTTCGGTGCCGTCGAGGTGCTTGTCCCGTAGCGCACGGCCGGGGCGGCATCGTCATTGGCGGATTTGATCGGTGGCGGTGCGACGTAGGTGTCGTGTTTGCCGAGTCCGCAGGCGCCGATGAGAACGAGTCCGAGCGAGACCGCGCCCGCGGCGATCACCGGACCGGCGATCTTGGTCCTGCTGCTCTGCATCGGTAACACTCCTGGTCGTTTCGAGTGGGGCTCACAATAATCGAGGCCGGTCCGCCCGGCCAGATGAGCACACGCTGGGCACGCGCGATGCGGCGCGAATTAAACAGTGGCGATTCAGATATCGAATTGGTCTCTTCGGCGTGTCGCGGGCACGTGTCGTGGTCGAACCGCGTCCGATGGCCGTAGCGTGTGTGATCAAAGTTACGCGTGAGACGCCAACACCTAGATGAGAGACGCGCGGTGCAAATCGGGCGACGGCAATACTCTGATCGGCGTCATCGAGGAGTTGATGATGGGAGCTTACTCGACAACTCCGTTGCGAGCCTCCGCCACGGCCGACGAATCGGCGGTCCCGGAAACTTCGCAGCAAGTCGTGTCGAACCCGCCAGTGCGCACCAAGTCCACGATGCTGTCGCGGATAACCGCCTGGCTGATTTTCATCGGCGGTATCGTCGGAGCCGTGCTCGGCATCGCCGGACTGCACGTCGAAATCACCGTCGCCGGACTGATTCTCGCGTGTACCGCCGGACTGGTGCTGCTGAAGCTGCGCGCCGACGGAGCGGATCGAACCAGCTGAATCGAACCGGCCCGCGCCGCGGTGGCACAAGGGAAATCGGGAGCGCGCAGGGCTTTCGGGCTCTAACGTGATTCGTATGAGGATCGAGATCACCGCCGATGCCGCGCGCTTCCGGTCGCTGACCGAGCCATTCCTGCTGCGTGATCCATTGCGGCATACGGTGATCACCACCGGCATCGCCAACCATCTCACCGGCATGCAGGTCGACGCTGACCGCTCGCGATTCCTCTCCGTCCACGATGACGATGCGACGGTGATCGGTGCCGCCATGCGCGCGGCCGGGCATGGGGTGTATCTCGGTGAGCTGCCCGCGGGAAGTATTGCGGCCGTTGCCGATGCCATCGCCGAGGTAGCTTCGGACGTGGACGACGTCGAGGGCGCGACCGATGATGCCACCGAATTCGCCGAGCACTGGGGCGAGCGCCACGGTGTCGGCTATCGGGAGGAGTACTCGACTCGCCTCTACCGGCTCGCGCAGCTGAACTTTCCGATTGCTGCCGGATCACCCCGGCGTGCAACCGAATCCGATGTCGGGCTGTGCGTCGACTGGGCCGAGGCCATGCGCCGCGAATCCGGCATGCCGCCACCGAGTCTGACCACCATTGCCATCCGGAAGCGAATCGCGACCGGCCGCTGGTGGCTCTGGGAACGCGACGGTGTGCCCGTCTCCCTTGCCGCACACCAGGTCCCGGTGTTCGGCTGGTCCCGAATCGGCCCCGTCTACACCCCACCCGAGCACCGCGGCAACGGGTACGCCAGCATTCTCACCGCCCAGGTGTGCCGCACCCTGCGCGGGCAAAATCTGAATGTCTGCCTGTTCGCCGATCTTGCCAACTCGACTGCGAACAGTATCTACCGCACCATCGGCTTCGAACCCGTCCGTGATTTCGTGTACTACCAATTCACTTCGGCCACAATCAAACCGTGAACGGACAGCGCGTGCGGTGCGGGCGCGGATAGACAGCACAGCCGGCGCTCTCGCACGTCGGCTCGAGGCACCGACCTCAGCGGTGTTGTGCCCGAGATCTATAGCCTGTGCGCGGTTCGCGCTGCCTATGCGGTGACGGGGGTGACCCATTCGAAAGCGGCGGCTTTGGAGCGGGCGCCTTCGGCGGTGCGGGAGCGGTTGGGTTCGCCGAGTTCGGTGAGTAGCGATTCGGTGAGGGTTACCAGGGTGGCCAGGACTGGTGGGGTGAACCAGGTGGGGCGGGTGGCGAAGAGGATGTCCTCGGTGGAGGTATTGCCGCTCGCGCCGGGTGCGAAGGGGCAGCCGCCGAGGCCGCCGAGGGAGCCGTCGACCATGGTGGCTCCGGCCTGTAGCGCGGCGAGGGTATTGGCGACGCCCATACCCCAGGTGTCGTGACCGTGGAAGACGATGCGGCGGTGCGGGGTTCGGTCGCGGACTGCCGAGATCAGTTCCGATACCCGGGTCGGGTGGGCCTGGCCCAGGGTATCGGCGATGACGATGTCGCAAGCGCCCTCGGTGCGCGGATCGTTGGCTATGGCCAACACGCGCTCCGGATCGACGGGACCGTCGAAGGGGCAGGTGAAGCTGGTGGCGAGGCAGAGCTGGATTTCGCCGCCCGCCTCTCGCGCCAACCGAACGGCATCCGGCATGGCGGCGACGCTGTCTTCGGTGCTGCGGCCGATATTGGCCTTATTGTGTGCGTCCGATGCGGAGAAGCAGTACTGGAAGTTGCGCACGCCCGCTGCGGCGGCCTTCTCCACATGGCGCGGTGTGGCCACCCACACCCAACAGCGTCGCAGCTCTTCGGGACTCAGCGCGGCAATGAGCTCCATGGTGTTGGCCATCGGCGGCACCAGATCGGGACGCGCCATCGAACCGATCTCCAGCTCGGGCACGCCAACGGCGAGTAGCTGGCGCACGATATCCACCTTGCGCTCGACCGGCAGCACCTTTCCGGTCAACTGCAACCCGTCGCGCAGAGTCACATCGCGCAGTATCACTCCTCCTCCCGCACATCCCGGACCGGCGGCGCCTGACGCACGTGCGGCGGAACGCACATCACACCACCGCAAGGCTTTTCGTTCGTGGCGGGGGTGGGATGCACCGTCGGACGCGCGTGACCGGGTGCGCGCAATTCGCGCGCACCGCGCCCCGGCGGTCGACGCCTGCCGTATACCCGTCGCGTCATACCGCCTCCACTCCGTCGATACCGGCGCGCATCACGCCTCCAATCCGGCGATATCGGCATCGCTCATGCCGAGCAGTTCCGACAGCACCTCGCGTGTGTGCTCACCCAGGTCTGGTCCGACATTGCGGATCGGCAGGGAATGTTCGCCGATCACCGGCACGATGCCGGGAAAGCCGACCGTCTTCGGTTGCGGCGCACCGACATCCACCGGGAACGGCTGAATCATATTGCGCGCCTTGTACTGCTCGTCGGCGACGATATCGGCGGCGGTGTAGATGGGGCCGCACGGAATGGCCGCCGCATCCAAGAGCTTCAGCGCCTCGTCGCGAGTGTGCCGCACGGTCCACTCGGCAATCGACGCGTCGAGCCGTTCGCGATGGCGCCAGCGGCCGGCATTGTCCTGCAGTTCCGGGTCGGCGGCCAGATCGGGACGGCCGATCACTTCCATATAGCGCTGGAAGATCGCATCACCGTTGCCGCCGATAATGATGCTCGTACCGTCGCTGGTCGGGTAGGCATTACTCGGCGCGATGCCCTCCATCCGCCCGCCGACCCGCTCGCGATTGATGCCGTACGCGAGATAGTCGGGCACCAGCGATTCCATTACCGACAGGATCGCCTCGTTCAGCGCCACATCGATGACGCGTTCCCGCAGCGGAATCGATGCGTTGGTGCGTGCCCGCTGGAACAGCGCCATCACCGTGCCGAAGGCCGCGTAGATCCCCGCGATCGAATCACCGATGGATACACCGACCCGCACCGGCGGCCGATCCGGATCCCCGACCAGTTCGCGCAGCCCGCCGACCGCCTCGGCGACCGCGGCGAAACCGGGCCGCGCCGCCAGCGGCCCGGTCTGTCCGTACGCGGAGATCCGGGTGATCACCAGATCCGGATTGACCTCGTTCAGCACCTCTGGGCCCAGGCCCCACTTCTCCAGCATGCCCGGCCGGAAATTCTCCAGCAGCACATCGCAGTGCCGGAGCAGATCCAGGACGATGCCCCGGCCCGCTTCGGTGCGCAGATCCAGCGTGATCGACTTCTTGTTCCGGTTGATGGTCCGGTACAGCATCGAGGTATCGCCGCCGTAGAGCCGCCAGTTGCGTAGCTCGTCTCCGGCCTTCGGCCGCTCCACTTTGATCACCTCGGCACCGAAATCGCCGAGGATGCGACCAGCGGTCGGCGCGGCGATGTAATTGCCGAGTTCCAGGACGCGAACCCCGTCCAGCGGGCTGATACTCATGGCATCAGTCTGTACTATCGTGCCACCCGGCAACGGCCCGACCTGGTCCCGGCACGAATTCCGGTCCAGCAACCGCACGGCCCCTCAACCGCCGCAACACAATCGCCAGATGCTGCGGCAGCCGTGCGGTCGCCGTCACGATTCGAGTCGGAAAGCTTCCTCGATGACCGAGTAGTGCTCGGCATTGCCGTGGTGCGACGTGCTCGTGACACCGTCGACACCGACCGGGATATCGCCGGCGAGGGTGATTCGGGTCAGCTTGCGCGGCTGGTCGTCGTAGTCGTCGACGGCATAGTGCTGGGTGGCGCGGTTGTCCCAGATGGCGACGTCACCGGCCTGCCAGTGCCATCGCGTGGTGTTCTCCAGCCGGGTCACCCGATCTTGGAAAAGGCGGAACAGGGCCTGGGACTCGCTGGTGGAGACCCCGACGAAGCGCTTGACGAAGTGCCCGACCAGCAGTGCGCGTTCACCGGTCTCCGGGTGCACCCGCACCACCGGATGCTCGGTCTCGTAGTAGTCGGACTGGAACTCCGCACGGTAGGCATCGGTGTTCGGGTTGCTCCGGTCGACATCGGTGGCGGCGTAGTCGTAGAGATTTGTGTGCACCGCCCGCAGGTTCTCGGCCAGGCGCTTGAGCGGCTCCGGCAGCGAATCGTACGCGGCCACGGTGGAGGCCCAGGTGGTCGAGCCGCCGTAGGTCGGCAGGGTGACCGCGCGCAGGATGGAGGCCTTCGGGATTCGGTCGACGAAGGTGACGTCGGTGTGCCAACTATTGGCGCGGCCGTACTCGGAGTCGATGGCCAAGCTCTTGACACCGTGCGAGGTGACCGTCGGATGCGGGGTGGTCGGGGTGCCGAGCAGTCGCGCGAACTCGTACTGTCCGTCCTCGGTCAAATGGTCCTGCCCGCGGAAGAAGATGACCTTGTGCTCGAGCAGCGCGCGCCGAATCACCGCGACGGTTGCCGCGTCCACATCGTCGCCGAGCCGGACATTGTCGACCTGGGCGCCGATGCGAGCGCCGATTTTGGTCACGGTGGCGGTTGTCTGGGCGTAGTCGATCGTCATGGGATCACCTTCGCTGGGTTGAATCGGTTGATGCGCCTCGAGCACATCACCGAAACACCCACCCCGACCAGGGTTTTCGTCGCCGTGATCCCAACGCCGTTTCTCAGGGACGAGTTGACCTCAGCGCCCATTCTCAGGCGGATCACGCAGAAACGGACCGAGAATAGGCGCTGGCGCTGACGCCGAGACCACCGACCATTCGACTAGCTCGGGTCCCCGCCGCGCGCCGAGCTGCCCGCCGTGCGCTGTACTGCCCGCTCGCTCCGCGACATAGCTGCCCGGCCGCTCCTGCTCTGACCTCGCCCGCCGGACAGGCAGGTGGTTCAGCCGACGTGCTCGCGCAGGTACGCCAGATCCTCGGCGACACCCTCGGCGGGCGTCTCCAGAACCACCGGAGCATCCGCCGTCCGGCACACCTGCGCGAGCAGCTCCGGATCGATCGTCCCGTCGGCGAAGTTGGCATGCCGGTCCGCGCCCGAATTGAACTCGTCGCGAGAGGAGTTCAGATGCACCAGGTCGATGCGGCCGGTAATGGCCTTGATCCGCTCGACGACGCCGACCAGATCCTCACCGCCCGCCCAGGCGTGACAGGTGTCCAGGCAGAAGCCCGCGCCGAAGCCGCCGACCGCGTCCCAGAGCCGGGCGATCGAGTCGAAATGCCGGGCCATGGCGTGGTTACCACCGGCGGTGTTCTCGATCAGGATCGGCACCGGGAAGCCGCCCTTGTCCTGCTGACGCTCGAACAGCTTGCGCCAGTTATCGATTCCGGTCTCCAGTTCGTCGTCGGAACGGACATGTCCGCCGTGCACCACCAGACCGAACGCGCCGATATCGGCGGCGGCCTTCGCCTGCTGCGCGACCGCATTGCGCGACGGCATGCGCAGGCGATTGTTCAGACTGGCCACATTGATCTGATAGGACGAGTGCACCACCACATCGATCGGACTGGCGAGGATCTCCTCGGTCCGCGGATGCGGGGTCGGTTTATCCCAACTCTGCGGGTCGACGACGAACAGTTGGATGACATCGGCGCCGAGTTTCTCACCGAAGCCGATCGGATCGCTGTCGAGCCGGACGTGTGCTCCAATGCGCATGGGGCCGAGCCTAACGAGTGCCACCGACATCGTCTGCGGCACCGCAACGAACATGTTGCGTCCGGGCCATGCGAACAGATACATCGGTAGGATCCAGGTGCTCGACCCGATACGGGGGGTGAATCCACTGTGCTGCGACCTGGCGATGTTTTCGCTGGTTACGCGATCAAACGTGTGCTCGGCCAGGGGGGTATGGGCACCGTGTATCTGGCCCAGCATCCGCGCTTGCCGCGCCTGACCGCGCTGAAATTGTTGAAGCGCGAACTGTATACCGATGCCGAGATCCGGCGCCGCTTCGAGCGGGAGGCCGATCTGGTCGCCCAGCTCGACCATCCGAATATCGTCGCCGTCTACGACCGTGGCGCCGAGGATCAGCAGCTGTGGATCTCGATGCAATTCGTGCCGGGCGCGGATGCGTCCTGCGCGGATGTCAACGTGCTCGCGCCGGGCCGCGCGGTGCAGATTGTCGCCGATACCGCGGCCGCCCTGGATTTCGCCCACGGCAACGGCGTGCTGCATCGCGATGTGAAACCGGCGAATATCTTGCTGGCCAAGGCGCCGATCGGACAGCCGGAACGAGTGCTGCTCACCGACTTCGGCATCGCGGGCATGCGCGATGGCGAATCCACGCTGAGTTCGGCGGGAACCATTACCGCCACGCTGGCCTACGCCGCACCGGAGCAACTGACCGGGACGCCCGACTACCTTGCCGACCAATACTCGCTGGCCTGTTCGCTGTTCTGGATGCTGACCGGTGTCGCGCCCTTCCACGGGGCCAATCCGATGGCGGTCATCAATGGCCATCTGTCCGGCGCGATTCCGTCGCTGCGCCGGTATCGGCCGGATGTGCCAGCGGGTTTGGATGCGGTGCTGGCGCGCGCGATGGCCAAACGGCCCACGGACCGATTCGGCAGCTGCACCGAATTCGCGCTGGCCGCCCGCCGGGCGCTGCTGTCGTCGGCGCCGCAGCCGCGCTATGGTCCGCCGGGGCCGAACCGCCCGCCGCTGGAATCGCTGAGCACCGCGGTTCTGCCCCGAAACCCGGTGCCCACCAATACTTCTGATCCGCTGGGCAGCAGTGGAACCGCACGTCCGGCCCAACCGGCCCCTGTGCCGCCGAGGACATCCCAGCCGCGCCTGCCACTGCCGCCGCGCCGGGCACCGCGACCCGGCACCATCGCGCTGCCCGATATCCCACGTCGCCCCGGGAGAACGCCGCCCGGCCCCGCGGCACGCCCGCCGCCATAGCCGGAAACAGTCGAAAACCGCACGCGATACCGATAAGTCGACGATAACCAGGGCTTAAGCGAATCCTGCTAAGGTTTCGATGTTTTCCGTGGTCGGGAGGTCCTGATCGCGCATTCTTATGCTGTACGTCGGCGCATCGGTGGGTCCCGGTGCGCGGCGGGAAGTGGAGCAGACATGCTGGCCAACGGTGACGTATTCGTCGGTTATGTCATCGATCGGCAACTGGGTCGCGGTGGCATGGGTTCGGTGTACCTGGCGAAACATCCGCGACTGCCGCGGATGACGGCATTGAAGCTGCTGAATCGCGAGATGTTCTTCGACAAGGAGGTGCGGGCGCGGTTCGAGCGGGAGGCGGATCTGGTTGCCCAGCTCGATCACCCGAATATCGTCACCGTGTACGACCGCGGCCTCGAGGACGAGCAGCTGTGGATCTCGATGCAGTACATCGACGGCATCGATGCCGCGTCGGTCGACCCCAAGTCGCTGCCGCCGGAGCGCGCTGTTCAGATCGTCAAGGAGACCGCCGACGCGCTCGACTACGCGCACAGCATGGGCGTGCTGCACCGCGATGTGAAGCCCGCGAATATCCTGCTGGCTCGCTCCGGCGGCGGGCGCGGTGAGCGGGTCTACCTGACCGACTTCGGTATCGCGCGGCTGCGCGACGACACCGGCCATCTCACCCAGACCGGCACCTTCACCGCCACCTTGGCCTACGCCTCGCCCGAACAGCTCACCGGTGCCTCGCTCGATCACCGATCGGATCAGTACTCGTTGGCGTGCGCACTGTTCTGGTTGTTCACCGGGTCCGGTCCGTTCGCCGCGACCAATCCGGCGGCGGTGATCCAGGGACATCTGCAGGGCACACCCCCGGCATTGAGCAGCGTCCGTCCCGGCCTGCCGTACCAGCTGGACGCGGTGCTGGCAAAGGCGATGGCCAAGCGGCCCGAGGACCGGTTCGCCTCCTGCTCGGAATTCGCGTTGGCGGCCAAGCAGGCATTCACCAATCCGAGCGCACCGGCGATGCCGGTGGTCGGCGGTTCGCGCCCGGGTACCGGACCGGCGATTCCGGTGACCGGTACGCCGCATCCGGTGACGAACGGGCCGTACCCGCAGACGGCCGGACCGTATCCGCAGACCAGCGGCCCGTATTCGCAGACCAGCGCGCCGCCCACCATGCAGCCGTTGGCACCGACGACGGTCAATCCGGCTTCGCAGAGCACCCAACATCCGCAGCAGGTGCAGGCCGCGCCGACCCAACAGCAACCGCATCCGAGCAATCCCTACAATCAGCAGCCGCTCGGATTCGCGACCCCGCCCCTGCCTCCGATGAGCGGCCCGCGACCGCCCGGACCGCCGCAGCGCAAATCGAATGTCGGGCTGATCGTCGCGCTGTGCGTCGGTCTGGTCATGCTGTTGGTGATCGTGCTCGCGATCATCGGCGTGGTATCGAACAGCGGTTCATCGAACTCCGGCGGCAGCAGCACGACGACCTCGACGACCTCGTCGACTTCGTCCAATCGCGGCAACGGCGCGCTGGACGCGACTGCGGCCGCGATCAGCAAAGAGTTCCCGGCCATGGTGCCCGCCAGCGAATCCGATTCGGTCGGCTACAACGGCGCGAAATGCAATGCCCACAAGACCGGTGACCTGACCCTGCCTACCCCGGGCACGCCCGACTTCGGCGCGTGGGCCGCGCAATGGGATTGCTACGGCGGCGGTGACAACGACGACCCGTTCTACACGATATACGTCTACGAGAACGCCTCCGATGTACAAAAGGCGCTGAGCAACCTGCCCGCCGATGCCACCAAGTCGACCGACACCAACGGTGGAAAGTCCTACACCAACTACAAATTCGTCAACGACGGGCCGAAGATCGTCACCGCTTTCACCGGCGACAGCAAACGCGCCCAATTCCTCATATACGCCGACGGCTTGACGGGCGGGATGTACGATGTCCTGCGCTGGTGGCGTTCGGCCCCGCTGAACTGATTTGCAGAGCCGGCGCGAAAAAATGGCTCGCGCCCGGTCCCGATACCGCACACGAATTGGCCGACTGCGGCACCTTCATCTATGCCGCCGAACAACTCACCCAGACCGATCTCAACAACCTTTCGCCCTTGATCCTATCGGCCCTGTCCGATAGGGCTACTGTGCCTGAAGTTTCGCGATGCGGGCACCGACAAGCAGTGCGGTCACCGCGACAATGCCGACCACCATGATCAGTCGGTTGATATCGACCGCGGGCTGCCAGCGCACCTGCCCGCCCTTGATGACATATGCCCCGACCGGCTTGGCGCCCATCCCGAAACCGCCACCGGATCCTTCCTGTCCTTCTTTGTCGGTGCCGCCCCCACCGCCGCCACCGGTGACCGCGGCCGCCGGGATCACCGTTGTGCCGTCTCGTTCGACCGGCTCCGCGAATGCTCGTTTCGCCGTCATCGAGTCCTTCGCGGTAGCAAGAATATCCGTGACATTCATCGCGCTTCCTCCATCGTGCTCTCGACTTCGAATGACCGATCCGTCGGCTCCTGCCAGTGTCGGCCGGTGCCACGCGATGTGTGCAGGGCCGATGGACCCGCGCTGGTAGGTACAACGGCAACAATCGGCCCAGGGCTCCGGGTAGAGGCGTTCGCAGGGGAGGCATGGTAGGGCGCCGGTGTCGGCGAGGTCGATGGTGACGGCATCGGCGTAGTGCTTGGCTTGGTGTCCCTGGATGCATAGCAATGCGGGGTGAGGCAGGCGACGTAGTCGAAGCGCGCGCCGTGCAGGAAGACGCTCAGGTGCACATCGGGTTCGGTCGGATGCGGAGATGCGTTGGCGCTCACCGCTACTCGCTACGCACCGGGCGTTGGGGCGCGGGCCTTCCAGCGCAGGCCGGGATAGCGTCCACTACCACGCGCCCCGACGGTCGGAATGTGCAGTGGGTCGGTCCACGCAGCGCTGGAACTTCGCGCTGATCTCCACCCCCAGCGGCGAAAGGCCCAGGCGAACACCCAGTTACGCGAGTATGAGCGGGAAGATGCTGTGCCCCACGGGGCTTGGCGAATTCGCTTGTAATGTGAAGATATGATCACGCTCAAGAAGGAAGATGGTGCCGCCGATCTCAACGGCATCACCAAGCTGACGGTCGGAGTGAGCTGGGACCCGTCGGGGGGCACCAGCGGCGGTGCGCTCGGGATGCTGCGCCGCAAGCGCGGTGTGGATCTGGATCTGATCGCCATTCTCATGCAGGGCGCCGAGCCGGTGCGTTTCGCCGGTCTCGACTCCCTCGACCCGCTGGGCAATGGTTCGGTCCAGCACACCGGCGACGAACAGACCGGCGCCGCCTCCGGCGACGACGAGGCGGTGCACGTCACCTTCGCGAATGTGCCCGAGGCCATCGACGCGATCGTTTTCGTGGCCGCGGCATTCAAAAAGGGCTCATCGTTCGAGAAAGCCAATAACATCTCGTTCAAGATCTACGACGCGACCGGCGGCAGCACTCAGCAGGTGGCCGACATCTGGCCGTCGCTGCTCGGCACGGATAACGCCAATGCGGTGGCCAAGGCGTTCCGCAGCGGTGGTAGCTGGCAGCTCGAGGTGCTCAATCGTAAGGGCAAGGTAAAGCAGGGCGATAAGCAGGCCCTGCTGCATTTCGCCATGGCGTAAGCATGCGGGCCGGAGCTCGGGCGACGAGCTCCGGCCGCTATCGCTAAAGCACGGATTCGACCGCCGAGACGACCGCGGCGTCGTCGGGTGTGGTGCGCGGCCGGAACCGGCCGACCACCGCACCTTCGCGATCGATCAGGAATTTCTCGAAGTTCCACTGGATATCACCGGCCGTGCCCTCGGCATCCGTGGTCTGCGCCAGTGCCTGGTAGAGCGGATGCCGGTCGTCGCCGTTGACATCGGTCTTCTCCAGCAGCGGAAAGTCGACACCATAGGTGGTCGAGCAGAATTCCGCGATTTCCTCGGCGGTGCCCGGCTCCTGGCCCATGAACTGATTACACGGCACCCCGACCACGCTGAAGCCGCGGTCGCCGTAGGTCTGCTGAAGTTCGACGAGTCCGGTGTACTGCGGTGTCAGTCCACACTTGGAGGCCACATTGACCAGCAGTACTGCCTTATCTCCGACCAGTTCGCCCAGTGTTGCCGGGTCGCCGGAGAGGGTTCGTAGTGGAATATTGCGGATATTCATTCGTATCGGACCTGCCAGTTCTTGATGCCGTTGATCCACCCCGGCCGCAACCGTACCGGATCGGCGACCTGGATGATCTTGGACATTACATCGACGATCGCATGGAACATCACATCGATCTCCAGAGGATTGAACAGTGGTTCAGCGCAGCCTGAGTCGGCGCATGAGTCGCAGGGTTGTCAGTGTCGTCTTCAGCTGCTTCTCATACGGCAGACCCGCGCGGGCCGCCATCATCTGGCGCTTCTGCACGCCGATATTCACGCTGTCGGTGTATTTGAGCAGGCCCTGATCGCCGTGCCTGGTGCCGACGCCGGATTGTTTGACACCGCCGGACGGGGTGCCCTTGGCGGCATAGGTGGTCACGAAACCGTCGTTGATATTGATATTCCCGGCCTCGAGTTGGGCGCCGATTCGATTGGCGCGGGCCAGATCTCGGCTCCAGACGCTGGCATTCAAACCGTAGCTGGTGTCGTTGGCGAGCCGGATGGCCTCCTGCTCGTCGGTGAACCGGTAGACGCTCACCACGGGACCGAAGGTTTCCGCGGTCGCGTGCGTCATCTCGGGGGTGACATCGGTGAGGACCGTGGGTTCATAGAATGCCGGGCCGACATCCGGCCGTGCTTTGCCGCCGGTCAGTACCGTCGCGCCCTTCGCGCGGGCATCCTCGACATGCGCCGTGACCCGCTCCATATGCGGCGCCGAGACCAGCGAGCCGAATTCCGGTGTGAAGTCGTAGGCCGCGCCGATCTTGGCATTCAATTCCTGAGCCGCGGTGACCAATCGGCGCACGAATTCGTCATACAGCCTGTCCTGCACATAGATCCGCTCGATGTGCATACAGGCCTGGCCCGAATTCGCGAAGACCGCGAAGGACGCACCGGGAATCACCTCGTCGAGATTCGCATCGTCCAGCACGATCATCGGGTTCTTGCCCCCGAGTTCGAGACTGCAGCCGATGAGATTGCGGCCCGCGCCTTCGCCGACCACCCGCCCGGTCGCGGTCGAGCCGGTGAACATGACGAAGTCGGCATTGTCGATCAAGGCCGGACCAACATCGGGGCCCGCACCGCAGATGACCTGGAACAGCCCCTTCGGCAGACCCGCCCGGTACAGCAGCTCCACCCCGAACAGTGCGCAGAGCGCGGTCTTGTTGTCGGGCTTGAGTACGACGCCATTGCCCGCAATCAGCGCGGGCATCGAATCCGACAGCGCGATGGCGAAGGGGAAATTCCACGGCGCGATCACCGCGACGACACCTTTGGGGCGATGCTCCTCGGTCGACGTGGTGATCAGCGGCACCGGGCCACCGCGCCGCCTGGGCTTCAGCACCCGGCGTGCGGTCTTGAGGTAGTGGCTGATGACCATCGGGACGTCGCAGGATTCCTCGAAGGCCATCCGGCGGGTCTTACCGCAGCCGATCTGGATCAGATCGGCGATGGTCTCGTATTCGGCGATGATCAGGTCGTGTGCGCGTTCGAAGACCTCGAGTCGACGTTGCAGCGGCCAGGCGGCCCACTCCCGCTGGGCCGCTCGCGCGGTCGCATAGGCGGTGGCGACGTCCTCGGGGGTCGACTGCGGTAGTTCGCCGACCACGGCGCCGGTGTAGACCTCGACCATCGAATACGGATCGGCGGTGCCGGAGGCAGTGACCATGTCGGTCAGCCCGCCGATCAACGCTTCGGTGATCCGTGCGGGCAGCGCCGGTGCTGAATCCTTCTTGGCTTCGGTGGTATTCATCGGACCTTCTCCGTGCTGACGGCAGATGCTCTCGAATTAGAACACGTTCTCGGCGCGGCTGTCCGGGTCTTGATGGGGATGACCTGGTCGAATGCCTGCCGAGCCATTGTCAACCCACCTGATGATCCGGCGCGCGGCCCATCGTGAACTCCCGCGCCCAACGGTAGTCCGGTTTGCCGCTCGGGGCGCGCATGACGACGTCGGCGACCCAGATCTGCTTCGGCACCTTGTACCCCGCGAGATGTTTGCGCACATGGCGCTCCAGCGCGGTGAAATCCACCGGTCCGGCGCCCGCGACGGATACCACGGCCGCAACCTGCTGGCCCCAGCGCTCGTGCGGGACCCCGATCACCACGGCGTCGTAAATGGCCTCGTACGCCTTCACCACGCTCTCGACCTCTTCGACGAAGACCTTCTCGCCGCCGGTATCGACAACCATATTGCCGCGGCCGATCAGGGTCACCGAGCCGTCCGGCTCGGCCCTGGCGCGATCGTCGGTCACCACAATCCGGGTGCCGTCGACCGTCTTGAACAGCCGCTCGGTCTGCTCCGGGTCCTTGTAATAGCCGATCGGCGCCGAACCGGTCTTGGCGAGCCAGCCCTGGGAACCGGGTTCGACCTGCCGTCCGGCATCATCGACCACGATCACACCGCGTCCCCTCTGTACGTGCGGACCGCGACCGGGATTGTCGTCCTTCTGCGCGAAACCGATACCGCCGAAACCGGTTTCGGAGGAGCCGATGGAATCGGAGACGACCGTCGACGGAAACAGTTCCAGCAGTGCGTTTTTCACCGGCTGCGACAGCAGCGCGGCACCGGAGCCGATAACGCCGAGCGAGGATGCGTCCACCGGAGCGGCGCGATAGGCATCGATCAGCGGACGCGCCATGGCATCGCCGGTGATCACCATGATGTGCGGGCGACGGCGTTCAACCACCTGCCACACGCGCTCGGCGTCGAACTTGGGCTCGAAGATCACGGCATTGCCGGTCCACAGGGCGATGAAGGAGGGCATCATCGCGGCGGCGTGGATGAGCGGCGGCAAAACGAACCAGTTGCTCGGCTCGCCCGCCGCACCGACCCGGGACTGCTGATATTCGTCGGAAACCGGTTGGTTCGTAAAGAAGTCGATGCCGCCGCCGAGTACCCGCCACATATCCTCTTGCCGCCACATCACGCCCTTGGGTCGGCCGGTGGTGCCGCCGGTGTACATCATGAACAGGTCGTCGGACGTGCGTTCGATGGCGCGACGGATGGGCGAGCCCGAGCGCAGGGCCTGCTCGTACGCTGTGGAAAGCCCTCCCGGGGTGGTGGTATCGGTGGGAATGGGGGCGGGTGGCCGGTCGTCGACGATCAGCAGGTGGATCGACGGCGTTTCGGCCAGTGCTTCCCGGGCCGCATTCGCGTATTTCTGATGGCACACAAGTGCTTCGAGGTCGGCATTGTCGTAGAGGTAGCCGAGTTCTTCGACCCCGTAACGGTAGTTGATGTTGATCGGGACGGCGCGTGCCTTGAAACAGGCGATGAGGGTGGTCATGGTCTCGATGCCGTTGTGCATCTGGAAACCCACATGGGTACCGGGGCCGACGCCGATCGTGCCGAGATGGTCGGCGAGGCGATTCGCGCGGGCGTCGAGTTCGGTGAAGGAGAGTGTGAGATCGCCCTCGATCAGCGCGGTACGCTGCGGCATCGCGTCGACCGCATGTTCGAACAGGTCGGCGAAGTTGTGGGACATGGCAATTCACTCTCAGCCAATGACGGTGAGCGGCAGCGGAATGCCGCGGTTGGTAAAGGTGAAGGCGGCGCCGGACCGGGTGCGTAGTCGTAGGGGTTGAAGGTCAGGGGCCCGAGTGCGGCGTCCGTCATCGCGATAACCCGGTATTCGAGAACCAGTTCTCATCGATAACCCGTGTCGCGGCAGCGATGAGAGACACATAGCTGGACATGTGTCTGGACGGTACCATCGGCGCACGGGAAGCGACAGAGTTTTCCCTGAAAAATCCGTCATCGCAGAGCTGAACTTCGGGCTCGGTCTGCGCTACGGCGGTGGCTCTTCTTGGCAAGGGTCGGGGCGGTTTCGAAGGGTCATTCTGAAACGAGTTCTTGCGCCGATTCGGGCGCCGAGACTATATTCCATACACCTGTCCAGGCAGTATCGGAGCATGTATGAATGCGGCATCGCGCAGCGAATCGGTGAGCGGTGGCGGCCGGGCAGCGGGTGGACAAGACGTGAGCAAGTGAGGAACCCGAAACATGTCTGATGCTACAAAGATCCGGCCGCTGCGCGCCGACGCCATCGCCGCATGGGATTTCGAGGCGGATGTCGTCGTCGCCGGATACGGCATCGCCGGGGTCTGTGCCGCCATCGAGGCTGCGCGCGCCGGCGCCGACGTGCTGATCCTGGAACGCACCGGCGGCTGGGGCGGTGCGGCGGCCATGGCGGGCGGATTCATCTACCTCGGTGGTGGCACCCCCTTGCAGCAGGCGCTCGGCTTCGAGGACACGCCGGAGAATATGGAGACCTTCCTGCAGGCTGCGCTGGGGCCGGGACAGGACAGGGCCAAGATCGCGGACTATTGCCAGAACAGCGTCGAGCACTACAACTGGCTGGTTTCCTGCGGTGTGCCGTTCAAGCAGGAGTTCTGGGGTGAGCCCGGCTGGGAACCGCCGCACGACGAAGGGCTGATGTACTCCGGCGGCGAGAATGCCGCGCCGTTCAATGCGATCGCGAAACCCGCTCCACGCGGCCATGTTCCGCAAATGGCGGATAAGAAGATCGGTGCCAAGAGCGGCGGCTACATGCTGATGAAGCCGCTCGCCGATACCGCCGAAAGTCTCGGTGTCCGTGTCGAATACGACATCCGGATCCGGCGGCTGGTAATCGACGAGACCGATCGGGTGGTCGGCGTCATCGCGACCCGCTTCGGCAAGCAGGTCGCGATTCGCGCCGAACGCGCGGTTGTGCTCGCCACCGGCAGTTTCGCCTACCACCAGCAGATGGTCGAGGGCTATGCGCCGCGGCTGATCGGGCGGCCCGCCGCCGCCATCGAAGAGCACGATGGCATCGGCATTCTGGTCGCGCAGGCGCTGGGCGCGGAGTTGGCGCATATGGACGCCACCGAGGTGGCGTTCTTCGGTGATCCGCAGCTGTTGGCGCGTGGCATTCTGGTCAACGGGCGCGGTCAGCGCTATATCCCGGAGGACACCTATCCGGGCCGGATCGGGCAGGCGACGCTGATCCAGCAGGAGAATCAAGCATTTCTGATCATCGATGAGGAGTCGCTCGAGGCCGCGCTGGCCACGGTGACATCCACGCCGTTCTTCCGGCAGCCGCCGACCTGGGTGGCCGAGACGGTCGCGGAGCTGGAGTCCGATATGGGGCTGCCGGAGCGCGCATTGCAGGGCACCATCGACTGCTACAACCTGCACGCCGCCGATGGCAAGGATCCATTGCTCGGCAAGAAGCCGGAGTGGGTCAAGCCGATCGGCACCCCGCTCGCAGCCTTCGATATGCGCGGATTCACCGCGGGGTTCACCCTCGGCGGGTTGCACACCGATCTGGACTCGCGGGTGCTGCACGTCTCCGGCGAACCGATTCCCGGCTTGTTCGCCGCGGGTCGCTGCACCTCCGGGCTCTGTGCTGGTGGCTATGTGAGCGGTGCGTCCCTCGGTGACGGCAGCTTCTATGGCCGGCGCGCCGGTCGGGCCGCCGCAAAGTAGGATCTGGACACATGTCCGAAGGCGAGTCCATCATCCTCGAGGCGACCCGGCGTCGCCTCACCGAGAAGCAGGCCGACACAGTCGACAAGCTGACCAGGGCCGCAGTGGAAGTGCTTGCGCGCGAAGGCTTCGCTGGGATGACCGTCCGCATGGTCGCCGCGGCGGCCGGCGTCGGCACCGCCACGGCATATACCTACTTCTCCTCCAAGGAACACCTCGTCGCCGAGGTCTTCTGGCGTCGCCTGCTCGCCAGCTCGGCTCCGGTCAGCGATGACCCGGATCCCACCATCCGGGTCATCGCCGAACTCCGCAATATCGCCATGCTGGTCGCCGACGAACAAGAACTCTCGGGTGCGGTGACCAGCGCCCTGCTAGGCCGCGATCCGGATGTGGCTCACCTGCGTGCGCGGATCGGGATGGAAATCCGCAAACGGCTGGTGCGCGCCCTCGGCCCCGACGCCGACCGGGACGTAGTCGAATCCCTGGAACTCGTCTACGCGGGTGCCCTGGTCCGCGCGGGTATGGGCTATGCCTCCTACTCCGAAATCGCCGACCGCATCGAGAAATCGGCGCTGCTCATCCTGAAGTAGCGGCCGGTCCCGGAATTTCAAGCGCGGCGATCACGGCCGCATTAGACTTATGCAAGTGGGCTTGCCGAATTTTTCGCTATCATGCTAGCGTGATTCGTGATCGCGGAGCAGCCGACCAGGAAGGTCCTCAAGGCACTCAAGGAGGCCGGTTGGTCCCCGCTGCGCGATGGTGCGGGTAGTCACACCATCTACGGGTGTCCGACCAGCAAGCACGACGTGAGTGTTCCGGATGGCCACCGCACCATTTCGCCGGGTGTGGTCCGCACCATCAACAGGGCCGTTGACTCCTGCGATTGCCCGAAGGAGGAACAGTGAGTAAGGCTGTCACCTACGACATTCACGCGAGCCGCGTTGGGCGATGGTGGGAAATCACTATCCCTGATGTGTATGGGCAAGATCCGTGTGGACAAGCACGGCATCTGACCGACGTCGGCTATGAGGCGCGCACGATTATTGCCGCGAAGCTCGATGTTCCGCTTTCTCGGGTCGAAACGCATGTGATTGTCGACGACTTCGGCGACGCGCATGACCTGCAAATGCGCACCGAACGCATTGCCGAACTTCGTGCGGAAATCGACCGCCTGTCGAACCAACTCAATGCTGAACAGCGTGCTCTCGTGAAGGAGCTCCGGCGCGAAGATGTTCCCGACGTCGATGTCGCAACTCTGCTCGGTGTAGCGCGCCAGCGAGTCGGACAGCTGGCCAAGTGATACCGACAAGGACTCGGCCATCGGCCGCGGGTCTTCGGTCTGGCGGGTCGGAATAGTTCTAAGGGTTCATTGTGACCTCGACGGTTGGGGGAGGTTCCGGATGGCGCGGGCGCGCGAGACCCGACAGACTGGGTTGCATGACTTCGCATGCCCTGGGTGCCGACCTCGAGCAAACGGCTGCCGCCACTACTGTGGCGGCTCGCGCCGTCGACCTGGTGAAGATCTATGGTCACGGTGATACACAGGTCAGGGCACTGGACGGGGTATCGGCCGAGTTCATGAAGGGGGAGTTCACCGCGATCATGGGGCCGTCCGGATCGGGCAAATCGACTCTGATGCACTGCCTGGCGGGCCTGGACAGCGCCAGTACCGGAACCGTGCGGATCGGCGATACCGATCTCGCCGGACTCTCCGATAAGCAGATGACCCGGCTGCGGCGCGATCGCATCGGCTTCGTCTTCCAGGCCTTCAACCTGGTGCCGACGCTGACCGCGCAGGAGAACATCACCCTGCCGCTGGATATCGCGGGTCGCAAGCCCAACCAGGACTGGCTGGATACGGTCATCAAGCGGCTCGGGCTCACCGATCGACTCACGCACCGGCCGAGCGAACTGTCCGGCGGGCAGCAGCAGCGGGTGGCGTGCGCGCGGGCGCTGGCCGGTAAGCCGGAGATCATCTTCGGTGACGAGCCGACCGGCAATCTGGACTCGCGCGCCTCGGAGGAGGTGCTCTCGATCCTGCGCGCGGCGGTGGACGAATTCGAGCAGACGGTCGTCATCGTCACCCATGAGCCGCATGCGGCGGGATATGCCGACCGGGTGGTGTTCCTCGCGGACGGTCGCATTGTCGACGAGTTACGCGATCCGACTGCCGAATCGGTGCTCGACAAGATGAAGTCGCTGGAGCAGGCGTAATGAGTGGTAAACCGATGCGCAAGGTGGTCTTGCGCAATCTCGCGGCGCACAAGGTGCGCCTGGCCTTGACCCTGCTATCGGTGGTACTCGGCACCGCGTTCATCGCAGGCTCATTCGTGTTCACCGATACGCTTCAGCGGACCTTCGACGGGATCTTCGCCAATCAGGCCAAGGGCGTCGATGTGCGGGTGAGCCCGCAGAAGCTACAGGCGCAGGGCATTCCGCTCAGTGTCGTCGATCAGATCTCGAAGATGGATGGGGTGCGGTCGGTCGCGCCGAGCGTCAACGGACCGCTGGTGCTGCTGTATCCGGACGGTAAGAAGGCCGTACAGACCGGTGGCGCACCGACTTTCGGTCAGTCCTACCTTCCGCCGGATAAGGCGGTCGCCGAACCGAATAAGTTCGTGCAGGGCGTCCCACCCGCGCACGAGGGCGAAATCGCGCTCAATACCGGTGGCGCCGAACGCGCGGGTCTGCATGTCGGTGACAAGACCAAGGTGCTGATTCCCTCACACGGCAACCCGATCGACGTCACCCTCACCGGAATCTACGAAGTCTCCTCGGATACCGGCGGATTCATCGGCGTGCTGTTCGACGACGCACAGGCGCGCCAGCTGTTCACCGACGGCTCGCATGTCGCCTACGTCGATATCGCGGCTGCCGGTATATCGGCCGACGAATTGCGCGACAAGATCGCCAATGTCCTGGTGGATTACAAGGTGCAGAACGGCGATCAGGTGCGCGTCGATCTGAAGAAGGAAGTCTCCAACGCGCTCAACTTCATCAACTACTTCCTGCTCGCCTTCGGCGCGATCGCACTGATCGTCGGCACCTTCATCATCTACAACACCTTCTCGATGATCGTGGCCCAGCGGTTGCGCGAGCTGGCGCTGTTGCGCGCCGTCGGCGCGAGTCGACAACAGGTCGGCCGATCCGTTGTGGTGGAGGCGCTGGTCATCGGATTGATCGGCAGTGCAATCGGTTTGGCGGGTGGCATCGGTCTGGCGTTCGGACTCTCGGCACTGCTCAACGCGTTCGATCTCGGCCTGCCGACGGGATCATTGACGGTGCTGCCGCGCACGGTGATCGTCGGATTGTTCATCGGGCTGCTGGTGACGGTGGTCAGTGCCTATGCGCCCGCCCGCCGCGCCGCCAAGATCCCGCCCGTGGAGGCCATGCGCGAGGAGTTCGCCTCGACCGGTGAGTCGCTGCGGCTGCGGACCGGGATCGGCTTTGCGTTGGCCGTCGCGGGTGTGGTGCTCGTGGTACTCGGTGCGCAGAAGACCGGCGGCCATGCCGCGTTGACGGTCGGGATCGGCGCGCTCGGCCTGATCTTCGCGGTACTGCTCGCGGCGCCCGCGCTGTCGCGGCCAGTGGTGGGCGGTCTCGGGGTGCTGCTGCGGCCGTTCGGACCGATCGGCCGGATGTCGCGCAATAATGCCGCGCGCAACCCACGGCGCACTGCCGCGACGGCTTTCGCGCTCACCCTCGGTCTGATGCTGGTGACCGCGATCAGCATGCTCGGCGCATCGGCGAAGGCCAGCGTGAGCGTGCTCGTCGATAAGGGGGTGAAGGCCGACTATGTGCTGGCCGGACCGCAGATGATCGGTGTGCCGCTCGGCGCGGGTGATGCCGTGCGCAAATCGGTGCCCGGGGTGGCGGATGTGGTCGGCTTGCGCGGCGTCGCGCTCAAGATCGGCGACGAGCAGATCGGCGGCACCGAATTCGACGGCTCGCCCGACAGCGTCATCAACTACGACATGATCAAGGGCACCAGCACGCTGGGTGATCACGATGTGATGGTGTCGAAGGAGGAGGCCGATAAGCGCGGCTGGAAGGTCGGCGATCAGGTCAGCGTGACGAGCCTGGGGTTCAAGAAGATTCCGGTCAAGGTGGTCGGCATCTACAAGAAAACGCCGCTGCTCGGCCAGCTGGTGGTGTCGCCGGCCATGTACGAAGAGGTGATGCCGGCCAACTTCCGGACCAACCTGTTCATGTTCGTCAAGGCCAAGCCCAGTGCCGATCTGACTCAGATGCGGACCGATCTGGAGAATGCGACCGAGCAGTTCGTCGTGGTTCAGGTGCAGGACCGGGAGGAGTTCAAGGGCGCGCAGGGCAAGCAGATCAATACGCTGCTCGCCATCCTGTACGGACTGCTCGCGCTCGCGGTCGTGATCGCCATTCTCGGTATCGTCAATACCCTTGCGCTATCGGTGGTGGAGCGGCGTCGGGAGATCGGCATGTTGCGTGCGGTCGGTATGCAACGGGCGCAGGTGCGCCGGACCATCTATCTGGAATCGATGCTGATTGCGGTCTTCGGTGCGATTGTCGGGATGCTGCTCGGACTCGGTCTCGGTGTCGGCTTCCTGCGGACTCTGCGTGACATGGGTATCGACGAGATCGCCATCCCGTGGAACCAACTGGTGCTGGTGCTCATCAGCTCGGCCGTGGTCGGTGTGCTCGCCGCGCTGTGGCCGGGCATCCGGGCCGCCCGTACGCCACCGCTGGCCGCCATCGCGGATCTGTAGGTCTACCTCGGGAAATAGCAGGCGTTCCACTTCGCCGCCAACGCACGGGAGGTGTCGCTCGGCGCAGTGGTTCCGATGCCGCCGCCGACCGTGACTCGGCATACACCGAGGTCACGCAGGTCATCGAGGAACAGTGCGTTGCCGGGTCAGGCCGATCCCCACATTCGATGCCGAATTCCGCGGCCGAGCGTTCGATGAACGGACCGGCATCGAGCGTGGTGCGCCACTCGGGCGGGATTCCGCGGCGGCTGTCGCGGAATCGACACCATCCACGAACTGCATGGTGATCCACAGCTGTGTCTGTCAGATCACAATGTGCTGAGCCTTGCTAACGACTGATGCTACGTTAAACGGAGGTTGTTACTCCGTTTAACGCAGATGGCGGCCGGGGTTGGATGGGGAAGGAGGCCGCTGGCAATGGTGGCAGTGGGTCTCGGTGGTCCGAACGTGGATTTTTCATCCGCGTTGCGCGGCATCGCCGAGAAGATGAGGGCGGTGCGCGGCCGCGGCGGCGATGCGGTTCGACAACTCGCCGTGACCACCGTGCTGTATCTGGCCTATCGGGTCGGGCGGATGAGCACCGCCGACAACACCGTGGATGCACTCGGCAATGCCAGGGCCATACTCGAATTCGAGGATAGGCTCGGGCTGCCGGAGGAGACCACGGTGCAGGCAGTATTCCGGTATCGGGATTTTCTTGCGGTACCGGCCAATTTCTATTACGCCACCGCACATTTCACGGTGGCGGTCGGAGTGCTGTTGTGGCTGTGGGTTTTCCGGCCGGAGCACTATCGCTGGACTCGCAATCTGATGGTGGCATTGACTGGAGCCGCGCTGGTGGTGCATGTGCTGTTACCGCTCGCACCGCCGCGCATGCTGCCCGAATACGGATTCGTCGACCTCGCTGCCTTGTATGGCCAATCCGTCTATGGCTCACCGGATTCCGGCGGGCTCTCGAATCAGTTCGCGGCAATGCCCTCGCTGCATGTCGGGTGGGCCTTGCTACTGGCCTTCGCCCTGGTCGCGGCGACCCGTAGTTCCTGGCGATGGCTGGCGCTCGCGCATCCGGTACTCACCACGGTGGTTGTGGTCGGGACCGGCAATCACTACTGGCTCGACGCGATAATCGCGGTTGTGCTGCTCGGGTTGGCAGCGCTGCTGCATCCGCTGGTGGTGCCTGCCTCGGCCACGGCGTGGGGTGTGATGGGGCCGGTGGGTCCGCAGCCGGTGCCGACACGGTGACTCAGTTGGTTCCGGCATTCCGGTTGGCCCAGGCTTGGATATCGCCGCGATCCAGGGCCAGGGCGAGCAGGTCCGGGAACTTGTCGGGGGTGCAGGCGAAGGCCGGGATGCCGAGGGCGGCCAGAGCCGCGGCGTTGTCGTGGTCGAAGGCGGGAGCGCCGTCGTCGGAGAGGGCGAGCAGGACGACCACCTGGACGCCGGATTCCCGCATGGCATTCACGCGGCGCAACATCTCCTCGCGGATGCCACCCTCGTAGAGATCGGAGATGAGGACGAACAGGGTGTCGGCGGGGCGGGTGATGAGGGATTGGGCGTAGGCGATGGCGCGGTTGATATCCGTGCCGCCGCCGAGTTGGGTGCCGAAGAGGACCTCGACCGGATCGGCGAGTTGTTCGGTCAGGTCGACGACCTCGGTATCGAAAACGACCAGGGACGTTTTCAGCGAGCGCATGGAGGCCAGCACCGCGCCGAAGACCGAGGCATAGACCACGCTGGAGGCCATCGAGCCGGATTGATCGATGGCGAGGACGACATCGCGGCGCACCGCCTGCGACTTGCGGCCGTAGCCGACCAGGCGTTCGGGCACCACCGTCCGATGCTCGGGGAGGTAGTTGGCGAGATTCTTGCGGATGGTGCGATCCCAGTCGATATCGCGCAGCCGAGGTCGGGTGACGCGGGCGGCGCGATTCAGCGCGCCGGAGACGGCGGCGACGGTATGCGCGGCAATGCGCTGTTCGATTTCGCGGACCACCTTCTCGACCACCGTTCGCGCTGTCGCCTTGGTGGTTTCGGGCATGACCCGATTGAGGCTCAGCAGGGTGCCGACCAGGTGTACATCGGGTTCCACCGCTTCCAGCAATTCCGGTTCCAGCAGAAGTTGGGTCAGATTGAGGCGATCGACGGCATCGCGCTGCATGACCTCGACGACGGTGGATGGGAAGTAGGTGCGGATATCGCCGAGCCAGCGGGCCACCTTCGGCGCGGAGCCGCCGAGTCCGGCGGAGCGCTTACCGGAGGTCTGGTCGTCGGTGTTGTAGACCGCGCCCAAGGCTCGGTCCATCGCCTCGTCGTCCGCGGAACCCAAACCGCCGAGGGGTTGTTCGGCGGCGGTGCCGAGTACCAGACGCCAACGCCTGGCCTGGGTTTCATCGATCGCGTTCATCCGGTCACTCCGGGGAGGTAGGTGACGGCAGGATGCCGCCACATCGTGGTTCGGGCCGGGTGCGGTATTGCCGGATCGCCTTCGGCTGCTCGCGGACTGCCTCCCGTAACCGCGGCATCGGACGCTGCGGCGAGGCGAATTCGCGCGCGTGGTGCTGCCGGACCGGCGGGCGCAATTCCCGACTGTCTCGGGTCCGTGTAATGCGCCCGCGACCGGGTCTCGGTGCGTTGCGCCATCCCGACGCTCCCGAGAGTCCCGGCGGCGATGGGCATCGAAGGCTGTGCCGACGCCGATGTACCTCGCGGCGAGCTGAATTGGCGTGGGTCGCGCGGACTCATACCCGCACCCCCAAGATATCCGCGACCGTGCGCATGGCGACGAGTCCTCGTTCCACATCGAAGGTCGCGCCATCGTCGGCCCGCGATGCGCCGCAGCCATCGTCGCGGACCGCCTGGCCGATGGCGCGGCGCTCGCCGGATTCGAAGGCCCCGAAGGTACGGCGGAGCAGCGGCAGGATTTCGACGAACATATCGTCACCGAGTCCGCGGAGCCAATCGTCGATGAGCCGCAACAACTCTCGGTCGTGGACCAGCAGCAGACCGCGACCACCGAGGAACCCGTCGATCCAGGCGGCCTTGGCGGCGGCGGTATTGCCGATCGAGAGTGCGGCGGAAAGCCTACGTGCGGAATCGGATTCGTCGATGCGACCGGCATCGGCGAGCAATCGGACGGCGCGGCCGACGAGGGCGCCGTGCACGTCGTCGCGATCCGCGAGGCGGTGCAGGGCGGCGAGCCATTCGCCGCTGGCCCAGTCGTTGTCGCGGGTGTGGATGGCAATGTGCGCGGCATCGAGTTGGGTGCGGAGTTGTTCGGCGGCTTCGGTATCGAGGCCGGTGACCGCGCCGGGCAGGCCGGCGCAGATCCGCACGAGCAGACCGTCGGCGACGTGGGTGAGTGTCTTGGTATCGGTGCCCCGGACGTCACCGTAGCGCAGCGTGCGGGTCAGGTTGGGGAGGGCGGCGAGCAGATGGGTTATGTCGTGGTCGAGTGCCGCGGTCGATTCCAGGCGGGTGATCAGGCCGTTGATGGCGTCGCCGAGGTCGGCGAGGAATGCGACCTCCAGTGCGGCGGTGAGCTTGCCGACGGTCCGGTCTTCGCGAGCGGCGGTATCGAGGATTTTGGCTTCCGCCGCGGTGCGGATGGTGGTGCCCCAACGGGAGGCCTCGATGATCGAGACGGCGAATTCGGGCCGCCACCGCAGGGTCCAGGATTCGCGGAAGGTGCCGGTGCTGCGTACTTCGCCGGTTGTCGGTGTGCCCCACTCGATTCCGAGTACGCGCAACCGGTGCAGCAGCCGGGAGCGCTCGACTTCGCGCTCCTTGCGCAGGTCGAGATCGAGATTGCGGGACAGGGCTTCCTGCTTCAGCCGCAGCGTCCGGATCCGGGCACGCAGATCGGCATCCAGCGGAACGGTCGGCGTGCCATCGGGAACCGCGCCGAGCGCCTCGCCGACCACCAATTCGGACGCGACGAGCCGCAGCATCGTCTCGTCGCCCGCGCACATCACCGACCGCACCGCCTCGGTGACTTCCGACAGCCCGGCCAGCGGCCGAGCTCGCAGCGCCGCGAGTGTGTCGGCGAGCCGGACGGATTCGATGATGTGTGCACTCGAGACCGGCAGATCGTGCGCGCGCAACACCCCCGCCACCTTCGTCAGCCAACGCGCGATCGGCTGCTCGGTCTCGGTGAACAGGTGGTGGTACCAGCCCGGTGAGGGGATTCCGGCACCGTATCCCGAGGTCGTCGCCAGCCGGGAATGCGTCCACGGCACCCAGGTCACTGTCGCTTTCACCTTCGCAAGACCCTTGAGCAACTTGGTATCGGCCGTCGCCGGCCCCAACTTTCCGGCCAACACCGGTGCATGCCACGCCCCGCACACCACCGCAAGCCGCTGCGCTCCCTCCTTCAACGCCTTACGCATCGTCTGTCGCATATACGCCTCACGCCGCAAGGTGTGCGCGTCGATGCCGATGGGCTCACACTCGGCATCTTCGAGCCGGACCGCTTCGCCGACTGTGTCGCCGCGCGCCGGGTTGTCGCTGGCCGATCTTTGTGCGGCATGGCTTGGCAGGTCATCGGATGCCGGGCGCGAGGTAGGGACTCGACCCCCAGCCGCCGCGTGTGCGCTGTTGGTGTCGATCTCGATCGCTGCGTCGTCGGTCAGCGGGTTGTCGCTGACCGACCCATCATGTGCAGTGGACGCGGGTTCGTTGTCGGGCTCGAGCGCCTCGCCGCCAGCGCCACCTAGGGCCGAGCGATCACCCAGCGGGATATCGCGCTCCTGGTCGGGCGATTGCCCCGGCGAAGGGTCTTCGGTTGTGGCCGTGGCAGTTCCGGGTGTGAACATGCCTCGTTCCGTGGCTTCGCGCAGCGCACCCATCGCCTCGGTGATCGCTTCGAAAGCGTCCGCGTCGGCGGCGGATTCGACCACCGCGTCCCACCAGCGTTCGGCATCGTCGTAGCCAGCGGTGGCGGCCAACTCGGCGAGCGGGTCGATGCGGTCGCCTGGTTCGTTCTCGGCGGCCAGGACATTGGTCGCGGGCAGATCGCAGAACCGTACCGGAACCTCGTGTTCCACCGCATAGCGCAGCGCCTGCCATTCCGGCGAGAACACCGCGTACGGCCAAAACGCGGCCCTGGCGGGCTGGTCCGGCACATAGGCCAGTAGCGCGACGGGCGGCGACATTCCCTCGGCCGCAACGTAACCGACCAAGGGGTCGGCATCGGCCGGGCCCTCGATCAGAATAGCGTCGGGGCGAAACTGCTCCAGCGCGGTGCGCAGGGATCTGGCCGAGCCCGGGCCGTGATGGCGGATGCCGAACACCCGGGTCACCGGACCTGTCGGGGCGGCGCTGCGTTGGTCGTCGTCGGCCGTGTTCGTCTTGCTCACTGTGTCACCCCCCGGTTGCACATGCGGTGCGTTCGAATCAGTCGGCGGCCTTGCGCCCTCATCCGGTGACCTCGCGGCAGGCGCGATAGAAGTCGGACCACTCCGGGCGTTCGCGCACAACGGCTTCCAGATATTCGGTCCAGATGACGGCGTCGGCCACCGGATCCTTGATGACCGAGCCGAGTACCGCGCCCGCGATATCGGATGCCCGCAGGGTGCCATCGCCGAAATGCGCCGACAGGGCAATGCCATTGGTGATCACCGAAATCGCCTCGGCGGTGGAGAGCGTGCCGGACGGGGTCTTGAGTTTGGTGCGGCCGTCGGCGGTCACACCGGAGCGCAATTCGCGGAATACCCGCACAACTCGGCGCACCTCCTCGGCCGCGGTCGGAACCGTCGGAAGTTCGAGTGCGGAGCCGAGCTGTTCGACCCGGCGGGTCACGATGGCGACCTCCTCGTCCTCGCTGGCTGGCAGCGGCAGCACGACGGTATTGAAACGGCGGCGCAGTGCGGAGGACAGGTCGTTGACGCCACGGTCGCGGTCATTGGCGGTGGCAATGACATTGAAGCCCTTGGCGGCCTGCACCTCCATCCCGAGTTCCGGTACCGGCAGCGTCTTTTCGGACAGCACGGTGATCAGCGCATCCTGCACATCGGACGGAATACGGGTGAGTTCTTCGATCCGGGCGATGGCACCGCGACGCATCGCGGTCATGACCGGCGATGGCACCAGCGCACCTTCGCTCGGCCCCTCCGCGAGCAGCCGCGCATAGTTCCAGCCGTAGCGGATCGCCTCTTCTGCAGTGCCCGATGTGCCCTGTACGAGCAGCGTCGACGCACCGCCGATCGCCGCCGAAAGGTGTTCCGATACCCAGGTTTTCGCGGTGCCAGGCACGCCGAGCAACAGCAGCGCCCGATCCGTCGCCAGCGTCGCGACCGCCACCTCCATGAGGCGGCGCGGTCCGACGTACTTGGGGGTGATCACCGTGCCGTCATCGAGCGTGCCACCGAGTAGATAGGTGACCACCGCCCACGGCGACAGTTGCCACGACGGCGGCCGCGGCCGATCGTCGATCGCGGCCAGTGCGCGCAGTTCCTCGGCATAGGCCTGTTCGGCATGCGGACGCAACAGCTCCGGCATCGAATCGGTAGTGGTCACTGCAACTCCTCGAGCATCATCGAGCGGTGGTTGAGGTCGTGGGCGAGCTGATCGAAGGCTCGCTCCCAATCGGGATCGGCGCAGCGGCGTGCCACCGAGGTGGCCGTCCGCGCCGCGGTGACGGGCACGTGCACGGCCGCCGCAGACAGCAGCGACCGATGTGCGCTCGGGCCGGTGCCATGCGCTTCGGGGCGTTTGGCCGCGGCACGTGCGCGTTCGAATAACAACAGAAATAGGTGTTGGGCAAGGGGTTCCGGCCACGGATGGCCCATCGCCGGTAGCAACGCCTCGAGCTCGGAGAGCCACGAGCCGTCCAGTTGCAGCAGATGCCGGGTGCGATCGGGCAGCGGTAGCAGTGCGAACAATTCGCGGCGCCGAAGCATCGCCAGATCGGTCGGCACCCCGGCATCGAACAGTGCCCGCGCCCAGGTCGGATCATGTTGTGCCAGTGCGGCATCCACCCAACCGTCGAATAGCGGTTGCCGGAACCTGTCACTGATCTCGGCCCGGGTGGCCTTATCCGGTGCGCCGAGTTCGGACGCCCAGTGCGTCAACGGTGTCGCCGCGACGAGTTGCCGCAGGCGACCTGCCCGCAGATCCGGCGCGCCGTCCCAGCGATAGGTGAACTCCACGGTGCGGTCGGTAATGCCGTCCCTGCGGTCGGCATCGTCGAGCTCCTCCGGCACCCGGACAATCAGATTCGGATGCAGCGGCGAATGTTCGACCGTGACCCATGCGCTCGCGCGCCGAGTCATGCGCTGCGTGAATGCCGAATCCGGCAGCAGTGGTAGCAATCCGGCCGCGATTCTGCGCACATCCGATCGCCGGTCGTCCAATGCCGTCTCGAGCAGCGGTTCGTCGTCGGCCGAAATCCCCTCGGCGAGGAGGGCCAATAGCTCCGCTTTCAGCGGACCGGATTCCTTCGGCCAAGACGCGGTCAGTGCCACACGTGCGGCCTTGGCATCCCGATGACGCAGATCGGTGAGCCATTCGCGCCGTTCGGGCGGCTGGCCGAACTGCCAGCTCTGCTCTGTCGGCGCATCGGACGGTGTTTGCCGCACCAGGTCGCGCCAGTCCGGATGCTGGTCGGCCAACCAGCGGCCGCGGGTTCCGGCCAGGCGCAATAGCGGCTCGCGCAGTTCGGTATTCGCCTTCGCCTGCATGAGCAGTAGCGCGCACAGTGCGTCCGGGGCGCGATATTCGCCTGGTGCTGCGGCCGCGAACCATTCGGGCAGAAAAGCGGATCGATCCCGCAACATACGGGCGAGGCGGGATGCCGCAGCCCGGGGCAGGAGTCGACGGTCGTCGTCCGCAGCGGGTTCGGGCTTGGTTGCCGTGCTGACGGATACGCCGCCGCATGCGAAAGCGCCACGCAGCGCAGCGGATTCGAGCAGCAGCAGTGCCGGATCGGTGCGCAACCGGGTCGCGGCGGCGGCCACCGGAGCCTCGAGCCGCGTGGGATCGGCCGCCCTGCGGGCCGTGCCGAGCAGCGCGACCGAGGTCAGCTCCTCCGACACCGGCGCGGCGGGCGCATGCGACGCCGCATGTGTGCCGAGCTCCGCGCTGCCGACATCGATGACCTCACCCGCGGTGAATACCGAGATCGGCACCAATCCGGCCACACTCCATTCGGCGGCTAGCGTCACCGGATGCCCGCCGGACACCCCGAGCAGTCGCCACGGCTGCTCGGTGGCCGCAACCGGTAGTGCCGTGCCGCCGGATTCGGTGATATACCAGCCATTTTCGGTCCATACCGGCATGACATCGGTGAGCAGCACCGGTCGGAATCTCAGCCATGGATCGCCGGCGAGCGCCTCGGCATGTTCGGTCAATACGGCGGCGATCGACCCATCGGCGACCGGCAGCGTGGTGAACGGTTCGGCCGGGCCATGCCGTGCACCCCAGAGTGCTCGCAGCGGCGCGCCGCCCGGGTAGTAGTGCAGATCCGCTTCGGCCATCATGCCGGGCAGCGGCACCTCGGCCGAGAAGCTCGGTGCACCGAAGGAGTGCTCGAGCAGCAGGCCCCAGCGTCGAGTTCGCCTGCCGTACAACCACGTTCGGCGCGTATACAGCCGCTCTTCCTCGCTGGTCCGGATGCCGAGTACCTGCCACTGATCCCGGACCGCCGGTTCGGCACGGACGGATTCGCCCGATGTCGGATAGCCGATATGAGTGCGGACACTGGCCCGCAGCTCGGGCGACAATTCGTCGAGGCGGCGATGCGCGGCGATCAGCAGATGCAGCCGCGCATACTCGGCGAGTACGACATCGGGCCAGTCCGCCCTGGTCACCACCGTGTTCGGCAGCTGGCGCAGTGCGGCGGCGACACCGGGAGCCTGCGCGTCGACCATGCGCGCCGCGATCGCCTCGAAAGCGCGAAACGAGCGATCGGACTGGGCCAGCCCGGTGCGCACCTGATCGCCGAGCCAGATATCGAGTTCCGCCAGACCTGCCGTCACCCGCACCCGCCGCTGTTCCGCGGTCGCCGGATCGGGCGTGCCGGCCTGCGGGGCGGTGGCGGGCTCGGCCGCGCGGACCACGCGTGCGTTGATCCATTCCGCCGCGAAGTCCGCGATCGCGCTCGCCGCGGCGACCGCACCGCCCGACCAGGCGAGCAACAGCGACAGTGCGTGCTCGCACGGGAACTTGCGGCTGGGACACGAGCACTTGTACGCCGGACCCGCCAGATCCACGATCGTCTGATACGGCTTGGCGCCGCTGCCCTGACACAGGCCCCACAGCGCGGTGTCGAACTGCCCGGTGCCGTGCCAGCGCCCGGCGAGCGTGCGCGCGGCGGATAGCGAACTCGCATCCGGTGCGAGCGCGCTGACCTGCTCCTCGGTCCACGGCGCGGTCATGTGATGGCTCCCGCCTGGTTCATCCGGTGGCCCCGGATCGGCTGTATGTCATGTCTTCCCCCGTTACTCGGTTGCCGAATTTCTATCGCAGCCCACCGACAAGTTACGTGGTGAGCGGGTATTTCTCTGGAATACGCTGCGCGGATGACAGATTCGGCGGGCACATTGTCTTGCGCTGGTTGCCCGATTCTGGCATTCTGTCCTGTTCGGCTCCGACCGAGCCACCCACATCGGGTGACACACCATCGAGCTGCCCGCCGGGGTTGGCGAGGGGTGGACATCGAGTGGGGCCCAGCCTGTTCGATGGCCATACCATCCCCGCGGGCAGATTCGCTTTTCCCCGCCCGGCCACGCGAAACGGCTCCGCTGTGGGCGAATTCGACGCCATCGGGTACCGTTTCGCTGAGCTTTCAACAGTGATCCCCAAGCGGGGTTGGAGGATGTGCCGCGGTTCGGTGGTGTAGGGGGTTACCCATGCGTACAGATCCCGGAACCGATACTGCGGCGGTGCCCCGCCTGACCGAAGTGGTATCCCGGCGGCTTGCAGCGGATCCCGCGGTCACCCCCGATGTGACGCATGCCGTGCTCAGCGCCCTCGGCGGTGGCAAATCCGAGGATCTGACAACCGAATTCGACGGCTCCGGCATCTTCCTGCGTGCGATCCGGGTACGCGGCTTCCGTGGCATCGGCCCCGAGGCGACGCTTCAGCTGCCGCCGGGTCCCGGCCTCACCTTGGTGGTGGGCCGCAACGGAAGTGGTAAGTCGAGCTTCGCCGAGGCCGCCGAACTGGTGCTCACCGGCAGCAATCGCCGCTGGGACGGCCGCTCGGCGGCGTGGCGCGAGGGCTGGCGGAATCTGCACGACGGCGGCGAGGCGCGGATCGATCTCGAATTGCTCACTGCCGGGCCAGATCCCGAACTGACCATCGCCAAAGAGTGGTCGCCGCAGGCCGATCTGGCCCAGGCACACTGGACCGAGCAGCGATCAGGCTCCGCGCCAACGGATTTCGACGGCGATCGTTGGGCGGGTTTGCTGGAACTGTATCGCCCCTTCTTGTCCTATAGCGAACTCGGCGCGCTCGTCGACGGTAAACCGAGCGATCTGTTCGACGCGCTGCACCGGCTGCTCGGCCTCGACGAATTGACCATGGCGCAGGAGCGGATTCGCACCCGTCGACTGGAATTCGAACGCGCCGCACGGGATTCGCGTCAGGAACGCATAGAATTGGTGACCGCGCTCGGTGCCGTGGCCGACGATCGTGCGGTGCGGATGGCGGCGTTGCTGCGCCCGGACCGCCCCGATCTCACGGCCATCGGTCGCGAAATCCTCGGCACGGCAGAGAATCCGGTGGGGCCGGATGGGTTGCGGGCCATCGTGCGGCTGGTCTTGCCCTCGGGCGCCGAGGTGGAAGCCATCGCCGCGCGCCTCGAAGAGTGCCGCGTGGTGCTTGCTCGCGATTCGACCGCGGATGCCGAGGCTGATCTGCGCGTATTGGAATTGCTGCGGCGAGCGCGCGCGCATGTCGGAGCCAGCGGGGAATGTGCCTGCCCGGTCTGCGGGCGCGGCGAATTGGACGCGACGTGGTTGCGTGGGGCGGAAGCCGCCATTGCCGAGCTGACCTCCCGAGTCGACGCGCTCGCGACCGCTCGGGCCGCGCTGCGGCAGGCCGTCCGCGACGCCCGCGCGCTACCGGACCACATCCCTCCGGAACTGGATTTCGACCCGCGCAATCCGCCTACCGTCGACACCACCGCGGTGCGTCGCGCCTGGACGGACTGGGCGGCGCTTACCGGTGCCGATTACACGCCCGATCTGGCGGATCGGCTGCGCGGTGCGCATACCCGCCTGGTCGATGAACTCGAGTTGCTGCAGCAGGGCACCCGTAAGGAACTGAACCGCCTCGACGAGGTGTGGTCGCCCCTGGTGCCGCGCATCAGCGGCTGGCTGGAGGGGGCCCGTGCGGTCGTCGCGAACAGCAGCGAACTGCGCACACTCAAGCGTGCCGAGGATTGGCTCAAATCCGCGACGGCCGGATTGCGCGGGGAGCGGATGGCGCCGCTGGAAACAACGGCGCGTTGGGTGTGGCGCACACTGCGTCAGCAGAGCAATGTCGAACTCGGTGCGATTCGATTGCAGGGCAATGCCGGAACCGCGCGGCGGGTGCTGCTCGATGTCACCGTCGACGAGGTGGACGGTGCCGCGCTCGGGGTGATGAGTCAGGGCGAGCTGCACGCTCTCGGACTTTCACTGTTTCTGCCGCGAGCGACGGTGGAGGACAGTCCTTTTCGCTTCGTCATGATCGATGACCCGGTGCAGGCCATGGATCCGGCGAAGGTGGACGGACTGGCCAGGGTGCTCGAGGTCATGGCGTGGACGCGGCAGGTGATCGTCTTCACCCATGACGAGCGGCTGGCCGAGGCGGTGCGGCGCATGCAACTCGACGCCAGCGTGCTGGAGGTGCAGCGCCGCGAGCGATCGGTAGTGGAAGTACGGATATCCAGCGACCCCATCCGCCGCTACCTCGATGACGCCCGCTCCCTCGTCCGCACGCCCCAACTCCCCCCGGCGATCGCCGATGAACTGGTGGCCACCTGTTGCCGCTCTGCCGTGGAAGCGGCCAGCCTGGCCAGAGCCCGGCGCAATCTGCTCGCCGAAGGCATGGACCACCGCGAGGTCGAACGCCATATCGAAGGCGCCCAGACAACCCGCGCCATGGTCGCACTGGCGGTCATGGGCATCGAGGGCCGAGTGGACGACCTCAACAAACACCTCGCCCGCGAAGGCAAATGGGTCGTCGACGCCCTCCGCGACGCCACCGCGGGTGCCCACGTCCCGATCGGCCGCAGCATGCGCGACCTGATCGCGGACACCGAGAAGTTCGTCGGCTGGCTACGCCGATGAACGACTGCCGCGCATCGATAGCCCGGAGGCGGCGGTGAGTTCGCGTGATGACGCGGGCGCGTCGGGCGCCGCGGACGACGGCCGGGCGCGAGATGGTGATCAACAGGGCAACCCGGAATTGCGAGGCGCTGGTGATCACGGGCGCACCGGGGATGATGCTGGCCTTGGAGGTGCTGCGGATCAGCCGAGCGGTGAGAATCTGCGGGGTTCCAGGGGGCGACAAGCCGGTGCGGGTTTGCGGGGTGCTGTTGGTCGGCCAGACGTGGAGGAACGGCAGGCCGGGGAAGATCGGCTGGGCGATGCGGACCCTCGCGGTGCTGAGGGACGGCAGGGCGGGGGGAGTCGGCGAAGAGTCGAGGGGCAGCAGGGCGGTGCGGAGCTGCGGGAGGTAGCGGGTCGTCGAGCCGGTGGGGGTATAGGCGGTGCCGAGGGACGACGGGACGCTGCGGATCGGAAAGACAGTGGCTCGCGAGGGAAGTCGATCAGGCAGGGCGGAATCGGCTGGGCGGGAAGGCAAGCCGGGGCAGGTGGGTCGGGCGACCCGGGCTGGGAAGGCGGCGCGGGGCGACAAGGGCGTAAAACTCAGCGGGGCAGGGGAGCTCGGCAGCGGAACGCGGGTGGCGGAGGGCGGCGGGGCGGTGCGCGTAACCCGGGGACCGGGAAACCGCATCCGCCGCGGCCGACGGTGGCCGAGCGATTCGATGCGGTGGATCGGTTGCTCGACGGGTCGGTGACCGATGCCGACGGGCTGTGGTCACGGGCGACGGTGTGGATTCTGCGGCTTGCGCTCGAGCAGTCCGTCGACGAGTTGTGGCTAAGGGTGGCACCGGAATTGGCGCGCTGTCCGATGCGCGCCCAACTGCTCGCACTGCGTGTCTTCGCGGGCGACGACACCGCCGCGCAGGTCGCGACGGTATGGGCGGCCTTGTCCCGCGCTGCCCACCACCACGATTACGAACTCGCCCCGAGCGTCACCGAACTACGCCGCTGGCGCGAGCAGACCGCCGCGATCGCCACCTCACTAGCCACAGCCGTCACTCGCTGACCAACGCATTGCCACTGCCGCACACTGATGTAGCGGCGCATTGCTGGCGTCGCTCACCAGTGCAGTAGCGCGTGGGCGCATCGGCCCGCGTCGCCACGTCGGCCGCCGTACCGGCCGACGTGATCAACAATGTGCCCGAGGCTTGGTGTCGGTCTCCGCGTCCGGCCTGGCGTCTGCTGGGCGTGGCCCAACTTCATCTGTGCCGCGCGGGTCGACGCTGCGGCGCATCGGCACGCCCGCGCACCTGCGGACCACTGCGCAACGGATCCATCGAAGCTATTGCGCCGCATTGCCTTGGCGGCGCGCGGTATCAGGACGAACCGAACAGCCCGATGATGCTGGTCAGTAGCGAAATGCTGGTCGAGGCAATCGCGGAACCGGTACCCAAGATATTCAACACATTCAGCAGTCCCATGGCGGGCTCCTTGATCGTCATCGACACTTCCCCACGTTCACACCGTGATTCGTCGCTCTGAACTCCCCGGATCGCCGCCGTCAGCACACCTTGACGCGACACTCCGCATGACACGCCGGACCATCGCCACTCCGAAATCCATTCGCGCCGTTGAGCCCCCGAGTATCCGATCAAGATCAGGTGGAATCCATGGCGGCATCGGCCCGAGAAGCCTCCGCCGCCAGTACCACCTGATCTTGATCAAGGGGCGCGCGGCGAGCAAGATTCTCCAGTTATGGATGAGTCGGAGCTGTGCCCGTGTAAGCGTGGGGAGGCGTTCGGGGTCTGTTGTGGACCGGTGCTGGCGGGGGAGCGGTCCGCGGCGACGGCCGAGGCGCTGATGCGTTCGCGCTACACCGCATTCGCGGTCGGCGATACCGAATACCTGCTCCGGTCCTGGCATCCACGCACCCGACCGCGAACGCTCGAACTGGATCCGGACCAGCGCTGGCGATTCCTGGAAATCGTGCGCACCGAGCGCGGCGGACCGTTCGACGACACCGGCACCGTGGAATTCATCGCCCACTACCGAGTCCACGGTCGACGCGGGTCTCTGCACGAGGTCAGCACATTCCACCGCGTGGACGGCGCCTGGGTCTACCTCGACGGCATCATCGAACCGTGACGGGTAGCGTGCCACCCATGCCACGTGTCGCGATCGAATACTGCACGCAATGTCGCTGGCTGCTGCGCGCGAGTTGGATGGCACAGGAACTGCTGAGCACCTTCGCCACCGAACTCGGTGAGGTGGCGCTGATACCCGGCACGGGCGGCGTCTTCCGCATCACCATCGACGGCGACCAGATCTGGGAGCGCAAGGCGGACGGCGGATTCCCGGATATCGCGGTACTCAAGCAGCGCGTGCGCGATCGCGTCGCACCGGACCGTGATCTCGGCCATGCCGACAAAAGGGACTCGTCGTCCGACCGAGCGTGATATCGACCACGCCGGATTCAGGAGCAGCAGCCGCCACCGCAGCATCCGCCACCGGCGGGGCGCGGTGCGGGCGCGGGCGCCGCGGCACCGCCGCCACCCCTACTGACCGTGGCAAATGTGGTCAGCAGCTTGACCGTGTCATTGTGGCCGTTCGGGCAGGCCGCAGGATTCGACGCCTCCGCCATCGGACGGTTGACCTCGAAAGTGTCACCACAACTGCGGCACCGGAAGCTATAACTCGGCATCGGGCCAGCGTAGCGCCAAGGGCGAGAGGTGCTTCATCACCTATCCCACTATCCGACTGGACGTACTCTCGAATGAGAGATCGCTAGGTGCTTGGACCCGGCCGGAGCAAACTCGCAGTGCACTGCCCGGGTCGTAGGCAGGAGGTGCGGAAGGACATGAGCGAGCGGAGCGAGCGAATCAAAGGTGCAGCCACCCGAGTGGTCATGACGGAGCCTAGCGCCAGCGAGGCGCAGTCATGACCACTCGGTTCGAGGTAGAACCGGGCTCCGAGGTCGGCGACACCGAACCGGTCGCGCAAACGACCTGGGGCCGCGTGAGCGGACGCTGGGACGGACCTGTCGCGGTGTGGCGCAGCATTCCGTACGCGGCCGCGCCGTCCGGTCCGAACCGTTTCCGGCCGCCACTGCCGCCGCGGCCATGGGACGGAATTCGCGAGTGCACGGCCTTCGGCGAGATCGCTCCGCAGACAATGGGCACTATGGTCCCGGTCGATTCCGGCCTGCGGATGGGGGAGGACTGTCTGTGGCTGAATGTGTGGTCACCGCGCAGTTCCGCCGATACCGGTGTGCCGCGGCCGGTGCTGGTGTGGTTGCACGGTGGCGCCTACTGCCTCGGCACCGCGGCCCAGGCGATCTACGACGGTCGCAAGCTGGCCGAAGCCGGCGACGTTGTGGTGGTGACGGTCAATTACCGCCTCGGCGCGCTCGGTTTCCTCGACTTGTCGTCACTCTCCGACGATTTCACGCCGAATCTCGGTCTGCACGACCAGATCGCCGCACTGCAGTGGGTCCGCGACAATATCGCCGCATTCGGCGGCGATCCGGGCAATGTGACCCTGTTCGGTGAATCCTCCGGCGCCGGATGTGTGACCGCACTGCTGACCGCACCGCCCGCGGTCGGGCTGTTCCACCAGGCGATCGCGCAAAGCCCGCCCGCGACAACGGTTTTCGGCCAGGCGCGGGCAGCCGCTGTGGCCCAACGCTTTCTGGAACTGATCGAACTACCGTATTCCCGTGCAAGCGAATTGCTGGAATGCCCGATCGAACGGATCGTGACCGCCGCGGGCGTGCTGCTGGACGAGATTCCATTGAAGGAGCCGGGCCGACTGGCCGCCGCGCCCGTCGTCGACGGCAATCTGGTCCCGACCTATCCGATCGATCGCTTCCAGCAGGGCCGCTCGCATCGCGTGCCGCTGATCATCGGCACCAATAAGGACGAGGCCTCGCTGTTCCGCCTCTTCCGCTCGCCGATCATGCCGGTGACCCCGGACGCGGTGAACGTCATGCTGCGCGATGTGGCCGCCAACCATCCGGACATGTCGCCCGAGCGCATCGCCGAAATCACCTCGGCATACCCGGATCTCACGAAAATTCGTGGCGCACTTGCCATGTCGACCGACGCAGCCTTCCGGATGCCAGCTCACTGGGTCGCCGACGGCCACGCCGAGCACTCACCGACCTGGACGTACCGCTTCGACCACGCCACCCCCATGCTGAAGGCGGCCCGCGTCGGCGCTGGTCATGCCACCGAATTACCGTATGTCTTCGGCAATTTCGGCACCTTGAACCATGACCCCACCTTCTGGCTCGGCGGCCGCAAGGTAGCGATGGAAGTCTCCGGTCGCATGCAACGCCGCTGGCTCGCCTTCGCCACCCACGGTGTCCCGGCTGCGATAGACGGCTCCAAACATTGGCCGCCCTACCGCCCCAGCACGCGCACCACCCTCCTCATCGACAATTTCGACCGCGTAGTCGACAACCCGGACCGCGATCTGCACACTGCATGGGGCGAACAAGCCGTCGGCTTCAGCTGAGGTCCACGCGCACACGCACAATGCGAAGCGCGCCTACGTATTACACGTCCGTGGAGAAGCGGATGCCACCGTCTGGAATGTCGACGCCGGGCCAGATGCGGGCACCGCGCAGCAGTTCGCAGCGGGCGCCGACGTTCGCGCCGTCACCGATGACGGCATCGCGGACCAGCGCGCGGGGACCGATGCGCGCGCCGAAGCCGATGATCGAACGCTCCACGGTGGCGCCTGCCTCGATACGGGCGCCGTCGAACAGCACCGCGCCGTCGAGGCGAGCACCCGCCCCGACTTCGGCGCCGCGACCGACCACGGTGCCGCCGATGAGCAAGGCACCCGGGGCGACACCGGCACCCTCGTGGACCAGCGACTCACCACGCTGACCGGGCAGGGCCGGGGAGGGAGCGATGCCGCGGACCAGATCGGCCGAACCACGGACGAAATCCTCCGGGGTACCCATATCGCGCCAGTAGGAGGAGTCGACGTGACCCTGCACATGGGCACCCTCGGCCAGCAGCGCCGGGAATACTTCGCGCTCCACCGACACCGGCCGCCCCACCGGGATCTTCTCGATGTATTCGCGCCGGAAGACATAACAACCGGCATTGATCTGATCGGTCGGCGGATCCTGTGTCTTCTCCAGGAAGGCGGTGACCCGGCCCTCCTCGTCGGTCGGCACACAGCCGAACGCGCGCGGATCGCTCACCCGAACCAGATGCAGCGTCACATCCGCATGCGTGGACTCGTGGGTATCCAGAATCGCACCGAGATCGGTGCCGCCGAGCACGTCGCCGTTGAACACCATGATGTTGTCTGCGCGCAGCTTGGGCAGCACATTGCGGATGCCACCGCCGGTGCCGAGCGGTTCGGTCTCGGTGACGTACTCGAGCTCCAGGCCGAGGTCGGCGCCGTCACCGAAGTGTTCCTCGAAGACCTCCGCTTTGAACGAGGTGCCGAGCACGATATGGGTGATTCCGGCGTCTGCGATGCGGGCGAGCAGATGGGTCAGGAACGGCAGTCCAGCCGTCGGCAGCATCGGCTTGGGCGCCGACAGGGTGAGCGGACGTAACCGCGTGCCCTGGCCGCCGACCAGAATCACGGCGTCGGTGCCTGCATTTCCTGCCATCATGCTCCCATGTTCACAGTGGATCGTGTGCTCGGTAGTGCGCCCGCTGGGTACCGTCACCAGTTTCAGTACCCAGCGATGCAGATTCGGCACCCTTGCGTGCCGAACTTGTGACGTTACAGCGTGTCTGGAAACCAGTTTCGGCACTTCCAGGCACCCATCCTGCTCGGATGTCCTCCGCGCGCACCACGAGACCGCGCACTTCGGTTTCCGCTTCATCCGATGTTGGTTTCACCACACCGGCGCCGTCGGCATCCACGGACGTTGGTCACCCGGGGCTCGGGCTTCGGGCTCCCGCACCCGAGGCAGCAGTGTCGGTGCCCCGGATAGACCGCAGCCTGCCGCAGGGCACCGACAGCTCGCTCAGCTCTGGGCTTCCCGCGCCTGTTGACGCAGCGCAGATCGAACCGCAATTCGGGAGCGGACCGCAAGTCCGGCCCGCAACGCCAACCGCAACGGCGCCTGCCACCAGTGCGGATGGCGATCGGCCTGGAATCGGTACGCGCTCGCGTGGTGCGCAGGGAGCATCACTTCGGGATGGCGTCCGGCCGCATGTCCCTTGGCGTGAGTGACCTCAGCGTCGGGCACGAAGACGTTGTGCCAACCCGCCTTGCCCATCCGGTCGCCGAAGTCCACATCTTCCATGTACATGAAGTAGCGCGAGTCGAAGCCGTCGATCGAATCGAAGGCCGCGCGCCGCACCAGCAGACACGAACCGGACAGCCAACCGACGGCCCGCTCGGAGATCTGTTCGTTGTCCTGGCGGTAGCGCAGGGTCCACGGATTCGACGGCCACACCGTGCCGAGAATCGCGTGTCCGGCGCCGTCGAGCAGTCCGGGCACCGAGCGCGCGGACGGGTAGACGCTGCCGTCGGGCTCGCGCACCATCGGCCCGAGCGCGCCCGCCCGCGGCCAGCGCTTCGCCGCGGCGAGCATTGTGTCGATGGAATCGGTGCCCCAGCGGATATCCGGATTGGCGATGACGATGAATTCAACACTCGGATCGATCTCCGCGACCGCCCGGTTGATCGCACCGCCGTAGCCGATATTTCCGCCGGTCCGCAGTAGTCGCACGTGCGCGTTCGCCTCCGCCGCCAACTCCGGCGCACCGTCGACCGAACCGTTGTCGGCCAGGATCACCTGCGGTTTTTCGCTGGTGGCTGCGGCCAGGGTGGTGATGAAGTGCTCGAGATGCTCGCCGGGTGAATAAGTCACCGTGACGACGACAAGACCGCCGGGGGCTGGGGATCCGGAATCACTCACGACTGCGCCTCGCTGACACTCGGTTCGGTCGTGCGCGATTGCACGCTGTGTTGATGGTTCACTCGCTGACGCTCCTCACGGCCATGCAGCCTACTGTGACAACCCTGATAGCACGTCCCCGAGTGCGACCTTCCACGGCCGCAGAGGCGTCAGTCCGGCATCGGCCCAGGAACGGTTGGACAACACCGAATATGCCGGGCGCCGTGCGGGTCTCGCAAATGCGGTCGAGTCGCACGAGTGCACCCGAGTCGGATCCGCGCCGACTCCGGCGAATATCGCGCGCGCGAATTCGAACCAGCTGACCTGGCCGGAGTTGGTGGCGTGCAGCACTCGCGGCGCATCCGGCCGACCCGCCAATTCGAGGAGTCCGGTGGCCAGATCGCCGGCGTAGGTCGGGGAGCCGAGTTGGTCGTCGACCACGTCGAGGGTGTCGCGTTCGCGTTCCAGCCGCAGCATGGTCGCGACGAAATCGCTTCCGCGCCCGGTGTATACCCACGCCGTTCGCACCACATGGGCGTGTGGCGCGGTTTCCAGCACGGCCTGTTCGCCTGCCAATTTCGATCGGCCGTAGACGGTCGCGGGGTCGGTCGGGTCGTCGGTGTCGTAGGGCTTGTCGTGGTTTCCGGCGAAGACGTAGTCGGTCGAGATATGGATCAATCGGGCAGCCACCCGCGCACAGGCGGTGGCGAGGACGGCCGGTCCGGTCGCGTTGACCGCGAAGGCGGCCTCGGGATCGGATTCGGCCTGGTCGACGGCGGTGTAGGCGGCGCAGTTCAGCACGACATCACCCGGTTCGAGCGCGGCGCGCACCGCGGCCGCGTCGGTGATGTCCAATTCATCGCGACCGAAGGCGTGGGCGTCGGGGGCGCGGCGCAACAGTTCGCGTCCCAACTGCCCACCTGCTCCGGTCACGACGAGGCGCGCGGCTACGGTCGAGGAGGACGATATCGCGGTCACGGGCACGAGTCTGGCACGCCGTAGCACCTGCGGTTGGGGTCCGCCGTCGTAGCCGTTGGTTAGCCTTGAGGCAACGGATACGGGGGCTACCGGACGCGGGGCGTCGAGTCAGCGCCGCGTCGGCTTCGACGAAACCGGCGCTGCGCGGTCGCAACATCAGCTGGGAGCGCTAGGGCAAGCACAGCCCGCTTGGGCGGGATGCTCGGTTCGGCGAGAGGATGCAGTGGTGCCGCAGAAGGTGAGGGCGACAGCGTCGTCGCGACTGGCCGAGGCTGGGGCCGGCGTCGGTCCGCTGCGCGCGTTCGTGGCGGTCGGTGCGGTGCTGGTCCTGCTCATCACCGGATTCGCCTGGCACAGTGTGGACTCGCTGATCTCGAATATCGAACGCATCGGCGGCCTCGGCCTCGGCGGTGGCCGCGACGGCGCCGTGGACATCCTGCTGGTCGGTGTGGACAGCCGCACCGACGCGCACGGCAATCCACTTACCAGCAGCGAGCGCGCCCTGTTGCACGCGGGCGATGAGGTCGGCACCAATACCGACACCATTGTGCTGGTTCGCGTGCCGAACGACGGCCGCTCCGCCAGCGCCATCTCCATCCCGCGCGACTCCTACGTCGACATTCCGGGCGTCGGCAAAGGCAAGATCAACTCGGCCTATGGCTCGACCAAGGAAACCCAGCGGCGCAAGCTGATCAACCAGGGCGTTTCAGCGGCCGAGGCGGAAAAACAGTCCACCCAGGCGGGGCGCCAGGCGCTGATCAAGACCGTGTCCGATCTCACGGGTATCACCGTCGACCACTACGCCGAGGTCAGTTTGGTCGGTTTCGTGCTGCTGACCGATGCGGTCGGCGGGGTCGAGGTATGCCTGAACAATCCCGTGGACGAATGGATGTCCGGCGCCGACTTCCGGGCGGGGCGCCAGAAGCTCAACGGGCCACAGGCTTTGAGCTTCGTGCGCCAGCGCCATGAGCTGCCGCGCGGCGATCTGGACCGGATCGTGCGCCAGCAGGTCTTCATGGCGCAGTTGGTCGGCCAGGTGCTCAGTGCCAAGACACTGAGCAATCCAGGCAAATTGCGAAATCTCAGTGATGCGGTCGGGCGCACGATCGTACTGGACGACGATTGGAATGTGCTCGCGTTTCTGCAACAGCTGAAGAATCTTTCGGGCGGTCAGGTCAGTTTCGAGACGATTCCGGTCGCCGATCTCAACGACACGACCAGCGAGGGTGAATCGGTCGTGCGGGTGGATCCGAAGGCGGTCAAGTCGTTTGTGGCATCGCTGGTCGACGGCAAGTCCGATGATCACGCCGAGCCGACGATCGATCCGGCATCGGTGAGCGTCAGTGTGTTCAACGCGAGCGGGATCGGCGGGCTGGCCGGTCAGGTGGCACAGGCGTTGATAGCCAAGGGATTCCAGCAGGGATTGGTCGGCAACTACACCGGGCCCAGCGTCACCAGCAGTCGAGTCCTCGCGCTGGATACTTCGAATCCGAAGGCCAGGGAGGTCGCGAAGGCACTCGGCGGGCTGACGGTCATCGCGGACACCACGTTGTCCCCGGATTCGGTCAGCGTCGTGCTGACGAGCGACTATTCTGGTCCCGGCTCGACCGCGGGCCGCATGTTCGACTTCTCCGGAACGTCGAGCACCGCTACGCCCGTGCCGCCGGCCCCACCGATCGACGCACGCCAGAATGGACCGAAATGCGTGAATTGACTATGCGTGAATTGACCGATGCGTGACCACGACCATGTACTGACGCTCACCGAGGCGGTGCTGGATCCGATCCTCGAGCGCGACCCGGCTGGTCCGCGTATTACCTACTACGACGACGCCACCGGCACTCGGATCGAACTATCCGGGCTGACTCTGGCGAACTGGGCGGCCAAGACCGCCAACCTGGTCCGCGACGAATTCGGACTGAGTCCTGGGGCGCGCGTCGCGGTGCTGCTGCCCGCACACTGGCAGACCGCCGCAGTGCTACTCGGCTGCTGGTGGGCCGGGACCGAGGTGGTGCTCGGGCCCGATCCGGATGCCGATCTGGCGCTGGCGACCGCAGCGCGATTGGACGAAACCGACGATATTCCGGAGGTCGCCGCGCTCTCATTGGACGCCTTCGGCATGCCGGTGCGCGATCTGCCGATCGGCATCACCGATTTCGCCACCTCCGTGCGGGTACATGGAGACCACTTCATGCCACGCGGCGCCGGGATGGCGCTGGACGGGATGCCGGTCTCCGAGGTGCTCGCCGTGGCCCGAAAATCCGCTGTGCTACAAGGGTTTTCCGAGGGTGACCGGGTGCTGTCGAGCACGTCCTGGGATACCGCCGCCGAACTGATCGACGGGTTCGTTGCGGTGCTGGTCGCCGGGGCCTCGCTGGTGCAGGTGGTCAATCCGGATCCGGTGCTGCGCGAGCAGCGCATCGCATCCGAGCGGGTTACCGCGCAGCGCGGCTGACTCCTACCCTGGTACAGGACGGCGTCCGACCACGGGACATTCCACCCGCATCGGGGAGTCAGTACGGTGGAATTGTCGCGCGACGATGGGGTTGGTGAACAGATGAAGCCGCAGTATTGGTTCCGCTGGTTATCGGTGCAGGGTGCGCCGCGGTTGGCCCTGCGCACCCAGGCGCGGCGCGGCGATCCGTTCGCCCAACTGATGGGCGGACCGGACGGTCTCGCCGACCCCTATCCACTGATCGAGCGGCTGCGCGGGCAGGGGCGGCTGCTGCGCACTTCGATCGCCTGGGCGAGTTTCGATCACGATCTGTGTCGCGCCGTCCTGCGGGATAGCCGATTCGGTGTGCGCACCACCGACGCCTTCAATATTCCGAAGCCGCTGCGGTTACTCGCCGAGCGACTTCCCGTGCCGCCCAATCCGGTCGAGCCACCATCCATGCTGGTCATCGATCCGCCGGAGCATACGCGGATGCGCAAGCCGGTCGCCTCGGCCTTCACTCCGCGCGCGATCGGCCGCCTGCGGGAACGGGTCGAGACGGTCACCGAGGAACTGCTCGGTGCACTGCCGTCGGGTGGTTCGGCAGATCTGATCGAGTCGTATGCCGCACAGGTGCCGATCGCCATCATCTCGGAAATGCTCGGCTTCCCGGAAGAGGACCGAAAGTCATTCCTGGACTGGGGCGATCGGATGACCCCGCTGCTCGATATCGGGATTTCCTGGCGGGCGTTCCGGCGTGCGTTCGGGTCGATGGAGGTAATGAACGACTACCTCGACGACCATATCGCGCGGCTGCGCCGTGAACCGGGCGATGACATTCTCAGCAGCCTGGTCACCGCGGATGAACTCGACGATTTCGCGTTGAAGGCGACCGCGAGCCTGTTGATGGGCGCGGGTTTCGAGACCACGGTCAACCTCATCGGCAACGGTATCGCCCAATTGGTCACTCATCCAGAACAATTGGATCGATTGCGCGCCGAACCCGATCTCTGGCCGAATGCCGTCGAAGAGGTGTTGCGCTTCGATGCGCCGGTGCAGACAACGGCGCGAATCGCATCGACCGACTTGGAACTCGAGGGTGTGCGGTTGCACAAGGGCAGCACCGTGGTGCTGTCGCTGGCAGGTGCGAACCGCGATCCCGCGGTCTTCGACAATCCCGATGTCTTCGATGTCGGCCGTTCGAATGCCAAGGAGCACTTGACATTCAGTAGCGGCATCCATGCCTGCCTCGGGGCGAGCCTGGCCCGGATGGAAGCCACGTACGCGCTGCAATCCTTGTTCGAGCGATTCCCGGACCTGCAACTGGATGGAAAACCGCAGCGCCGAAAGCTGTTCACGCTGCACGGATATGAGCGGATGCCGGTTCGGCTCGGGCGCCGGGCCAGCGCCCCGGCTCCCGAGCCGACGACGGTCTGAGGTGTGGCCCCGGCTACCTGTCGTGCCGCCCTTCGCCGATTTCGGCCTCGCGCAGTTGCGCTTCGGACGCGGCGGAGAACGGTTCGCGGTAGGCGGCAACGACTCGGCGGGTCTGCTCGGCGACCAAATCGGCATTGATCTGGGCTGCTGCGGCGGCGCCTGCCGCTGCGGCCGCGCCGACCTGGGCTGTCAGGTCGGTGACGTTTCCCGCGGCCCAGACGCCGGGTACGTCGGTGCGGCCTGCGGCATCGGTGGGGATGTATTCGCCGACTCCGGCGGGATGTTCGGTCGGTCGCAGCCCGAGTGTTGCGAGGAAGTTCGCGCGGGCGACCATCCGCGAGCCGACCGTCACGACCGCACGGGGGACCACGGTGCCGTCGCTCAATCGCACTCCCGCGATGCGGTCGTCGACGATTTCCAGCGCGGTCACCGCACCGTCCACCATGCGAATACCAGAGGCGTTCAACTCCTCGGACTGTTCGGCGGTCAGCGGCGTGGTGTGCGAGAAGTATGTGACATCGGCACTCAGCTGACGGAAGAGCAGAGCCTGGTGCACCCCCATCGGGCCGGTCCCGAGCACCCCGATGGCCTGGTCGCGAACCTCCCAGCCGTGGCAGTACGGGCAATGGATCACATCGCGGCCCCAACGCTCCCGCAGTCCCGCGATCTCGGGTAGCACATCGACCAGCCCGGTGGTCACCAACAGCCGACGAGCCCGCACAGACTGGTCGTCGACCTGCACCGCGAACCCGTCGGCATCCCGCACGATGGTGGTGACCTCTCCGTTCACCACATGTCCCCCGTAGCCGCGGACCTCGGCTCGACCGCGTTCGAGCAACTCGCCCGGCGGGGTCCCGTCCCTGGCGAGCAGTCCGTGCACGCCCTCGGCCGGGGCATTACGCGGTTGGCCAGCGTCGAGCACTACCACCGACCGTCGCATCCTGGCCAGCATCAGCGCGCCACTCAATCCGGCCGCGCCACCGCCGACCACCACCACGTCATAGCCGTCTTTCAGCCGATCGCTCACAGCTGCGCCTCGCTGACGCTCGGCTCCGCTGCGACAGTTGGTGCTGTGCTCACTGGTTCCCTCGCTTCGCTCGATCACATGACCACCTCCTCCCGACGACCATGCAGGGCGGTCGGCAAGAATGGCAAACAATGTTGCCGATATGGCAAGCTGGCAACATGGACAACGACCTCGGCCGAGCCCTCGACGCGGTCGGACCTCGGTTACGTGCGCTGCGCCGCCGGCGCGAAACCACACTGGCCGACCTCTCGACGGAAACCGGCATCTCCGTGAGCACGCTGTCGCGTCTGGAATCCGGTGCCCGGCGCCCAACCCTCGAACTACTCCTGCCGCTGGCCAAGGCGCACGGCGTCACCCTGGACGAACTCGTGGACGCGCCACCCACCGGCGACCCGCGCATCCATCTGCGTCCCATCAACCGCCACGGCATGACGTACTTGCCCCTGACTCGCCGAGCCGGCGGCATCCAGGCCTACAAACTGGTCATCCCTCCGAACACCCGCGACGAGCCCGACCCACGAACCCATGAGGGCTACGAATGGCTCTACGTCCTCAACGGCCGCCTCCGCCTGATCCTCGGCGATCACGACGTAATCCTCACCCCCGGCGAAGCCGCCGAATTCGACACCCGCATCCCCCACTGGTTCGGCACCGCCGACCCCGAACCCGTTGAGTTCCTGAGCCTTTTCGGCAAACAAGGCGAACGCGCCCACCTGCGCACCACCCCCCGATCCCGCCCGACGTAACACCCGCAAACTGCCGTGCCAGCTGCGCGGAGCAGCTACTCGGGGCGGATTTTCCAGATGTAGCGGGTTTTAGGGCGGCCGGCGCGGCCGTAGTCGGATTTGCGGTCGACCAGGCCGTCGTCGGCGAGTTTTTCCAGGTAGCGCCATGCGGTGATGCGGGAAACGCCGACGGTGCTGGCTGTGTCGGCGGCGGTTAGCCCGCCTGGGGCGTCGCGGACTGTGCGCGAGATTTCGTCCAGTGTTTGGGGGGCGACGCCTTTGGGGGCGGTGGCGCGTTGGTCGGAGGTGCGTAGGGCGCTGAGGGCGCGGTCGATGTCCTGTTGGGAGATGGCGGTTTGGCCTGAGGGCAGAGCGGTGCGGAATTCCCGGTAGCGTTCGAGTTTGTCGCGGAAGGCGGCGAAGGTGAACGGTTTCAGAAGATAGAGGACCACACCGTAGGAGACGGCGGTGCGCACCATGGCCAGGTCGCGGGCCGAGGTGATGGCGATGACGTCGGGGCAGGGTGCGAGGCCGGTCAGGGCGGCGGCCACATCCAGGCCGCTGGCATCGGGCAGTCCGATATCCATGAGTACCAGGTCGATCGGCGCATTCTCGGCGGCCGCGTTGGCGGCGGCGCGCATGGCCTCGCGACCGGTGTGCGCGACCGCGACCGCGGTGAACCCCGGAATCCGTTCGACATAGGCGCGGTGCGCCTCGGCGATCAAGGGCTCGTCCTCGACGATCAACACTCGGATCATCGCGCATCCTCTCGTGGGATCGTCACGGTCACAGCACTTTCCGGATCTCGTTCGGTGCCGATCACGCCGCCGTGCCGGTCGACAAGCCGATGGACAAGTGCCAGCCCGAGACCCTGATGGTCGGCCTTGGTGGAGTAGCCGCGTTCGGCGGCGCGGGCGAAGGTTTCGGCCGACATGCCGGGTCCGCTGTCCGCGACGCGGACATACAGTGCCGGACCGTTCGCCGACCGCACCGAATCGAACACCGCCGCCAACTCGACGGCCAGCGCCGGATCGGGTGCCTGCGGCGGATCTGCCGATAAATCCTGTTGGTGCACAGTGACTTCCACCCAGCCGACGGCGCCATCGGCAGCCGCGTCGATGGCATTGTCGATCAGATTGCCAACCAGCGTCACCGTCTCCTGCGCGGACAGCGGTGCGGTCGAGTCGAGCGCCGTATCCTCGGTGATCGTCAGCTCGATGCCGCGCTCGGCGGCCTGGTTCACCTTGCCGAGCAGCAGTGCTGCGAGCGCCGGATCGCCGACCGAAGTGAGCAACCGATCGATAAGGGCTTGGGACAGTTGCAGTTCCGCGGTCGCGAACTCCACCGCCTCTCGATAACGCCCCAACTCCACCATGGTGATCACGGTGTGCAACCGATTGGCCGATTCGTGCGCCTGCGCACGCAACGATTCCGCGAAACCGCGCACCGAATCGAGTTCGCCCATCACGGTGCGCAATTCGGTATGGTCGCGAATGGTGATCACGGTGCCGATCGGTCGCCGCTCCCAGGTAACGATATCCTGATTGACCAGCAGGATCCGGTCCGTGGTCACATGCATCTCGTCGCGAACCACCCCCCAGCTCATCCGCTGCATCGAGATCGGCAGATCCGTCCGCGCGACGGGCCCATCGGGCAGATCGAGCAACCTGCGCGCCTCGTCGTTGACGACCTCCGCACGGGTACCGTTCGGCCCGAATACGACCAGCCCCTCGTGGATCGAATGCAGCACCGCGTCGTGCTGTTCGTACAGTGTACGCAGCTCGTCCGGCGCGAGACCGTGCGTCTGCCGACGAATCCGGCGACTCAGCAGGAACGAACCCGCCGCCGCGACGACCAGACCCGCCGCGGCCACGCCGAGAATCAACGGCAATTGCGTGGCGACCTGATCGCCGATCCGCGCCCGGGTCACCCCCGCCGACACCAATGCGATGATGCGCCCGTCGTCATAGACCGGAGTGACCGCCCGAATGGAGGGACCGAGCGTTCCGGTGTACGTCTCGGTGAACGTCTCCCCGGCCAACGCCCGATCGATATTGCCGCTGAACGGTTGCCCGATGAGCGCGGGCGTGGTGTGGGTGTACCGGGTCCGATCCGGTGCCATCACCACGATGAAGTCCATCCCGGTCGCCTTGCGGGTCCGTTCGGTCACCGGTTGCAGCAGGGTGGTGGCGTCAGGAGTGTGCAGGGCCCAGAGGGTGGACGGCGCAACGGCCACGGCCACCGCGACATCGGTGACTTCGCGTGTGGTGGTGACATCGCTGTCATGCCTGGCGTCCAGTACGGCTAGAACCGCCCCGATTCCGATGACCAGCCCGAGGACCACGAGCTGGAGCACGAAGGCCTGACCGGCCAGCGATAGCCGACCTCGTCCCCCGTGTTTCTCACCGCGCAACACTTTCTATCCCTCATGCAACTTGAACGAAATGCACCAAAGCGTGACCGCCATCACCGCTAGCAGCCAACATTGTGCACATGAGGGCATGAGTCACCTCACGCCGGTACCACTTGAAAGAGACTTCACCCACCATGAGCGATAGCAGCGACCGAACAATCGATACCGCCGAAGCACCACAGCGGCCAGTGCCACGCGACCGTACCCACTGGCTGTATCTGGCCGTCATCGTCGCCGTCATCGCGGGAATTCTGGTCGGTTGGCTGGCGCCCGAGTTCGGTCAGGACGTCGGCCCGCTGGGCACCATGTTCGTCAATCTGATCAAGATGATGATCGCGCCGGTCATCTTCTGCACGATCGTGCTCGGCATCGGCTCGGTGCGCTCGGCCGCCAGTGTCGGCAAGGTCGGCGGGCTCGCACTCGGGTATTTCCTGATCATGTCGACGATCGCGCTCGGCATCGGTCTGGTCGTCGGCAACCTACTCGAGCCGGGTTCGGGCTTGAATATCGCCAAGACCGCCAAGCAGGGCGCGAAGCTGGCCGATCAGGCGCATGCCGCGGGCGGCACCTGGGACTTCATCCAGGGCATCATCCCGACCACGATGGTGTCCTCGCTGACCACCGGCAGTGTGCTGCAAGCACTGTTCATCGCGCTCCTCGTCGGATTCGCGCTGCAGGCCATGGGTAGGACGGGCGAGCCGATCCTGCGCGGTGTCGCATCGCTGCAGAAGCTGGTGTTCCGGGTTCTGTCGATGATCCTGTGGCTGGCCCCGATCGGTGCGTTCGGCGCGATCGCGAATGTGGTCGGCAAGACCGGACTCGATGCGGTCAAGCAACTCGCACTGCTGATGGTCGCGTTCTATCTGACCTGTCTGGTTTTCATCTTCGGTGTGCTCGGCGTGCTGCTGTGGGCGGTATCCCGGGTGTCGGTGTTCAAGCTGGTCCGCTACCTGGCGCGGGAGTACCTGCTGATCGTCGGCACCTCCTCCTCGGAGTCCGCACTGCCGCGGCTGATCGCCAAGATGGAGCACCTCGGTGTCGAACGGACCACCGTCGGTGTCGTCGTGCCGACCGGCTATTCGTTCAATCTGGACGGCACCGCCATCTACCTGACCATGGCGTCGCTGTTCATCGCCGACGCGATGGGTAAACCGCTCAGTATCGGGGAACAGGTCGGCCTGCTGCTGTTCATGATCGTCGCCTCCAAGGGCGCGGCCGGTGTCACCGGTGCGGGTCTGGCCACGCTTGCGGGTGGTTTGCAGAGCCATCGTCCCGAACTGCTCGATGGCGTCGGCCTGATCGTCGGCATCGACCGGTTCATGTCGGAAGCCCGTGCGCTGACCAACTTCTCGGGCAATGCCATCGCTACGGTCCTGGTCGGCACCTGGACCAAGACCATCGATGTGGACCGGGTCCGCACGGTCCTCGATCGCAAATTGCCCTTCGACGAACGGACCATGGTCGACGATGACCACGGCCCGCGGCCACAGCAGGACGACACCAAGGATCTGGTTCCGGCCTAGCTGTACCCCGTATGACGAAGGGGCCCGCAGGATCTGCGGGCCCCTTCTTGGTGTCGGTGGGATCAGTCGGCCCACTTCTCCGGATGCAGGTAGTGCTGGGTGATCGCGGTGGCGTGGCCGTGGCCGAAGCCGTGCTCGGACTTCAGCCATTCGACGATTTCCTTCTGCGAAGCCAGATTCGACGCGCGCATGGCGGATTTCCACTCGTCGATGGTGCGACCGTATTTGGCCTCGATCGATGGGAAGTAGGATGCGGGGCCCTTGGGCTTGGTCGTTGCCATGGTCGTCTCCTCTGTTCGTGCGTTCAGCGATACCGACGGGGCGGATCACCGAAACTCATCGGTGCGATCCGGTGATCAGGCGTTGGCGGCGGAGCTTCCTGCCGGTTCAGGACCGTCCGCGCGCGGATCAGCAGGACCCCGGTCACGATGACCAACGTGGCAGTCAGCCCGTGGATGCCGAACGCGGCCGCGGTGGAACCGCCCCAGTTGAGGACAATGAGCATGTCGCCGATCGGGACCGCGCATGACCAACGATGCCAAGGGCGTAGCGCTGCTTGGTGGCGAGCAGCACCAGGATGACCTGAAGTTCGGCCTGGAGGCGCCGCAGGCGCTGCGCGATGCATTCGGTGAGATCCAGACCGCGTACGCGCCGTTCGCGGGCGAATTCGAGCTACAAGCCGGCACCGAGGTGGCCGGTAGCGCGGTGCCCGCGATCGCCACGCTGGATCGCAGCGGTCGCCTGGTCGACGACCTGCAGGAGGAGCGCATCCGGGTGCTGCTCGGCCAATGGACACATCAGGGGAGTGACCGGGTGATATATACCTCGCGCGGGTGACGGCACAGCCCGGGGCGGCCCGGCAGAATCGAGGTATGCCTGATGTCGTCGTGGTCGGTTCCGGTCCCAATGGTCTCGCCGCTGCGGTGATCCTGGCGCGTGCCGGTCTCACCGTCGAGGTGCACGAGGCGCAGGCCACCGCGGGCGGCGGGAGTCGAACCGCCGAGTTGACGCTGCCCGGATACCGGCACGATGTCTGCGCCGGTGCGCATCCGATGGCCCTGGCGTCGCCGTTCTTTCGTGCCTTCGATCTGGCCGCGCACGATGTCGAACTGCTCGCGCCCGAGGTGTCCTACGCGCATCCGCTCGACGGCGGCACGGCCGGTGTGGCGTGGCGCGATCTGGACCGCACCGCCGCGGGGCTCGGCCGGGACGGCGCCGCCTGGCGTGCGCTCTTCGAGCCGATGGTCCGGCATTGGCGGCAGGTCGTGGATTTCGCGATGTCGGACCTGCGCCGTCCGCCCGCCGATCTACTGACCGGACTGCGTTTCGGACTACGGGTGCTCGAGCAGGGTTCGCCCCTGTGGAACGTGCGATTTCGCGAGCAGACAGCACCGGCACTGCTGACCGGCGTTGCCACGCACGCGATCACACCGCCGCGCGCCATCCCCGCGGCCGGGGCGGGCATGCTGCTCGCGACACTCGCGCATGCCGGTGGCTGGGTGCTGCCGCGCGGCGGCAGTCAGGCCATTCCGGACGCGCTGATCGCCGAACTCGAACGGCTCGGCGGCAAGCTCGTCACCGGACACCGCGTCGATTCGCTCGACGAATTCGGTGGCGCGCGTGCGGTTGTGCTGGATACCGCGCCCGCCGAACTGCTGCGCATCGCGGCAGACCGGCTGCCGGATCATTACGCAAACGGCTTGCGCCGCTTCCGTTATGGCGGTGCAGCCTGCAAGGTCGACTTCGCGTTGTCCGGGCCGGTGCCATGGCAGGCGCCGGGGTGTGAGCTTGCCGGGACGCTACATCTGGTCGGCACCCGCGCCGAGGCAATGGCCGTCGAAAAGACCATCGCCGCAGGACAACACGCGGATCGTCCCTATGTCCTCGCCATCCAGCCGGGCGTGGTCGACTCGACGCGGGCACCGGCGGGCGGTCATACCCTCTACACCTACGCCCACGTCCCGAACGGTTCCACTCGCGATATCAGCGCCGCCGTCATCGCTCAGGTGGAACGGTTCGCCCCGGGCTTCACCGACCTGATCCTGGCCAAGAATGTCGTCACCGGTGCCGAAATGCCGTCGCACAATGCCAACTACATCGGCGGCGATATCTCCGCCGGCGCGATGACTTTGCGCCAGTTCGCCTTCCGCCCGGTCGCGCGCTGGAATCCATACGCCACACCACTACCCGGGGTCTATCTTTGCTCCTCGACCCCACCGGGTCCGGGTGTCCACGGCATGTCGGGCATGCACGCCGCACGGCATGTGCTGCGCAGCGAATTCGGAATCCGCATCGACCCAACAGATCTGCTGCGCACCTCGAATCCGACCTGAACGTGCCCGTTCTGCCGGGTCTGGCGCGATTCGCCGGAATCGGCCGAGAAGCGCCAGCTCAGGCCCCTAATTGCGTGGAGTCGCTGAATCAGCCCGTGCCGTCCGGTACAGGTCGGGTTCCAGATAGATCACCCGCGCGGCGGGCACGGCCGCCCGCACTCTGGCCTCCGCATCATCGATGGCCGCGGCGATATCCGCGATAGCCAGATCGGGCACGATCGAGATCTTGGCCGCGACCAGGATCTCCTCCGGCCCGAGATACTGCGTTTTGAGATGGATCAGCCGGTCGATGCGCTTGCCGTCGACCAGGTTGGCGCGGATCGCCTTATCCTCCTCCGGCGTCGCGCCCTCACCGATGAGTAGGCTCTGCATCTCCACGACCAGGATCAACGCGATAACGCCGAGCAGTCCGCCGATGGCCAGGGTGCCGATGCCATCCCAGACCGGATCATGGGTGAGCATGGTCAACCCGACCGCCGCCAATGCGAAGACCAGACCGACCAGCGCGCCGGTGTCCTCCAGCAGCACCACCGGCAGTTCCGGACTGCGCGAATTGCGGATGAACCGCCACCAGCTCGCATTTCCCTTGAGCGGGACGGATTCCCGCATCGCCGTGATGAAGCTGTAGCCCTCCAGGCAGATCGCGATGAGCAGGATGACGATCGCGACGATCGGATTGCTCAGTTCCTCCGGATGCTGGATCTTGTGGATGCCCTCATAGATGGCATAGATCGAGCCGAGCGTGAACAACACAAGCGCCACGATGAACGAATAGAAGTATCGATTGCGCCCGTATCCGAACGGGTGCAGTTCATCGGCATCGCGAGCGGCGCGGCGCTGACCGAGCAGCAGCAGCCCCTGGTTGGCGGTATCCGCGACCGAGTGCACCGCCTCGGCCAGCATCGATCCCGAACCGGTGATGAACGCGCCGACGAACTTCGCCGCCGCGATCCCCGCATTCGCCGACAATGCGGCGAGAATCGCCTTCTTGCCCCCACCAGCCGACATGAGTAGGTCCTCCTGTGCCCAATGTGCCGCGCTTGCGGCGCTGTGTGTTCGTGGCCCTGGTGTCTCGCGTCCGAGCGGCCGAGACTCGCGATTACGTCGCATGCCCTTCCGCCGCTCGGCTGAGTTCATGGCCGCGACTTCGCGCGGACGCGAGACGGGCCGCGAACGTCGCTCGTAAGACTCGCTCCGTGGTGGCCCCGTCAGGAGGCCGTCGAACGAACAGCCTAGGGCAGCATACGAGCAGACTGGGCGACAGGTCAGTTCCCGCCACCGACGCACGCGCAGAACACCTGGGCGGCACCATCGACGGCTTGGGCGCGAATCTCGGTGTCGGCCGCGGATATCCACGCCGCCGCACCGCGTTCCAGCACCAGCTCACTGCCCCCGTGGAACAGCCGCACCGTCCCCGCCGTGCACAGCACGATCCCCGGTCCAGCAGATGTCAGCGGCACCTGCCCGGATCCGGCGGTCAGGTCGAACCGCCGCAGCGCGAACTCCGGCGCGGGTGTCCGATACCGCACCGACCCATCGCCCGCCGGTTCCGGCAGCACCACCGGCAAATCGATCGCTTCGAAATCCAGCACCCGCAGCAACTCCGGCACATCGACATGCTTAGGCGTCAGACCACCACGCAGCACATTGTCCGAGTTGGCCATGATCTCCACGCAGAGCCCGCGCAGATACGCGTGCAGATTGCCCGCCGCGAGGAACAGTCCCTGTCCCGGTTCCAGCGTCAGCCGATTCAGCAGCAGCGCGGCCAGCACACCGGCATCGCCCGGATAGGCCTCGGCGAGTTCGAGTGTGGTGCGCGCCTCCGCGGTGAACTCCCGCTGTCGTTTATCAGTCTGATGGAGCCCCTTCTCCGAGAGATAGCGCACGCATCCATCCAGCACCTGGGGCAACAGTGTGCCGAGGACGCTCTGCGGCAGCGTGATCCAGGTCGTGAACAGTGTCCGCAGTCCGGCCGAATCGGGTTGGGCGGCAAGCAGATCTGCGTAGGAGCGCAGTCCGGGCACATCCAGTGCGCGCAGCAACTCGACCGTGCGCAGTGGATCCCGGAATCCGGCCAGGGCCTCGAATCGATCCAGCGCCACAACCAGTTCCGGCTTATGGTTCTCGTCGCGATAGTTGCGCATCGGTGAATCCAGCGGCACCCGTGCGAGATTCTCCCGCTCGAATCCGGCCAGTGCCTGCGCCGAACTCGGATGTGCCTGCAGCGATAGCGGTTCCTCGGCGGCGAGGATCTTCAACAGGAATGGCAGCCGTCCACCGAATTCCGGTGCGGCGGCACCGAGTTCGCGCTCTGGATCGTCGGCGACCAATTCCAGCAGTGAGCGCGTGTTGTGCTCCAAGCGGACGTGCGCCGGATCGGCCGGATGCGCGCCGAACCACAGCTCCGCCTCCGGATGCGCGGAAGGGACGGGCCGGCCGCACAATTGAGCGAGTGCGGTGCGTGAACCCCAGGCATAGGAACGCAGCGCACCAACGAGTTCGTGCACTAGTAGTGTCCCCCGTCGAGCTGTTCCGTGGACTGTGTCGCACCGCCGCGCGAGCCGATCAATCGCAGATAGGCGGCGGCCATCTCCAAGCGTAGGGCGAGCACCGCGAGTTGTTCGAGTTCGTTGGCAAGGGTGATGGTGCCGGGCCTCGGCACGCCCGAGTCATCCACTCTGGCAGGCATAGGCGTGGCGGGATCGGTGAGCGAGGTGTGCAGCAGTTCGATATCCGCGCTCACCAGATCGGCGTCGACCAGACCCGATCCGCTGCCGCCGAAGACGGCGAGTCGACGACGCGCCGCGGCCTGATCCAGGGCCGCGCTGAGCACGAACACCCTGATGCGCTCCACCGGCGCGGGGCCGTCGAGTTCCTCGTCGTGAAACAGCGGATCGAAGTTCGGCGCGGATTCGCCTGCGGCCTCGACCATTCGGGGATTGGCGGCAACAGCCTCGGCCAGATCCACCGCGGTGGCCACCTTGCCCGCCGACTGCAACAGCACCTCGGCGCCGTGCTCGGCCAGCTCGCTGGCGGCGGGGGAGTCCCCGGCCAGCACGATGGCGCGCTGCTGCATGCGTGCGGCCAGCGTCTTGGCCGGATTGTGGAAGACCTCATTGTGCGGACCATCGCGCAAGGCCTCGGCATCGAGCACATCGGCCAGCTCGGTCAGGTCGGGGACGATCGCACCGGAGCGGTTCGGATCGACGATGCGCAACACCGCGATGCAGGCCGCGAGGAAGCGCAGCAGCCGATTGTGGTCCAGGACCGGAATCCGCGGCTCCAGTAGTGCGGTACGTCCGGCAGCGGCGGCCCGCAGCGGGCCTTCGTGTGGAGCCGCGACCACGACTTCCGCGCCCCGGCGCTGTGCCCGGTCGACCGCATCGATCAGCCGAGGATCGCCCGCGTCATCGCCTGCGACGAGCACCACGTCGAGCGGACCGACCCAGGGCGGAAGGGCAGCGACCGGGACCACGGGTAGGCCGGCGCGGTCGCCGATCGCGGCGACGATCAGACTCGCGGCGCGTGCGGCCCGGCCCGCGCCGGAGACCAACACCACACTGCGTGGTCGCAGATCCGCGAGGCGCGCAAGCGCGTCCTCACCGACCGCTGCCGCGGTCGCGCGTACCTGCGCGCCGCCGGATGCCGCCGAGCGCAGGGCGCCGCCGACATCGGCAGCCTCGAGCGAAACGGCATCGTCGAGGTCGAGCACCGGTGTTCCAGCGATCATCGGGCGTCCCACCTCCCCTCATCGCGCTGTGTGCGGTCCCGCCCTGCTCCCACCCGGGCTGTCGATTCGGGGGGATCGACTCGAGCACCCAGGTCGGGCGAATCCAACGTCTGTAATTCCACTATTCCAGTCGGGAGCGGACGATGCTCAGAATCTCGGTATTGGGCTGAGCCGTCTACTTTCTCCGTCGCCGAGTCCTGGGTGTGTGATTGCATCCGCCCTGGTTCCACTATCCCAGTCAGGAGCGGACGATGCTCAGAATCTCGGTCACGAGCGCGTCTACGTCGTCCGTCGACCTGGCTTCGACGTTCAGCCGCAGCAACGGTTCGGTATTCGATGCGCGCAGGTTGAACCAGGCGTCGTCGGCGAGTTGGACGGTGACCCCGTCCAACCGGTCTACCGATGTGGCCCGATCCTCGAATGCGTCCACCACAGCCATCGTCCGCTCCTTCGCGTCCGCCACTGTCGAGTTGATCTCCCCGGACGCCGCATATGTTTCGTACGATGACATGAGCTCCGAAATCGGCCGGTCTTTCTCGCCGAGTGCCGCAAGCACGTGCAGGGCCGCGAGCATACCGGAATCGGCGCCCCAGAAGTCGCGGAAGTAGTAGTGCGCGGAATGCTCACCGCCGAATACCGCGCCGGTGGCAGCCATTTCCTGCTTGATGAACGAGTGCCCGACCCGGGTGCGCACCGGGGTGCCGCCGAGTTCGTGCACGAGTTCGGGCACCGCGTGCGAGGTGATCAGATTGTGGATGATGACCGCACCCGGCTCCTTGGCCAGTTCGCGCTCGGCGACCAGGGCGGTGATCGCCGATGGCGAAATCGGATCGCCGTTCTCGTCCACCACGAAGCAGCGGTCGGCATCGCCGTCGAAGGCCAGACCGATATCGGCGCCGGACTTGCGGACCAGATCCTGCAGATCGACCAGATTCTTCGGATCGAGCGGATTGGCCTCATGATTGGGGAACGAGCCGTCCAGCTCGAAGTAGAGCGGCACCAGCGTCAGCTGCGCCACGGCGCCCAGCACTTCGGGCACGGTGTGCCCACCCATGCCGTTGCCCGCGTCCACCGCGATGGTGAGCGGGCGGACATGGTCGAGATCGACCAGTCCGCGCAGGAACTTCGCGTACTCGCCGAGCAGATCGGTCCTCGTGGTGCTGCCCGGCGTTCCTTCGTAGCCGGGTACCCCGTTGATCACCTCGTCCTTGATGGCCGCCAGGCCGGTGTCCTGACCCACCGGAAGCGCCTTCGCGCGGCACAGCTTGATGCCGTTGTAGCGGGCTGGATTGTGGCTGGCGGTGAACATCGCGCCGGGGCAATCGAGATGACCGGAGGCGAAGTACAGCTGATCGGTCGAGGCGAGTCCGATGTGCACCACATCGAGACCCTGGCCGAGTACGCCGTCGGCGAACGCGGCGGCCAGTTCTGGGGAGGACTCGCGCATATCGTGTCCGATGACCACGCGGGTCGCACCCTCGGCGCGCATCAACCGTGCGAACGCGGCCCCCGCATCCTGGACGAATTCTCCGTCGATCTGTTCACCGACGACCCCGCGAACGTCATAAGCCTTGATCACCGCGTTCACGAATTCGGCAGAGCGGGCCACTGTCATGGTGACCACCCTAGTGGCTCGCGCCGACGCCTCTGACACGGTCCCGTCCCGACTGTTAGCTGGGCGGGTCCGGAAGTACTCGAAGGTGTCCGCGCCGACCGGTGCGCGTCGCGCGCGGTGTTGGCGGGGCGTAATCGGAATAGCGACGCTGGTCGTGCTCCGGGGGGCGGCGGCGCAGGCCGGCCTCGCGGACCGCTTCGGCCAATGCCGTCAGATCATCGTCATCCGGTGTGTTGGAAGAGAATCCGCCTTCGTGGCGAACCATTTCCCAACCTTTTGGTGCGGTGATCCGGGAAGCATGTGTTTCACACAGATCCCAGGAATGCGGTTCGGCCACCGTCGCCAGCGGCCCGACCACCGCGGTCGAATCGGAGTACACGTAGGTGAGCGTCGCAACAGCGGGATTCTTGCAACCTGGTCGGCAGCAACGACGCATGGGGATCACGCCGATGAGCGTAACGCGCTCGACGTTCCGATGTGCTCAGACACGCTAAGGATTCGGCGATTTGGGCGAGTTCACCGGCGCTCGGCGGTGTGTTCGTTACGCGCCTTCGGGATCGATGATGTCCGGATCGACGCCGAGATAGGTGGCGATTTGTTGGACCAGAACCTCGCGTAGCAGATCGACCAGATCGTCGGGATCGCCCGCGCGTAGCTCGAGTGGCTTGCGGAACAACACAACTCGGGCGCGGGTTGCCACTCCGTGCCGGTCCACACCGGCCGGAATGAGTCGCGAAAGCGGCACCGGCCCGTCGGCCACCACCTCGTCCGGCCAGGTGACCGAATCCGGGTGCAGCGGGCGGATTTTCGGCACATCGTCGACCGCGATATCGAGCTTGGTGAGTCGGTCGTGCCACTGGGTGTCCAACGGCGCGAAAGCTTCGAGGACCAGCCGGTCGAACTGCTGCCCCCTGGTGCGCCATGCCGGCACTGTCGGTGGGAGCATCGGCCCGCGCACCCCGCGCCCACGACGGATCACCGATCGTGCGGTCGGTGGACGACGATTTCGTGAACGGGCCATGACTAAAACCTAGGCTAATCCGCTTCCCCGACTGTCGGCACCCCGCCGGGTGCGGTGTCCGCCGCATCGGCGGCCGATGGTCGGGTGCGGTCGACTGCTGGGCGTGCCCCCGGAGTTACCCATGTGCCGGCGAAATCAGTCGACACGTCGGTGACTCGCCGCGTTCGCAGGCAACTCCGGGGCAGGGCCCAAGTCTCTAGCCGATGCCGCGCTTCAGGCGGCGCCGCTCTCGTTCGGAGAGGCCGCCCCAGATACCGAAGCGTTCATCGTGCGCGAGTGCGTATTCCAGGCACTCGTCGCGTACCTCGCAGCCCATGCAGATCCGTTTGGCCTCACGGGTCGAGCCGCCCTTCTCGGGAAAGAACGCCTCCGGATCGGTCTGTGCGCACAGGGCGCGTTCCTGCCACTGCTCCTCGATCGATTCGAACATCTCGTCGAAGCCCGTCGCGACCAAGCTGAGCCGGGGTGCTGTCACTCCGTCGGTCATCTCAGGTCCGATCCGACCGATCTCTGCGCAGACGCCACGTGCTGCGCCTGCTGTGGAATCGGTTTGCGATACGCCGCCCGGCATGCCCGAAGGGGCCAGCTCATTGGCCATCGCTCCGCCTCCTCACTGTGTGTTAGCGCAGATTGATTCTTTCCGTCGGACCAACACGCACACCGACGGCCGTACCCCGCGATGTTGTCCCGCGGACATCCCCGAGCTTGCCACTCCGGTGCGAACACATGTTCGAAAATCCGTCCGCGCCTTGAACTCTCGCGCGAACCCGAAATGACATGACTGTGATTAGACACGCCGAACGTGTCGATGGTCAAGCCGTCGTCGCAATTCCGTTACTATCCGCTACCGCTTTCCGGAGCTGATCTTGAACATGGAATAGCAAATAAGCAGCAAATTCGACGAGAACGGCAGCCGTTCCGGCAGCGCATAGGCTGTGTCGATGTGACTCCACAACAAGCGGACACCGCACCCGCAAGTGGGCCCAAGATCGCCGTCCTGGTGGGCGGGGTCGGCGGCGCGCGCTTCCTTCAGGGCGTCCGGGAACTACTGCCCGATGCCGACGTTTCCGCCATCGTCAATGTCGGTGACGACGTCTGGATGCACGGCCTCCGGATCTGCCCCGACCTCGATACCTGCATGTACACCCTTGGCGGCGGAATCGATACCGAACGCGGTTGGGGCCGGGTCGCCGAAACCTGGCACGCCAAGGAAGAACTGGCCAAATATCATGCCCAACCCGATTGGTTCGGTTTGGGGGATCGCGATATCGCGACGCACTTGGTTCGGACCGAAATGTTGCGCGCCGGGTATCCGCTCTCCGCGGTCACCGAGGCGTTGTGCAACCGGTGGCAGCCGGGCGTAAAACTCATCCCGGCTACCGACGATCGTTGCGAAACGCATGTCGTTGTCAGTGACCCTGGCAACCCTGGCGAACGCCGCGCGATCCATTTCCAAGAGTGGTGGGTTCGCTACCGCGCGGACATCGAGACGCACGGATTCGCCACAATTGGGGCCGATGACGCCAAACCGGCGCCAAATGTGACACAGATCATAGCCGAGGCCGACGCTGTGCTGCTGGCCCCCTCCAACCCCGTGGTGAGCATCGGCGCCATCCTCGCCGTGCCCGGCATTCGCGGCGCACTGCGCACTACCGAGGCCAAGGTGATCGGCATCTCCGGCGTGATCGACGGAAAACCGTTGCGCGGCATGGCCGATGAATGCCTTTTGGTGATCGGAGTGGAAACCAGCGCCGAGGCGATCGGGCGCCACTACGGTGCGCGCTCGGCCACCGGCATCCTGGATGGGTGGCTGATCCACAGCACTGATACCGCGGACGTGCCCGATGTCGAAGTGCGCAGCGTGCCGCTATTGATGACCGATCCGCCGACCACCGCTGAAATGGTGCGGGAGGCGCTCGACCTGGCGGGAGTGAAGCGATGACGACGCAAGAGCCATTGACGGGCCCGATCGATCATGCGGCGGGGGAGTTGCAGATCTTGCCGATCACCGGCCTGCCGGAATTTCGGCCCGGTGACGATATCGCCGAACACATCGCCGCAGCCGCGCCCTGGTTGGCCGACGGGGACATCCTGGTCGTCACGAGCAAGATCGTCGCCAAGGCCGAGGGCCGCATTGTCGAGGCGCCGTTGGATCCGGAAGAGCGCGATACCGCGCGCCGCGTGCTGGTGGAGCAGGAGGCGGTGCGTGTGCTCGCGCGCAAGGGCCGCACGCTGATCACCGAGAACAAGCTCGGCATCGTGCAGGCCGCTTCCGGGGTGGATGGATCCAATGTCGAGCAGGGTGAACTCGTCCTGCTGCCCTCGGATCCGGATGCCAGCGCGAAGGTGTTGCGCACCGCGTTATCCGAGCGGCTCGGGGTACAGATCGCGGTGGTCATCACCGACACCATGGGCCGGGCCTGGCGCAACGGGCAGACCGATACCGCTATCGGCGCCGCCGGCCTGCGGGTGCTGCACGACTATGCGGGCACGGTCGACGGGCAGGGCAATGAACTGCATGTCACCCAGGTGGCGGTAGCCGACGAATTGGCCGCCGCGGCTGACCTGGTGAAGGGCAAGTTCGGCGGCGTCCCGGTCGCGGTGGTGCGCGGTCTGCCGATCACCGACGACGGTTCCTGTGCCGCGGACCTGCTGCGCGGCGGCAGCGATGATCTGTTCTGGCTCGGTACGGCCGAGGCGATCGAGCAGGGGCGCTCCGAGGCGCTGCTGCTACGTCGTTCGATTCGTCAATTCGCCGATACCCCAGTCGATCCAGAAAGCATTCGCGCCGCGGTGGCGAAGGCGCTCACCGCGCCCGCGCCGCATCACACCCGTCCGGTGCGTTTCGTCTGGATCCGCAAGCCCGGTCTGCGCGCCCGGCTCTTGGCGGCCATGGCCGCCAAGTGGCGGGACGATCTCACCGCGGATGGCCTCGATCCGGAGCGGGTGGAACGCCGAATCGCCCGCGGCCGCATCCTGCACGACGCACCCGAGGTGATCATTCCGTTCTGTGTGCCCGACGGCGCCCACGACTATCCGGACGAGCGGCGGCGCGGTAACGAGCGCACCATGTTCACCGTCGCGGTCGGCGCGGCGGTACAGGGTCTGCTCGTCGCACTGGCCACCGAGGGTATCGGCAGTTGCTGGATCGGCTCGACCATCTTCGCCCCGGAGATCACTCGCGACGTCCTCGGCCTCGCCGACGACTGGAATCCCCTGGGCGCTATCGCCATCGGCCATCCCCTCGAAGAACTCACCCCGCGTCCGGTCTTCGGTCCTGGCCCCGGCCTGGTCGAACTGTGAACGAGCGTCAGCGAGTGAACCATCGACACAGCGTGCAATCGCACACGGCGGAGCCGAGCGCCGGCAAGGCGCAGTCGTGAGTGTGAGTTCGCTGCACGCCTCGGCCACACAGTTGCTCGAGGCGTGGCAGCCGACGGGGGTCGATGCCTCGCTGCGCGAGGCGATGCTGGCCTTTCTCGGATCCGCACCGCGTGGGTGTCTGCGCGAGCATGCACCCGGTCACATCACGGCCTCGGCCGTCGTCTTCTCACACGATGAGCGCGCGGTGCTGCTGACGCTGCATCCGCGGGTCGGCCGTTGGATCCAGCTCGGCGGGCACTGCGAGGAGGGTGACGAGACGGTGGCCGACGCCGCGCTGCGCGAGGCGACCGAGGAGTCCGGCATCACGGACCTGCGCATGGATCCGGAACTCTATGGCGCGCAGGCCCATCCGATCACCTGTTCGCTCGGTGTCCCGACCCGCCACCTCGATCTGCTGTTCCGCATCGTCGCCCCACCCGGCGCGGTCCCCATCCGCAGCCACGAATCCACTGACCTGCGGTGGTGGCCGGTCGACGCGCTGCCCGACAATGCCGACGTCCTGCTTCACTGATCGATCGAACCTCCATCGCCCCAGTTCACAGACGCTCGCTGAGCGCGCGATCGCCGCGTCATCCCCCATGGTGCGGCGATCGTCGTCTCGGGCGTACCGCAGTGCTGCGGTGTCTGATTCACCCTTTCCGCCAGACTTTACAAATTGATAAATTTGTCTAGACAGAAGACAAGTTGATCTCTAATGTCCACAGTAAGTGGTACTGCACATCACATGTGATGTGCCGCTTGGATGAGGAGACGACGATGTCCACGGAACCGTATGCGCCGGGTCGGCCTGCCGCCGCGACCGATTGGCGTGACCGCAAGCGCTACCTATGGCTGTGGGGGCTGTTCGCACCGACCGGCCTCTTCACCATCGGCTTGCCGCTGATCTGGGCATTCAACGAATTCGGCTGGCACAGGCTGGCCCAAGTCCCGTTCTGGCTGGGCCCGGTGCTGGTCTACGTAGTGATTCCGCTGGCCGATATCTTCTTCGGCCCGGACGGCGAAAATCCGCCCGACGAGGTGATGGAGTACCTGGAGAACGACAAGTACTACCGCTATCTCACCTACCTGTACCTGCCGTTCCAGTACGCGACGCTGGTCATGGGGTGCTATCTGATCACGGCGGACAACCTGAGCTGGCTCGGCATCGACGGCGGGCTGCACATTGTCGACAAGATCGGACTGGCCATCACCATCGGCATGATCGGCGGCATCGGCATCAATACCGCGCACGAACTCGGCCACAAGAAGGTCGATCTGGAGCGCTGGCTCTCGCGCATCGCCCTGGCTCAGTCGTGCTACGGACACTTCTATATCGAGCACAACCGTGGCCATCACGTGCGCGTCGCCACGCCCGAGGATCCCGCGAGTTCCCGGGTCGGCGAATCGTTCTGGGCCTTCTGGCCGCGCACGGTGTGGGGCAGCTTCATCTCTTCGTGGCGGCTGGAGAAGGTCCGGCTGGATCGGCTCGGTAAGAAGTTGTGGAGTCTGCGCAACGAGGTGCTCAGCGCCTGGCTGATGTCGGTGGCGCTGTACGCGGTGCTGCTCGCGGTGTTCGGAATCGGCCTGCTGCCCTACCTGATTCTGCAGGCGATCGTAGGCTTCAGCCTGCTGGAGGCGGTCAACTACCTCGAGCACTACGGCCTGATCCGCCAGCGCACCGCATCCGGTCGGTACGAGCGACCGGCCCCGGTGCACAGCTGGAACAGCGACCACATCGTCACCAATATCTTCCTGTACCACCTGCAACGGCACAGCGATCACCACGCGTACCCGACCCGCCGCTATCAGACGCTGCGCAGTTGGGACGGTGCGCCGAACCTGCCGAGCGGCTACGCCAGCATGATCCTGCTCGCCTACTTCCCGCCGCTGTGGCGGCACGTGATGGATAAGCGGGTGCTCGCGCATTACGGCGGCGATATCACCCGCGCGAATATCCATCCGGCCAAGCGGGACAAGGTGATCGCGCGCTACGGTACGGCCGGGTCGGAGGCGTGAGCATGAGCAGTTTTCGTTGTCCCGTCTGCGATTACGTCTACGACGAGCTGAAAGGCGCTCCGCACGAAGGGTTTCCGGCGGGCACCGGGTGGGAAAAGATACCCGACGACTGGTGTTGTCCCGACTGTGGCGTCCGCGAGAAGATCGACTTCGAACCGATGGGGGTTCCAACATGAGTGAAGCATCGCCCGAATACAAGTTGTTCCAATGCATTCAGTGTGGCTTCGAATACGACGAGGCGAAGGGCTGGCCGGATGACGGCATCGAGCCGGGCACCCGCTGGGATGACATCCCCGACGACTGGAGCTGTCCGGACTGTGGCGCCGCCAAAGCCGACTTTTACATGGTCGAGATCGAACGGTCGTGAATTTTGACTGCGGCAACCACCCGTGACAACCTCGCGGGTATGCCGCGCAACGGACCCGCGGCGCGAGCGACGGTCCCGGAGGAGGGAGCGGAGCATTACCACGGAGGGACCCGGGAGTGCCGCAAATCAGACCCAAGCTTTCCTATCAGGAGGCGGCGCGGGAACTGCTGCGCACCTCCGTCCTCGATTCGATGCGCGAGCTGCTCACCGAGCGGGACTGGTCCAAGATCACCCTCGGTGATGTGGCCACCCGCGCCGGTGTCAGCAGGCAGACCCTCTACAACGAATTCGGTTCGCGCGCCGGGCTCGCGCAGTCCTATGCGCTTCGCCTGGCCGACGATCTGGTCGATCATGTCGGCTCGGCTATCGACGGCAATATCGGCGACGCGCGGGCCGCATTCGACGAGGGGCTACGCGACTTCTTCCAGGCGGCCGCCGCCGACCCGCTGGTCCAGTCGCTGGTCGCCGGTGAGGTGAAGCTGGATCTGTTGCGGCTCATCACCCTTGATGCCGAGCCGTTGCTCGAACACGCGACCGCGCGGCTGTCCATCGCATTCCAGCACAGCTGGGTGCAGGCGACGGCGGCCGAATCCGATGTGCTGGCACAGGCTTTGGTGCGTATCGCGCTCAGCTACATCCCCACGCCGCCCGCGCCCGGCCGCAACGCGCCCGCGGAATTGAGTGCTGTTTTCAGCCCGTACGTCGAGGCAATTCTGGCCTCGCGCGAGCGGCACTGATTCCGCCACTGGGAAATTGACCGTTTGCGATGCGTTTGCCATGATCGCGGATACAGATGAAGGTGCTTGAAAACCAACCGCCAGGCATGTAACTGGCGACATCTTTCGGCGCCGAGCTGCTGTGTAACAGACGTAAGGTGTGCATGTATTCTCATGCGTCGGAGTCGCGTACTTACTGAGCGGGGCAAACGTGCGAGCGCTTGGCAAACCGGAGGGGTCGCCCGACCCCAAACGCCATCTGTGGGTCCTCGGCTTGATCGCTCCTGCGATCGCGTTGTTGCCATCGCAGTTGGTTTTACATACCGGCGCTCCGGTCTTCTGGTGGATCGGGCCGATCATCGTGTTGATCGTCATCCCCGTGCTGGATTGGATGGTCGGTGTGGACGGCACCAATCCGCGCGATGAGGATTACGAGTTGCTGTCCAACGATCGGTACTACCGGTGGTGCACCTATCTGTTCCTGCCGTTCCAATTGGCCGGCCTGATCGTCGCCAGCGCCATGTGGGCGGGTGACGAGCTGGCCGTAGTCGACAAGCTCGGGCTGGCAATGACTCTCGGGTTCGTCAGCGGTATCGGCATCAACGCGGCGCATGAACTCGGCCACCGGGTCGAACATCTGGAGCGCTGGTTGGCCAAGATTTCGCTGGCGCAGTCCGGCTACGGACACTTCTTCGTCGAGCACAACCGCGGCCATCATGCGCGCGTGGCGACGCCGGAAGATCCCGCCAGCGCCAGGGTGGGCGAATCACTCTGGGAGTTCTTACCGCGCAGCATTTCCGGCGGATACCGCTCCGCCATCCGGCTCGAAGGCGAGCGCCTTACCCGCAGGGGCAAACGCTGGTTCAGTGCGGACAACCACATCCTGCAGGCGTGGGCGATGAGCCTGGCGCTGTTCGGAACGCTGCTCGCGATCTTCGGCTGGCGCGCACTGCCGTATCTGGCGTTGCAGGCGGTGATCGGTGTCATGCTGCTGGAGACGGTGAACTACATCGAGCACTATGGACTGCTGCGCACACGCCAACCCAACGGCCGGTACGTGCGCTGCTCGCCGCGGGATAGCTGGAACAGTGACCATCTGGTCACCAATATCTTCCTGTTCCATCTGCAGCGGCACAGCGATCACCACGCGAATCCGGGGCGGCGGTACCAGACCCTGCGCAGTTCGATGCAGGCGCCGCAGCTGCCCGCCGGATACCTGTCCATGATCGTGTTCGCGGCCATTCCGCCGCTGTGGCGACACATCATGGATCATCGCGTACTGGCCCATTACGGCGGCGATATCACCCTCGCGAATATCCAGCCGCGTAAGCGGCGTCGGATCCTGATGTCCTACGGCGTGACCGCGTAGTCCGCCGAAGCACTCAGCGGTTAGCCTTAACCCGGTACTGACGAACCAGGAGAGGCTGATAGAGGCAGATGACGACCTCAGAACTTCCCGCAAGCACGTCCCTGACCACTGATGTCCGCAACGGCATCGAATACAAGGTAGCGGACCTGTCGCTGGCCGAATTCGGTCGCAAGGAGATCCGCCTCGCCGAGCACGAGATGCCCGGTCTGATGGCGCTGCGCCGCGAGTACGCGGAGGTGCTGCCGCTCAAGGGCGCGCGCATCTCCGGTTCGCTGCATATGACCATCCAGACCGCCGTGTTGATCGAGACGCTGACCGCGCTGGGCGCCGAGGTCCGCTGGGCCTCGTGCAACATCTTCTCCACCCAGGACCATGCCGCCGCGGCGGTCGTCGTCGGTCCGCATGGCACCGCGGACGAGCCCAAGGGCACCCCGGTCTTTGCCTGGAAGGGCGAGACCCTGGAGGAGTACTGGTGGGCCGCCGAACAGATGCTGACCTGGCCGGGCGAACCGGCGAATATGATCCTCGACGACGGCGGTGACGCCACCATGCTCGTGCTGCGCGGCGCGCAGTTCGAGAACGCGGGCCTGGTACCGCCGGAGGACGAAGACCACTCGGCCGAGTACAAGGTCTTCCTGAGCCTGCTGCGCAAGCGCTTCGAAACCGATAAGACCAAGTGGGGCGAGATCGCCGCATCGGTGCAGGGCGTCACCGAGGAGACCACGACCGGCGTGCTGCGGCTCTACCAGTTCGCCGCGGCGGGTGAGTTGGTGTTCCCGGCGATCAATGTCAACGACTCGGTCACCAAGTCCAAGTTCGACAACAAGTACGGCACCCGGCACTCGCTCATCGACGGAATCAACCGGGGCACCGACGTTTTGATCGGTGGCAAGAAGGTACTGATCTGCGGCTACGGTGACGTCGGCAAGGGCTGCGCGGAATCGCTCGCGGGACAGGGCGCCCGGGTGCAGGTCACCGAGATCGATCCGATCAACGCACTGCAGGCGCTGATGGACGGCTACGACGTCGTCACCGTCGAGCAGGCGATCGGCGAGGCCGATATCGTCATCACCGCGACCGGCAACAAGGACATCATCACCCTCGACCAGATGAAGGCGATGAAGGACCAGGCCATCCTCGGCAACATCGGTCACTTCGACAACGAGATCGATATGGCGGCGCTGGAGCATTCCGGCGCAACGAAATTGAACATCAAGCCGCAGGTCGACCTGTGGACGTTCAAGGAGTCCGGCAAGTCCATCATCGTGCTGTCCGAGGGACGGCTGCTGAATCTCGGCAATGCGACCGGACATCCGTCGTTCGTGATGTCGAATAGCTTCTCCAATCAGGTGATCGCGCAGATCGAACTGTGGACCAAGCCGGAGGAGTACGACAACGAGGTCTACCGCCTGCCCAAGTATCTGGACGAGAAGGTCGCGCGCATTCACGTCGAGGCGCTCGGCGGCACGCTGACCAAGCTCAGCAAGGATCAGGCCGAGTACATCGGCGTCGACGTCGACGGCCCGTACAAGCCCGAGCACTATCGCTACTGAGCCGCCACCGGTAGCGCCGAAAAGACGTGTGCCCCGTCGATCGAGCCCGGTCGGCGGGGCGCTGTCATTCGGTGTCGTTGCTTGGCGGTAGCCTGCTCACCATGGGTGTCTTGATTGCGGTCGAGGGCCTCGACGGTGCCGGGAAGCGGACGCTGATCCACGGCGTCATCGCGAACCTGCGCGCGCGGGGTCTGCGCGCGGAAACACTGGCGTTTCCGCGCTATGACCGGTCCATCCACGCGGATCTCGCGGCCGAGGCATTGCGGGGCGCCCATGGCGATCTCGCCGACTCGGTACACGGTATGGCGCTGATGTTCGCACTCGATCGGGCCGCGGCGCGCGATGACCTGTCGAAGTTGTTGGCCGACAACGACATCGTGATCCTGGACCGCTACGTGGCCTCCAATGCCGCGTATTCGGCTGCACGCCTGTATCAGTCTGCCGACGGCGAAATCGTACGTTGGGTGGGCGAATTGGAGTTCGGTCGATTCGAGTTGCCGCTGCCGACGCTGCAGCTGTTGCTGGACGTGCCGACCGATGTCGCGGCCGAGCGTGCCCGGCTGCGTGGCGAACTCGACGACAGTCGCGCGCTCGATGCCTACGAGCGCGACGGCGGACTACAGCGGCGCACCGGCGAGGTGTACCGTGAGCTGGCTGAACGGGACTGGTACGGGCCGTGGTCGAAATACCGATCCGGTGACGATCCTGCGACACTCACTACTCGTTTGGTCGAAATTACTGCCGGATAAGGTTGGATGTGCGGCGGGATTGCACCAGTGTTGGCGTGGCGGCCCGTTCCGAGCGCGAGAGATGACAACATAGTACTTATGAAGCCGAAGATTCTGGTCGTCGACGACGATATGGCACTCGCTGAGATGCTGACGATCGTCTTGCGCGGGGAAGGGTTCGACCCGCATGTGGTCGGCGACGGCACGCAGGCACTAGCGGCGGTTCGGGAGATCCGTCCCGATCTGGTGCTGCTCGACCTGATGCTGCCGGGCATGAACGGTATCGACGTATGCCGGGTGCTGCGGGCCGACTCCGGGGTTCCGATCGTGATGCTCACGGCGAAGACCGATACGGTCGACGTCGTGCTCGGTTTGGAGTCCGGCGCCGACGATTACATCGTCAAACCCTTCAAGCCGAAGGAACTCGTCGCCCGCGTGCGTGCGCGCCTGCGCCGCACCGAGGAAGAGCCCGCCGAACTGCTCTCCATCGCCGATATCGTCATCGATGTGCCCGCGCACAAGGTGACCCGCGGCGGTGCGCAGATCTCGCTGACGCCGCTGGAGTTCGATCTGCTCGTCGCGCTGGCCCGCAAACCGCGCCAGGTCTTCACCCGTGAAGTGCTGCTCGAGCAGGTCTGGGGCTACCGGCACGCGGCCGACACCCGCCTGGTGAACGTGCACGTGCAGCGGCTGCGCGCGAAGGTCGAGAAGGATCCCGAGAATCCGGAGATCGTGCTGACCGTCCGCGGTGTGGGCTACAAGGCCGGACCCCCGTGATCGGAGGCGATTCGGATCGTTCGACCGCCTCGCCCGGTGTGGTGCAGCGTCTCGAACGATCCTTCGCGCCGGTTGTCGCTTGGCTCAAAGAGGTCGGCAGCGCACTCGGCCATGTTTGGCGGCGTTCGCTGCAATTGCGCGTCATCGTGTCCACGCTCACCCTGTCGCTGATCGTCATCACGATCCTCGGCGTGGTGCTGACCAGTCAGATCACCGATCGATTGATCGACGCGAAGATCAACGGCGCGGTCGAGGAGATGGATCGCGCCCGCAATACGGTGGAGAGCCAGCTCGCCGGTGTACACGATATCGGCACCCAGCAGCAGCGGCTGATCGATGCCCGCAATGCGCTGTCCAGCCGCGGCGGGACCGGCCAATCCACCGGTGCCGCAGGCAGTTTCGACTCGGCGCTGAGCCTGGTCGGCGGTACTCCGGTCGGACCGATCCAGGAGGTACCCGAGGAACTGCGTCGCTTCGTCGCACGCAACCAGGTCAGCTACCAGTTCGCCACGGTTGCGGATCCGGATGGTTATCACGGCCGGGCGCTGATCATCGGCAGCCCGAGCGCGGAGATACCGACGCTGCAGATCTATTTGATCTTCCCGCTGGCCAATGAGGAGCGCAGCCTGTCGCTGATGCGCGGCACGATGATGATCGGCGGCGTCGTGCTGCTGGTGTTGTTGGCCGCGATCAGCGCACTGGTCACCCGGCAGGTGGTGCTCCCGATCCGCTCGGCCGCACGGATCGCGGCCCGCTTCGCCGACGGTAGGCTCAGGGAACGCATGCTGGTGCGCGGCGAGGACGATATGGCGCGGCTGGCCCAGGCCTTCAACGAGATGGCCGAAAGTCTGTCCAACCAGATCAACGAGTTGGCGGAGTTCGGAAATCTGCAGCGCCGTTTCACCTCCGATGTCAGCCACGAACTGCGCACCCCGCTGACCACTGTCCGCATGGCCGCCGACCTGATCCATGGCAGCAGCGACGATCTCGATCCGGCGCTGGCCCGCAGCTCCGAATTGCTGGTCACCGAACTCGACCGCTTCGAGGGGCTGCTCAATGACCTGCTCGAGATCAGCCGCCACGATGCCGGTGTGGCCGAACTACAGGTCGAATCGCTCGACGTGCGGATGTGCGCGCGGGCGGCGATCTCGACCGTGCGGCATCTGGCCAGGGAATCCGGTGTCGAGGTGGTCATCGATATGCCGGATGACCCGGTGGTCGCCGAGGTCGATCCGCGACGGGTGGAGCGGGTGCTGCGCAATCTGCTGGCAAACGCGATCGACCACAGCGAGGGCAAGCCGGTGCTGATTCGGATGCGCGGCGATATGCAGGCCAATGCGGTCGCGGTCATCGTGCGCGATCAGGGTGTCGGCCTGCGGCCCGGTGAGGAGAAGTTGGTCTTCAATCGGTTCTGGCGTTCGGACCCGTCCCGGATGCGGCGCTCCGGCGGCACCGGACTCGGTCTGTCGATCAGTGTCGAGGACGCCAATCTGCACGAGGGCAAGCTGGAGGCATGGGGCGAGATCGGTGTCGGCGCGAGCTTCCGGCTGCTACTGCCGCTGGTGCGCGGCAAGAAGATGGGCGCGAGCCCGCTGCCGCTGGAACCGGTGCAGCGCAAATCCTTGCCCGCGCCGCGGGTCGAGCCGGAACCGGCCGAGGGTCCGGGCATCGACGAGACGGAAACCGAAGCGACAGTCACGGAGTTGCCGATGATCCGCGTCGAGACGAACGGTGGTGCAGCTGCTCGAGGCGGAACCGATGCGGTCGCCCAGGATTCGGCGGACAACGACGCGATTGCTGACGATTCGAACGGCGGCGCTTCGACCAATGGCACGGGACCAGAGCCCGATGAAGCCGAATCCACCGAATCGAAGCAGGCCGGGCACAGCGTGCCGGGCGACGGTGGGGACGTACAGTCATGAGGATGCGTAGCTGGTATCCGAGGCGCAAATCGCTGCGGCCGTCCGCGCTGGGCGCCGCTGCCGTGGCGGCGCTGGTCGTACTCACCGGATGCGCGAACCTGCCGGATTCCTCCGCACCGCAGGCACTCGGCACCATCAATCGCGAGCCCACCTCCGAGGGGCCGCCGCCGCCCATCGCCGGTCGTGACCCGGACCTGTTGCTGCGCGATTTCCTGCAGGCCACCGCCGATCCGGCCAATAGCCACATCGCCGCTCGGCAGTACATGACACAGTCGGCGGCGTCGCAGTGGGACGACGCGGCGGGCACGCTGATCGTGGACAAGGCCGATACCCTGCGCGAATCACGCTCGGGCGATAAGGCGACCTATGTGATCCGCGCGCACAAGGTCGGCGAGCTCGCCGCCGACGGTGCCTATCGGGCCATCGACGCGCCTCTGGAAAACAAGATCGAAATGACCAAGGTCGACGGCGAGTGGCGCATCGATCAGCTGCCCGACGGCGTGGTGATGGAGCAAACCGCCTTCGCCAAGTCCTACCGCCGCTACGTCCTGTACTTCGTCGACCCGACCGGCACCACCGTCGTCCCGGATCTGCGCTGGATTTCAGTGGCCAAGAACCAGCTGACCCAGCGCTTGCTCAGCCTGCTGGCCGAGGGCACCCAGCCCGCGCTCGCCCCGGTCGTGCGCAATGAACTCGCACCTCCGGTGACCTTGCGTGGCCCGATCACCAAGCCGAACAACGACCCAATCGACGTCGGTGTCGGGCTCGGCGGCGTCCGCATCGATTTCGCGGGTGCCTCGGGGCTGTCCCCACGCGATAAAGAACTACTTGCCGGACAGGTGGTGCTGACGCTCGCGGGGGCGGAAATCCTTGGCCCGTACATGCTGCTCGCCGACGGTAAACCGCTCGATGAGCGCTTCGCCGCCAACGGCTGGTCGGTCGCCGATGTCGAACAGCTGAGCCCAGCTGTCCACGCGCGCAACCGGATCGGGCTGCACGCGCTGCGCAACGGCTCGCTGGTGCAGGTCACCGAAACCGGGATGATCACCCCGCCGGGCTACTTCGGCACGGTGAACAATCTGCAGTCGGCCGCGCTGTCCTCGGACGGTCAGTTGGTCGCCGCGGTCGCCGATGCCGGACGGGCGCCACCGGAGCTGCCGCGCACACTGCTGGTCGGCAGCTACGGCGGCAACGCCATCCCTGTCGACGAGGGTTCGACCATCAGCCGACCGTCCTGGAGTGCCGATGGCACCGCCGCCTGGGCCGTGATCGATGGCGAACGGGTCATCCGCGCGGTCAACGATCGCGCCACCGGAATCGTGTCGAAGCAGGAAGTGGATATTTCGGCGCTGATGGCCTCGGCGCAAGGGGCGGCGCCGCGGCTGCCGATTACCGAATTGCGGGTCTCGAGCACCGGTGTGCGTGCGGCGCTCATCGCCGATGGCAAGGTTTATGTGGCGGTAGTCGAACGACATCCGGACGGCAAGTACGCGCTCACCTCGCCGGTGCAACTAGCGCTCACCCTCAGCACACGGGCGGTGTCGTTGAGCTGGCTCACCGCGGAAACCATCGTCATCGCCAGGGAGGGCAATGTCGATCCACTGACGATTGTTTCGATCGACGGATCACAGCCGACTCCGCAGATCAGCCAGAATCTGACCGCGCCCGTCCGGGTGGTCAGTGCCTCGCCGGAAGCCGAGTACGTGGGAGATTCGCGTGCGGTACTCCAGCTCCAGTACAGCGATCAGACCACCGACCGCTTCTGGCGCGAGGTGCCCGGTCTGAACGGCGACAATTCGGTCCCGGTGCTCCCCGGCTGATCGTCGGCACCGAAACGAATACTGCGACACCGATATCCGCGAATCTGTCGGTGGCTGGGCGCAGACTCGGGCGATGCGAACCCTGTTGGATCTGATCCTGGCCGCGGACTGTGTCGGATGCGGTGTGGTCGGGGTGGGTTGGTGTCCCGACTGTGCCGCGACCTTGGGTGGACCGCCGAGGCGAGTGCGGCCGCGCACCGATCCGGGGGTGCCGTGCTGGGCGCTCGCGTCGTATGCGGGTCCGGCGCGGCGGGCGGTGCTCGCGGCCAAGGAGCAGGGGTGTCGCGATCTGGCCGAGCCGTTGGGGCTGGCACTCGCTGCTGGTCTGGTGCGGTTGCGCGATGCCGAGCGGCCGCTGGTATTGATTCCGGCACCGAGTCGGCGGGTGGCCGCGCGCCGCCGCGGCGGGGATCCGGTCGTGCGCACGACACGGGCGGCGGTGCGGTGGCTGCCGGATAGCCGGGTGATACCGATGTTGCGGGTGTGGTGGGGTGTGCGCGATTCGGTGGGATTGACAGTCGGTGAGCGGCAACACAATCTGCGCGGTCGGATCATGGCTCGACCTGCTACCGGAGCTCGGTCGGGAGTTTCGGCGAATGCCGAGGTCGTACTGGTCGACGATGTGCTCACGACCGGCGCTACCGCCCGCGAATCGGTCCGCGCGCTCGACCGGATCGGAGTACGGGTACGTGCCGTGTTGGTGACGTGCTCGGCTTGACTCCGCGAAATTTGCGTGAACACTGGCGGACCGCCCGTTGGCGTACTAGCGTCGCGATCACACACCCGAACCGGGAGTTTGGAGGTGGCACCTCGGACATCAGGTGCCGAGAGATTGTCTATCGGCACAGCTCATCCCGCCGCACGCATATGGGTTTGTGCGGCCATATCCGGGAGGTACGCGTGACGACTTCTTCACGACCTTCAGTGCAAGACCCCCTCGCTGTGAAAGAAGCACAGGCATCGGTGATCGATGACAGCACCGTGGATGCGACTGAGCAACCCACAGCGGAACGACCTCGCGCACCGCGCGGCGATGTCGTGGTGAAGGGCCGCAACGTGGAGGTTCCTGACCATTTCCGAATTTACGTCGCGGAGAAACTTTCCCGTCTCGAACGCTTCGATCCGTCGATATTCATCTTCGATGTGGAGTTGTTCCACGAACGCAATCGTCGTCAACGCAAGAGCTGCCAGCGCGTCGAGATTACCGCGCGCGGCAAGGGCCCGATCGTACGGGCGGAGGCATGTGCGGACAGCTTCTACGCTGCGCTGGAATCGGTGACCGCGAAGCTGGAGAGCCGATTGCGTCGAACGAAGGATCGCCGCCGCGTCCACTACGGGGACAAGACCCCGGTCTCGGTGGCCGAGGCGACCGCCGATCTGGTCGATGAATCACTGTTCGCACAGGCGAACGGGACGATCGCACATGAGCACCTCGAGGCCGATCGCGGTCGGTCCGCCGAATCGGAATCCGCGGATCATGCAGCTGGACCCGGCCATATCGTCCGAACCAAGGTCCATAGTGCGACCCCGATGTCCGTCGACGACGCCCTCTACCAAATGGAACTCGTTGGCCACGACTTCTTCCTCTTCCAGGACAAAGAGACCGACCGACCGTCGGTCGTCTACCGTCGCCACGCATTCGACTACGGCCTGATCCGGCTCGCGTAGTCCTTATCCGCCTCGCCGCGCCTTGTGCCGGTCGTGGGAGCCCGCGACGTTACGTCGCGGGCTCGCGGTCAGGTGTCGGTCGATTTCTCGGCGTATCCGACGAATTACCCACATGTTCGTGCGAGATCAGTCGTCGCGTCGGCAAGCCCATAGCGAGGCCCTCAATGCCGCCGTTCCCGGAAAAAGGTTCTGTGCAGCAAGGAATCTCGGCGCGGTGGGCGGATGGCCTGCAGCATGACAAGGTCGGCGAAGGTTTCGGCATCGCGTTCGCGGGCGGTTGCGTAATCGCTGCGCCCGAGGACATATGCGATGGACTCCGGGGAGATCGAGGGGAGTAGTTCCGCGAGGGCCGACATCGGCTGTGGCGCGGGCGTTTCGGTCGTCGATTCCGGTCCGTGGCCGAGCAGCATATGACCGAGTTCGTGGACGATGATGTGCTCGGCATGCCATTCGGTGGTGTCGGCGCCGTAGACGATGATGTCGCTGTCGCGCTTGGCAATCCACAAACCGCTGCCGGTACCGCAGCCGGTGCCCGCGAGTAATGCGGTATCGACCGGTTGCAGGGTGATAGTGCGACCGCGATGGTCGACGACGGCTTCGAGGTATGCGGTCAGATTCCACGGGGATGGTATCGGTACGTCCCGGGATACTTCCCGGAACCGGTTCTCCATAGCGGGCATTCGTCGGCAATCTCCTACAGCGCTGCGGTCCCGCCCCATGCAACCGACGATGCTACCGACTGTTCGGAAATTGCCCGGTCTACGGCTGCTCGACCGGTTGATCCGTGCGCTGGATGAGCGCGGTCAGCGCGGCGAGATCGACATCGGATCCGCGCAGCGCGATGCTGGCGACATTGGCATCGCGCATGGTGGCGAGCAATTCGAGTTCCCGATCGATCGCGGCCGCCGCCGCGCCGGTAGTGGTCAGGTAGTCGGCGCTCACGCCGAAGCACTGTGCGATGGCGGTGAGCAATTCGGATCCGACCGGCGCTGAGTCGAATTCGCCGCGGCGCAACCGGTCGAGCTGATCTTCCGGGACGATGCGGCCCAACTGCGCGCCGACCTGTTCGGCCACCGCGGCCGTCGTGCGCTCGGGTTCCGACCGCGGGTGCACGGTCGCGAATAGTCGATTCACCTTGTGGCTGAGCGTCGGTCGCACTCGGCTCGTCACATCGTTGGTCATCTGTACTGCCCTTTACTGCTTGCCGTTTCGAATCGCTGGCGCACCGGGAGTGGCCGCCAGCCAGCGTGCTCGAAAGCGGTCCTCGGTGCCGGCGTCCACATCCTCCGTGCGTCCGGCCAGCCAGCGGCGATAGCGGCGTTCTTCCAGGTCGGCGGGATCGCTGGATTCGGCGGGCACATCGAGCAGATGGGAGAACGCCATCGCGACCAGCGGGTGCAGGGTTTTGCCGGGGCCGCCGTTGCGTTCCAGCATCACGGTGGCGTACCGCGCGGAGAGTCGGGAGACGACCCCGTTGAGATCCGAAATGGCCGCGACCACATGGGGTTCGGTGGTCCGGCCCCGCTCGACCGCGTCGTTGAGCCGACCAGCGGCGGCGAGCAGTCCGGTCAGATCGGAGAGGTCGAAGCGGATCGAATCGGGTCCGGAGACGATCGACCCGTCGGTACTCGGGGTGTGGTTCGCGACCTCGTGCACGGTCGGATTGCCGCCCGCATAGGTGCGTGCCGCACTGCCCGGCAGCCAGCGCAGTGGCGCGTCGAGTTTGTTCAGCGTGTGCGTGCTGATGGTCGCATCGCCGTCTTCGATCTTGCGGATCGTCGGCGCCGAAGGCCCTCCCAGATCGCCGATCTGCATCTGGGTGAGGCCGAGTTCGTCGCGGCGTTCCTTGATGATTCGGCCGAAGCGCTTATGTCGCGACAGCTCCGAAGGGCTTTGCATAGTGAGCCTCATGGTAGAGCTCCTGGCGGAAAAAGCCAACTTCATAGAAAACGATTGAAAAATCAATGCCAAGATTGCTACTGTTTGTTCGCGCCGAGTGGTGTCGATGTCGACCTTGCCGGTTCCGGGACGAGTAGGGGCGTTCGCCGGGACGGGCGCCGCTCATCCGCCTGCCCGGGCCGTTCTCGGCCGCGGGTGCCCCGACAGCGTCGTCGTGGGCCGGCGGTTGAGTGCCGGGTCGGGTGCGGGCGGGCTCGGCGAGTTGCCCCGGTGCTCGCGATATCGGTTGATGTGCGGGCGCACCGGGTCGGCGGGAAGGGCCCGGCTCAGCGGCGATGGAGGGGATCGCTGAGCCGGGTATTCCGAAGGGCGGCCAAGGTGATCCGGCCGTGGTCATCGCGTGGCGGCGGCAGTGCCGCCGCCACGGCTGTGCGCACCCGGTCCCCGTCGATGCCGCTGGCTGTCAATCCGTCGTAGAGCGCGCCGTGGCCGTGCCGGTGCTCGGGGGTCGGGCTCAACCTGACCAGGGTGGTGACCAGTCCGTTCGCGCACAACATCGCGTCGGTCAATTGACAGCTGCCTTGACGTTCGATACCGGCGTGCTCCGCCAGACCTACCGGGCCTGACCTACCGGCGTGATCGCTGACGCCTTGTAGATGCCGCATCCCACTCCTATCCTGACAGGAGGCAGAACGGGCGAACCCCGCGGAGTAGAGATGATCTACGACAATCTGCTCACGCTGACAGCGCGGGCACCGATCACCAGCGGATTGCGGCAGGGCGAAGCATTTACGCCCTATGCGGCTTTGGTCGAGCGGATCGGCGGACTCGCCGCCGGCTTTATCGAACGTGGCATCAAGAGGGGCGATCCCGTTGCCCTGCTGATTCCGAACTCACCCGATCTTTTCGTAACTGCCCACGCGCTCTTCGCCATCGGCGCCATCGCGATGCCGCTGAGCGAGACGGCCACGCGATCCGAACTTGCCATGGCCGCGCAAAGGGTCGGACCCGAGGCCGTCATCGCAACTCCCGGCCTTGCCGCGGCTGCCGAGATGCTGATCACAGATGCAGCCCCGGGCATTCCCTTGTTCCTGACGAGCGCCCTGCCCGAAGGAAGTGCAACCACCCGGCTGCCGAGACTGCCAGGCGACACGATGGCGCTCTACCTCTTCTCGTCCGGCTCGACCGGGCTGCCCAAGGTGGTGCCGCACACCCATGCCGAACTCATCGCTGATGCTGAACGAGCCAGCACAGCCTGGGACCTTCAGCCCGACGATATCGTCCTCGACATGCTGCCGGGCAACTTCTCGTTGGGTTTCCTGCTGGGCGCTACGCAATCCGTCGCCGGTGGTGCAACGGTGCTCTATTGGAGCGATCCGCTGCCGCTGGCGCTTTCGCGCAAGAAGCTGCTCGACACCATGGTCCGCGAGCACGTCACTGTCATCGGTGCCGTTCCGGCAATGTACGAAATCGTCGCCGGTCAGCCCGGCAGTTTCGGTCTCAGGCTGCGCCTGGCCTTCTCGGGCGGCGTCGCACTGAAGCGGCCGGTCTTCGAAGCGGTGCGCGAGCGCCTTGGTGTCACACTTCGTCAGGATTACGGCTCGACCGAGGCGAGCATGTTCTCGCACAATAACTCCGCCGATCCCGACGCGAGCTGGGCCTCGGTGGGCGCGCCGGCGGGCGACGCCAGGGTCCGCATCGTTCCATTCGACACCGAATTCGGCCCGTCCGTCGGCGAAATGGAACTGAGATCATCCTCGCTCATGCGGGGATATCTCGGCGATGCCGTGGCCAATGCCGAGGCGTTCGATGAGGGCTGGTTCAGGACCGGCGATCTTGCCTCGCTCGATGAAGAAGGTCGCATCTTTATCCGTGGCCGCAGCAAGCTGCTGATCGAGGTATCCGGCTACAAGATCGACCCCATCGAGGTGGAGGAGACGCTCATGACCTCGCCCGCAGTCGCCGAAGCCGCAGTGGCGGGCCTCCCGGACACGCGCAACGGCAATCGGCTGATCGCGTTTGTCGTCAAGGGGGCGGATGTGTCCGCCGATGAGCTGATCCGCTATGCCCGCGAAAGGCTGTCGGTTCAGAAGGTCCCGGCCGAGATCGCGTTCATCGACGCATTGCCGCGGAGCCAGGCCGGCAAGGTGCTCCGCGGGCGGCTGCGCGAGCTTTAGGCAGGCTGAGCCGTTCGCTGCGAAACATAGGCTGCTAGCTCCGCAGGCGATTCGAACAGATCCGCCCCTATCTCCGTTTCCGGAATGCTGATCTTGAATCGCTCCTCGAGGAAATGAACCAGTTTCACCAGACTGATCGAGTCGAGCAGGCCGATCTCCAGTAAAGGGGTCTCGCGATCGACCGGCGCTCCGCCGGTTTCAGCCACCATGGCGGAGATATACTCGATTATCGGTTGTTCGATATCGTTCATAACTTGAGTCCCTTATGTAGTCAGCATACAAGCCAGTTTCATCGTGACTTGAATTCGTACTCGAAAACAAGGGAGGGCGGCTTGGGTGAAACGCGCCCGCTGGGCGAAAAGGAACAACTGCTCAATCATTTGCATGCGCGTGGCGGGCTGATCGCTGTGCAGGTGCTGCACGTGCGCGGCCGCCTCGATCCCGCGCTTGTGCAGTGCGCACTCGCCTGGCTACAGACCCAGCACCCTATCCTTCGCGCTCATATCCGCTACGGCAAGATTGTCTGGCGACGCGTGCCGCCCTTCACCTATCGCCAGTCCTGGTTCGACACCGAGGGCACAACGGAGATCCCGTTGAAGGTGCTCGATGATACCGACCCAGACGCTTGGCGCAAAGTTTTTGCCTCTGACATCCGCACACCGATCCCGAAGGGCAACCATCCGCGCCTGCGGATAACGCTGGTGCGGCAGTCGCCTGACGCCGACCTCAACCACATCGTCATCTGCGCCGATCACGCGACGCTCGACGCCCAGTCCGCCAACATGCTGGCTCGCGCGCTTCTCGAATTTCTCGCCGATCCCGAATTGGCGCAACTGAAACCGCCGGTCCGCACCGCCCTGCCTCCGCCGATCGAGGCCGGCCTGCCCAACAAGTCTGGTAGTGGTAAGAAAGCCACCTATACGCTGGCCATTCGGCTACCCAAGCAGACGGTCCCCGATCCGAAGGACGAAACGCGAGTACTGGCGCGTTACCTCAGGCCCGACATAACGGCAACGCTCAAGGATGCCATCAAAGCCAACAGAACGACGCCTCACGGTGCGGTAACAGCAGCATTCCTGCTTGCCATGCGCGAGCGGTACCGGCTCGACGCCATGACCGTGTTGACCACGGTCGACCTCCGCCGCTTCAGCAAACTCGCGCTGCCGGACGAGACCTGCGGTTGCTACGTCGACATCCTGCGTACCAAGCACCCGATAACCGACGACTTCTGGGCAACCGCCCGTGACGCCTCGTTCAAGCTGATCGCCGCGCTGGCCAAGGACCGGGAGTCCGCGTCGATCATGAAGTTTCCCGAATGGAAAGTGTATCGGCGCGAAGCCGGCCCAACGATCCACAACAACCGGCGCCTCGACGGACTTGCTGTGACCACGGTAGGCGAGTCCGGCCTTCAGACCAGCTACGGCGCCTATACGCTCGATGACGTCACCAGGGCCGTTTCGCTCGACATGTTCGGCCCGTCACTGTTTGTGATCGCCAACGAGCGGCTTGGTGGCCTCGACCTCAGTGTCGGGTACCCGGCAATTGCGATGAGCGAGGATGAGGTGTGCTGGCTCACCGACAACGCGGTGGCCCGGCTCGAAAGTGCTGGATAAGAATCGCGCCGATCGCAGCGCGCCCCGCGTCGTGGACGAGGTTTCGGAGGCCGACCTCGCCGAACGATCCATCCCGGCGTATTCGGATGATCCGGAGGCCGACACCGATATCGAGCAGGAGATCGGCGTCGCGGTCGATCGGGACGCCTTGTAGGCCAACGCTGCCGACGTCATCGAACAGGCCATCCCGGCACCCCTGGACGACGAACTTCGACGCGTGACCGCGCCCATCCGGACAGGGGCGAAGTAGCTCGAATCAGGACGCGATCTTGGCGCGCACCGTCGCGTGCAGCTCGCGCAGGCGCGACCGGTCGGTGATCACCTCGAGCACCCGCGTGCCGTGTGCGTGCCCGGCCAACTCGACGGCGAGCTGCTCCGGATCGACCTGGCTGTGCGGAATTCGGTAGGCGGCGCACAGCGCGGCCAGATCCACGCCGTGCGGGGTGCCGAACACCCGCTCGAACACTTCGGCATACTGCGGGTCACCCTGTTCCAACAGCTCGAAGATGCCGCCGCCGTCGTCATTGGCGACCACGATGGTCAGATCGGCCGGGCAGGGTTCGCCGGGCTCGATCAGCAGGCCGGACGCGTCGTGCAGGAAGGTCAGATCACCCAGCAGCGCGACGGTGCGGCCGTCGTGGTGCAGCGCCGCGCCGACAGCCGTGGACACGGTGCCGTCGATGCCAGCGACACCGCGGTTGGACAGCACCGCGATACCCGGGCGCGGGAACGACACCAGGGCCGCGTCGCGCACCGGATTGGACGCGCCGAGCAGCAGCTGGTCGCCCTCGCGCAGCGAGTCCATCACCACCGCCGCCACGTGCAGGCCGGTCGGCTTCGGGTGCACGGCGAGTTCGGCCCGAACCACCTCGGTCGCCCTCGCGCTGAGTTCACGGCAATGCGTCAGCCATTCCGGGCGCGATGCGCCGGTGACAATAGCCCGAGTGCCGGTACCGACCACATTGCCGGAGACATCGGGCCAGCGCGGCCCGGTGGTAACCGCGTAGACGGTGACATCCGGATCGGCCAACACCTTGGCCACCGGACGGTGCAGGGTCGGACGGCCGGTGATGATGGCCTGACTCGGCTTCAGCAGTGGCAGCGCCAATGGGTGCAACGCGGGGCCGTGCATGGGGGCAGTGGGTTCGGCGACGGTTGGCAGCTCGGACAGTTCCGGCCGGAGCCTGGCACCGTGGCCGGAAATAACGACCGTGTCGGGGGTCAGGTCGATGTCGACCGGCACGTCGACCGTCGTGCACGGGGTGAGCGTCCAGGCCCGTCCGCCCTCGCGTCCCTCGGGCGCGCACTCGCGGAGGGCGAGGTCGGGCACCACCGGCTCGCGCAGCGGGGTATCGAAGTGCACCGGGCCCGCGTTGCCGGAACCGGTGCCGCAGGCCGCGGCGAGCACCCGGCAGACCGCCGAGCGCCACACGCTGTTCTGGTGCCCGTACGACGCACAGTCGGCGGCCGCAGACTCTTCGTCGGCGAGGCCGAGGCTGATGGTGTCGCGGACCTGACTGCCGAACAGACCGAACTGTTCCACGGTCTGGTTGGCGCCGGAGCCGAGCATCTCGTGGGTCCGATTGGCGGTGACAACCACCAGCGGTACCCGTGCGTAGTTGGCCTCCAGCACCGCGGGACCGAGGTTGGCCACCTCGGTCCCCGAGGTCATCACGATCGGTACCGGTAGCCCACTGGCTACCGCCAGCCCAACCGCGAGGAAGCCCGCAGTCCGTTCGTCGATGCGCATGTGCAGTCGCAGTCGGCCCGCGGCATCCGCTTCCTGCACAGCGAAGGCCAGCGGCGCGTTTCGTGAGCCGGGACACACAACAACGTCCCGGACACCCCCACGCGCGAGTTCGTCGACGACCACGTGCGCCTGCGCTGCGGACGCATTCACCACTCCAGCCTCTCACAGCGAGCAGGATTGCGCCCCAGCCGTCCACATAGGCACGCGACCTGCGTCACCTGCCGATAACCGCGTCGATTCGGCAACCGGCTCCATACGGTGTGCGAGGTAGTCGAAACCTTTGCGGCAGTTTTTCTTTTGCGGGGATCAGGCGTGAAAGGTTTCTTGGTGGACGGCTTCGGTCAGTGGGCGGCGGGTGCGCCAGCCGAAGCGTTCCAGGTCGGGGATGCGCTGGAATTCGTGGACCGGGCCGATGCACAGCCAGGCGACCGGGCGGATGTTTTCGGGTAAGCCGACCAGGTTGGCGAGGAATTCTGGGTTGTAGAACGAGACCCAGCCGACGCCGATCTGTTCGGCGGTCGCGGCCAGCCAGAGGTTTTGGATGGCGAGGACTACCGAGTAGATGCCGGTTTCGGGGACGGTGGCGCGGCCGAGGACCTGCGGGCCGCCGCGGTCGTGGTCGTAGGTGACCACGATGCCGGTGCCGCTCTCGGTAATGCCCTCGATCTTGATCGGTTCGAAGGTCGCCGCCCGCTCCGGCGGCAGTGCGTCCCGGAATTCGATCCGCTTCCGCGCGACATGCTCCGCGAACTTCCGCAGCGTCGCATCCGCGCGCACCACCACGAAGTCCCACGGTTGCGAATTGCCGACACTGGGCGCGCGATGCGCGGCATCGAGTATCCGCCACAGCGTCGCATCATCGACGAGGTCACCGGTGAATTCGGCCCGCACATCCCGCCGCATCCGGATGGCCTCGTAAACGCTCAGATCGTCCGCACACACGCCCTCAGTCAACCAGCCGCAACCCGCGCTCCCGGCCGAGGCCCGGGGATACCGCGAGCGCAATGGCCGCGATCGGATATACCCATCGAAAGGCGAAGGCGCCCACGGACTTCCGCGGGCGCCTTCGTGACGACTGCGTGTCAGCCGACGGGCATGACCCGCCGTGCGATCCGGCGACGGCCCTGCTTCAGCGCCGTGCGCAGGCCGCGACGCTTACCGGTGGCCGGGTCGAAGCTCGGCATGGTGTCGCCGCCGAATTTGCGCTCCGAGGCGGTCTCGGGGGCATCGTCGGCGGTCGCGCGCAGGTACTTGTTCGGCAGTGCCAGCTTCAGAATGGTGCGCCAGGACTTGAAGTACTGCACCGGAAGCGAGCCGGTGGTGTAGGGCAGGTCGTACTTCTCGGCCAGGGCGCGCACCCGCACCGCGATATCGGCGTAGCGATTGCTCGGCAGATCCGGGAACAGGTGGTGTTCGATCTGGTGGCTCAGATTGCCGGTCATGAAGTGCATGACCGGACCGCCGGAGATATTGGCGCTGCCCAGCATCTGGCGCAGGTACCACTGGCCCATGGATTCGCTGTCGATATCGGCCTTGGTGAATTTCTCCGCGCCGTCCGGGAAGTGGCCGCAGAAGATCACCGCATTGGTCCAGACATTGCGGATGACGTTGGCGGCCAGATTCGCGGTGAGCGTCGAGACGAAGGCGGGCCCGGTCAGCAGTGGGAACAGCAGGTAATCCTTGCCGACCTGCTTGCCGACCTTGACCAGCACTTCGCGGCGGTTCGCCTCGAATTCGGCCCGCTCCGGCGAGCCCTCCTTGTACCGATGCACCTTGCCCAGCTCGAGATGCTGGATCGCGATGCCGTATTCGAACAACAGCTGCAGCACCAGGTTGTAGACCGGATTGCCGATATTGAACGGCTTCCAGCGCTGATCCCGGGTGACGCGCAGCACCCCGTAGCCGATGTCGTCGTCCATGCCGAGCACATTGGTGTACTTGTGGTGCAGGTAGTTGTGCGTCTGCTTCCAGTGCTTGGATGGGCCGGTGTTATCCCATTCCCAGGTGCTGGAGTGGATTTCCGGATCGTTCATCCAGTCCCACTGCCCGTGCATGACGTTGTGCCCGATCTCCATATTCTCGATGATCTTGGCCGTGCTGAGCAGGGCTACACCGGCGAACCAGGCGGGCGGCAGGAAACTGGCGAACAGCACGGCGCGGCCGCTGATCTCGAGCGCACGCTGCAGACGGATGACATTGCGGATGTACCGCGCGTCCCGAGCACCGCGTGTGGCCTCGATATCGCGCCGGATCGCGTCGAACTCCGCACAGAGCGCCTCCACATCGGCTTCGGTGAGGTGCGCGTATTCTTTGACATCCGAGATCGCCATGGCGGTTACAGTACCGTAAGTTACGAGACCGTAGGTTGCGGGCACTCCCACTTCGCTGTGGCATACCCCCCATTGCGAACGCGACTGGGGGATGATACCTCACCCGCGGCGTCGGCGTCGGCGGATCGCCCGCTCGCGTAACGCCTTTCGCTGCAATGTCGCCTTCTCCTGACGTGCCTTTTCCTGCAGTGCCAGTTTGGTTTCGCGCAGCACTTCCTTCTCGTGCCGCGCCTTCTCCCGCAGCACCACCTTGGCCTCTTGCAGCGCCGAGCGCAGGCCGCGCCGTTTACCGGTCTCCGGGTCGATGGGCAGCCAGTGCGTCTCGTTCCACTTGTCGGCCCAGCGCTCGGCATTCGGCAGGGCGGGCAGTGAGATGCCGGCGAACTTGCGCTCCGAGGAGGTCTCCGGTGCGTCATCGGCGGTGCGCTTGAGGAAACGGTCCGGCAGTGCGAGCTTGTGGATGGTCCGGAAGGCCAGCAGATACTGCTTGCCGAGGGAGCCCGTGGTGTAGGGCAGGTCGTACTTGTCACACAGTTCGCGGACCCGCTCGGCGATTTCCGGATACCGGTTGCTGGGCAGGTCGGGGAACAGGTGATGTTCGATCTGGTAGCAGAGGTTGCCGCTCATGAAGGCCATCGCGGGTCCGGCCTTGAAGTTGGCGCTGCCGAGCATCTGGCGCAGATACCATTCGCCGCTGGTCTCGCCCTCGAGCTGTTCGATGGTGAATTTCTCGGCGCCGTCGGGGAAGTGGCCGCAGAAGATCACCGCGTAGGCCCACAGGTTGCGCACCAGGTTTGCGGCCGCATTCGCCTTCAGCGTCGATGTGAACGCCGGGCCGGTGAGCGCGGGGTAGATCAGGAAGTCCTTGGCCACCTGACGGCCGATCTTGCGGCCGAAGTCCTTATTCGGCTCCGACATCAGCTGGTTGCTCGGCACGCCGGAGAGTTGCTTCTCGATGCTCCAGTCGTGCAGTGCGATGCCCCATTCGAAGGTGGCCGCGAGCAGGATATTGGCCAGCGGCTGGACCAGATGGATCGGTCGCCACTGCTCGTCGCGGGTCATCCGCAGGATGCCGAAGCCGAGGTCCTCATCCTTGCCGAGCACGTTGGTGTAGGTGTGGTGGGAGTAGTTGTGCGCCCGCCGCCATTGCGCGGACGGCCCGGTCATATCCCACTCCCAGGTGCTGGAATGGATCTCGGGATCGTTCATCCAATCCCATTGCCCGTGGCTGATGTTGTGCCCGAGCTCCATGTTCTCGATGATCTTGGCGACCGACAGCAGTGCCGTACCGCTCAGCCAGGCCCAGCGGTTTCGGCTGCCGAAGAGCGCCGCGCGCGCGAGCACTTCGAGGCCGCGCTGCGCGGCGATGGTGCGGCGGATGTACTTCGCGTCACGCTCGCCACGCGACAATTCGACGGAGCGTCGAATGGAATCGAGTTCCTGCCCCAGTGCTTCGATGTCGGTCGCCGTGAGATGGGCGAACGCCTTGATATCGGTGATGGCCACCGGGGTCCTTTCCCCTGACTTGATGTACCTCGAGGGTACCTGTCAAATCCCCCCCGACGGTGCGCTGCGGGTGTCGCTGTCTCAGACGTCGAGTGCGCAGTCGCCCGCCGCGGCCGAGATGCAGGTTTGCACCTTGTCGCCCTCGCGGCGCTCATCACCATTGCGCAGATCGCGGGCATGTCCGGAAGTCAGTGTGACGACACAGGTTTGGCAGATGCCCATCCGGCAGCCGAACGGCATCTGCACACCGGCGGACTCGCCCGCCTCCAGCAGACTGGTCGCACCGTCGACCGTCACGGTGCGGCCGGTCCTGCCGAAAGTCACGGTGCCGCCCTCGCCGATGGCGGAGCGCTCGATCTCGAAGCGCTCCACATGCAGCCGGTCGCTGATGCCTGCCGCATGCCAGTGCTGCTCGATCTCGTCGAGCATGGCGGCCGGACCGCAGGCCCAGGTCTGGCGCTCGCGCCAATCCGGGAAGTGTTCGTCCAGTGCGGTGAGGACGAACCGACCCTGCTCGTCGGTGAGGTGCAGATGCGGGGAGAAGCCGGGGTGCCGATCGTGCAGATCGCGCAGTTCGGCGCCGAACATCACATCGTCGTGGGTGCGCGCGGAGTGCAGATGCACAACGTCGGTGACCGCATCGCGGCGATCCAGCGCGCGCAGCATGGCCATGACCGGGGTGATACCGCTACCCGCGGTGAGGAACAGCACCCGTTCCGGCGGCGGTGACGGCAGCACGAACCCGCCCTGGGGTGCGGCCAACCGGACGATGGTGCCCGCGGCGACACCGCTGACAAGGTGGCTGGACAGGAAACCCTCGGGCATCGCCTTGACCGCGATGGAGATCAGGCGCTTGCCGCGATGCTCCGGATCGGTCCAATTGGGCGGGCACGTCAGCGAGTACGAGCGCCAGTGCCAGCGGCCGTCGAGCAGAATGCCGATGCCGATGTACTGACCGGGCTCGTATTTCCAGTCGAAGCCCCAGCCCGGTTTGATGACCAGTGTGGCCGAATCGGCGGTTTCCTTGCGCACCTCGACAATGCGGCCGCGCAGCTCACGTGCCGACCACAGCGGATTCGCCAGGTGCAGATAGTCGTCGGGCAGCAGTGGCGTGGTGACGCGGGCGACGGCGCCGCGCACTACGTTCAGCCGTCCACCGCGTTCGGCGACCTCGGTCGCCGGAGCCTCCAGCCACTCCCGGACCGCATGCACCGAGAATGCCGCTTTTTTCAAGACCATTGCCGCCGTTCGTCTCCTGTCGTAGCGACCGGTGGGGCCGCCTCGCTGCCAGGTTACGGCATCGTAAGTTAGTCCGGGGTGCACAGGTTCGGCGTCACGGCTCCACCTCGCTAACGCTCGGTTCCACCGTGCCCCCGAAGGCGCTGTGTTCCTGGTTCACTCGCTGGCGCTCGCTCACAGGCTCCACCTCGCTAACGCTCGGTTCCACCGTGCCCCCGAAGGCGCTGCGTTCCTGGTTCACTCGCTGGCGCTCGCTCACAGGCTCCACCTCGCTAACGCTCGGTTCCACCGTGCCCCCGAAGGCGCTGCGTTGCGCGTTCGCTTACTGGCCGCTCGCTCACAATAATTCGAGCAGGAACGGCAGTTCCTGGGCCGCGTACCAGGCTAGCTGATGGTCCTCGGCATCCCCGAGCACGAATTCGGCATCGGCATCGCCGAGGTCGGCGGCATCGACAACATCGACTGCCTTGGCCACCTCGGGTTCGGCCTCGGCCAGGTCGACGTGCACGCAGGCGATCCGGTCGTAGCCGATCGGTCCGGCCAAGCGCACCACTGCGTCGTCGAGGTCGGGGCGCAACTTCGCACCGGCCACATCGGCGGCGATGACCGCGCGTCGATAGACCGGGCTGTGATAAGTCGTGGCGGGGTCGTCGGCGTCGGTGTCCTCGTCATCGGACGCCTCGGTGGCCTCCTCGCGCTCGGCGGCCAGCAGACGCAGCGAGGCCCGCGCGGCCTCGGCCATCGCCACCTCCGCCAATTCGTCGTCGTCACCGGAGGCGTAGGCCTCGCGCAAGGTCGGCGTGACCGCGAAGGCCGTGCCGCCGACGGGGCGCAGCTCCCGGTTCGCGACGAGCTCACGCAACATCGGCACGGTGGCGGGGATATAGACCCGCATGGTGTTCTCAGATGCAGGCACCGAGCATCTCCTCCATGGACTCGTGCACCGACGCGGCCAGCACGCCGATATCGGCCATCGCGTCGCGGTCGGCGTTGAGTCCGTAGAAGACGCGTCCGTCATAGGACGTGATCCCGATGCTCGAGGCCTGGTTGCGCAGCAGCGGCGACACCGGATACATCTCCAGCATCCGCGCGCCGCCGATATACATCGGGGTCTGCGGACCCGGTGCGTTGGTGATCACCAGATTGAACGTGTGCTCTGCGAACGTACTCGCCGCTCGCACACTCATCGCATGCAGGCTCGCCGGAGCGAAGCCGGCCAGGTGCACCAGGGTGCGCGCCCGCACGCCACGCCGGTGCTTGCTGTTGGCCGCGGTGGCATGGGAGATGTGCGAAAGACGGATCACCGGATTCGGTTCGCCCACCGGCAGATCGATGAGGAACGAGGAGACCTCGCTGGCCGGTTTCAGCTGGTCGTCGATGCCTTCGACATAGACCGACATGGGCACCACTGCGCGCAGCACGGTCGATTCGGTGAGCGCCTCACCGCGCGAGAGCAGCCAATTGCGCAGCGCCCCGGTGACGACGGCCAGGATCGCGTCGTTGATCGAGCATTCGAAGCGTTTGCGGATCTTGCGGTAGTCCTCCAGATCCGTGCGCACCACATCGAAGCGCCGATTGCGCGAGGTCTTGGCGTTCAGCGGGCTGTCCGGTGCGCCGATAGTGGCAGCGCGCACGGCCGACACCATCGAATCCACCGCCTTGCCCGCGGCCTCGACCACCGAGAATGCGTGTGCGCTCGCGTCGCGGGCCACCTCCAGCGCCTCGCGGGGCTGCGCGGCCAGGTGGGTCAGCGCGCCGATCAGCAGTTCCATCTCGTTGGGTTCGCGCGGCGCCACCCACGCGTCATCGGCGATATCGCGCGGGGACGGGCTGGTATCGAGGATGACGTGCCCGATCTCGAGTGCGGTATCCCCGTCGACGAGCGCGGAATGGGATTTGGTGAAAATCGCGGACCGGCCCTCGGTCAGGCCCTCGATCAAATACATCTCCCACAGCGGGCGAGTCTGATCGAGCGGTCGCGACGCCAGCCGGGCCACCAGATCGTGCAGCTGGGAATCGGTGCCCGGGGCGGGCAGTGCGGAGCGGCGGATGTGATAGGTGATATCGAAATGGCTGTCCTCGACCCAGACCGGGCGGCCGAGGGCGAACGGGATTTCACGGACCTTCCTGCGGTAGCGGGGGACCAGCGAAAGCCTGCTCTCCACCAGATCGACCAGTCCGTCGTAGTCGAGCGCCGTTTCCCCCGGTGCGGAGTCGCTACCTCGGACGATCGCGAGAGAGCCGATATGGATCGGATTGCTGCTCGACTCGAGCCCATAGAACGACGCGTCCTGCGGCGTCAATCTCGTGATCACGCTGCCCGGTGCTCCTTCCGATGTGGCTCCCACCCGAGCCGTCTCACCGCCCATTGTGGTCGCCCACAACGGTTCGTCCCCCCTCTGTGGCATATCCAGCGATATTCGCGCATCCCTTTACCTACGCCCGGTTCCGTGGAATGCTGCCCTGATTCGAGACCGGCGGAACTCGATTCGCTCACATTAATCGGGGTGCCATGCAGCGGATGCCTTTTGAGCCGCGCTGCCCCTTGGTGTCGTCACATGCCGTCGGAGAACAGTTCGTCCCTGGTGAACAGGGCTCTGGGCGTCCGGAATGACGAACGACTCACATCGTATGACACGTGCGCTAAAACAGGTTCCGGTCCATCGGATTCGCACCCGCTCCGCCGGCCGACACACGGGTACGGTGAGAAAAAACGGCTGCCGCCTCGGGGTAGCGGCGGATGTGGCGCTATTTCTCTGGTCGTCGGCACCGGCCCTTCGAGCGACCTGCGAGCAGTCGCTACGGCTAACATGGGTGCCGCATTACCATGAAGCGTGCTGCGGATTCCGCCATGCTCGGCGGGGGCCATGTGCACACCGCCCGCCCCGGGGGACGGCAGAACATTTGACACACCGACCAGAGGACTGACGAGACCCGTGCCTGCGCTGACACTGACGAGGTTGCTACGGATTGGTGAGGGACGCACGGTCAAGCGGCTCGCCCACCTCGCGGACGAGGTCCTCGCGCTCGGGCCCGAGTTCGAGGAGCTCACCGACCACGAGCTGCGTGCCAAGACCGACGAGTTCAAGGAGCGCTACGCGGACGGCGAAACGCTGGACGACCTGCTCCTCGAGGCGTTCGCGGTGGCCCGCGAGGCGTCCTGGCGGGTGCTGAACCAGAAGCACTACAAGGTGCAGATCATGGGTGGCGCGGCACTGCACCTCGGCAATATCGCCGAGATGAAGACCGGTGAGGGCAAGACCCTGACCTGTGTACTGCCCGCCTACCTGAACGCGATCTCCGGCAACGGCGTGCACGTGGTCACGGTCAACGACTACCTGGCCAAGCGCGATGCCGAGTGGATGGGCCGCGTGCACCGCTTCCTCGGCCTGAGCGTCGGCGTGATCCTGTCCGGTATGACCCCGGCCGAGCGTCGCGAGTCCTATAACTCCGACATCACCTACGGCACCAACAATGAATTCGGCTTCGACTACCTGCGTGACAATATGACCCACTCGCTGGACGATCTGGTCCAGCGTGGGCACAATTTCGCCGTGGTCGACGAGGTCGACTCCATCCTCATCGACGAGGCTCGTACCCCGCTGATCATCTCGGGTCCGGCCGACGCCTCCTCGAAGTGGTACGCCGAATTCGCCCGCATCGCACCGCTGTTGAAGAAGGACCTGCACTATGAGGTCGATATCAAGAAGCGCACCATCGGTGTGCACGAGGCGGGTGTGGAGTTCGTCGAAGATCAGCTCGGCATCGACAACCTCTACGAGGCGGCCAATTCGCCGCTTGTCAGCTACCTGAACAATGCCGTCAAGGCCAAGGAGCTCTACCACCGGGACAAGGACTACATCGTCCGCGACGGCGAGGTCATCATCGTCGACGAATTCACCGGTCGCATCCTGGTCGGGCGCCGCTACAACGAGGGCATGCACCAGGCGATCGAGGCCAAGGAAGCCGTCGAGATCCAGCCAGAGAACCAGACCCTGGCCACGATCACGTTGCAGAACTACTTCCGCCTCTACGACAAGCTTTCCGGGATGACCGGTACCGCCGAGACCGAGGCCGCCGAGCTGCACCAGATCTACAGCCTCGGCGTGGTCCCGATCCCGACGAATAGGCCGATGGTCCGGGCGGATCAGTCCGATCTGATCTACAAGACCGAAGAGGCGAAATTCGCGGCCGTGGTCGACGATGTCACCGAACGGCACGAGAAGGGCCAGCCGGTGCTGATCGGTACCACCAGCGTCGAGCGCTCGGAGTACCTGTCCAAGCAGTTCACCAAGCGTGGCATCGCGCACAACGTGCTGAACGCGAAGTTCCACGAGAAGGAAGCCGAGATCATCGCCGAGGCCGGTCGGCCGGGCGCGGTCACGGTCGCGACGAATATGGCCGGTCGTGGTACCGACGTCGTGCTCGGCGGTAACCCGGACATCATCACCGACATCATCCTGCGCAGGGAGGGGCTGGATCCGGTGGAGACGCCGGAGGAGTACCAGGCCGCGTGGTTGCCCACGCTGGAGCGGGTCAAGGAGCAGACCGCCGAGGACGCCGACGCGGTCCGCGAGGCCGGTGGTCTGTACGTGCTCGGCACCGAGCGCCACGAATCGCGGCGCATCGATAACCAGCTGCGTGGTCGCTCCGGCCGTCAGGGTGACCCGGGTGAGTCCCGGTTCTACCTGTCGCTGGGCGACGAGTTGATGCGGCGGTTCAACGGCGCCGCGCTCGAGGCCATCATGACCAGGCTCAACCTGCCCGACGATGTGCCGATCGAGGCGAAGATGGTCTCCAAGGCCATCAAGAGCGCGCAGACCCAGGTCGAGCAGCAGAACTTCGAGATCCGCAAGAACGTGCTCAAGTACGACGAGGTGATGAACCAGCAGCGCACCGTCATCTACGGCGAGCGCAACCGGATCCTGCGCGGTGAGGATATGGAGGGACAGGTCCAGGAGATGATCACCGATGTGGTCACCGCCTATGCGGACGGCGCCACCGCCGAGGGCTACGTCGAGGACTGGGATCTGGACAAGCTGTGGACCGCGCTGAAGACGCTGTACCCGGTGAGCCTGGACTACAAGGAGCTGACCGGTGAGACCGGTGTCGGCGAGGCGGGCGACCTGACCAAGGACGAACTGGTCGAATCGCTGCTCGATGACGCGCACGACGCCTACGAGAAGCGTGAACAGCAGATCGACGGTCTGGCCGGCGATGGTTCGATGCGCAATCTCGAACGCCAGGTGCTGCTTTCGGTGCTGGACCGTAAGTGGCGCGAGCACCTCTACGAGATGGACTACCTCAAGGAAGGCATCGGCCTGCGGGCCATGGCGCAGCGCGACCCGCTGGTCGAATACCAGCGCGAGGGCTTCGACATGTTCGCCGCGATGCTCGATGGCCTGAAGGAGGAGTCGGTCGGCTTCCTGTTCAACCTGCAAGTCGAGGTGCAGCAGCCGCAGCCCGAGGGGGTCGCGATCGATCCCGGTCTGCGCTCGCCGGTCGGCGCCACCGCGCCGCGTCCACTGCCCACCCAGGAGGCGCCGGTCGCCAATGGCGCACCGGCGGCGTTACGTGCCAAGGGGATCGCCGATTCCCAGGCCAGTAACGGCTTCCACTATTCGGGTCCGGACGAGGGTGGCCACGCCGCGGTGCACAGTGACGCCGATGAGTACGGCGATGGCAGCACCCGCCGTGAGCGCCGTGAGGCCGCCCGCGCGGAGTCGAAGGGCAAGCGCGCACCGAAGTCGCGTCGTCGCCACTGATTACCGAATTACGAAGGTGCCCATGAACTTCATGGGCACCTTCGTAGTGTCCGGCCCCGATGCCTAGCGCTCGTAGATGTCGCGACGGTGTCCGGCGGTTATGACGAGGATGATCAACTTGCCGTCATCGACCTCGTAAACCAGGCGGTAGTTGCCAACACGTAGCCGGAATCCCGGGCGGCCGGTAAGGGCCCGCACGTCCACCTCGTCGCGTCGATACGGATCGTCGCCCAGCAGCGTGAGCGCGATCAGCAGGCGCATGGCATCAGGATGTGGAATATTTCGTAATGCGCGACGCGCGGCTGGGGTCCAGCGGAATTCGTATTTCACGCTGCGCCTGCATGGCCGGCATCAAGAATCTCATCCATCATCTGGCCGAGGGTGATGTGCTCCGGTTCGCCGCCTTCGGCGAGCGCTTCATCGGCCATGCGCCCGAGTTGTTCGTCTTCCCACTCTTCGAGCTTGGCGAGCATGAACAGCGGGATGACGGCGGCCGCAGGTTCCCCGGCGCGGGTTATGACAGTCACGTGCCCGTCCTGAACGGCGGCATTGATAACAGCGGGTAGTTGGGCGCGGGCCTCACGGATGCTGAGCTGATCCTCCATACCTGGAGTGTACACCGCAATGTGTACACCACCGACGCGCTGTTCGACGCGGACCTACCAGGCTTCGTTGGAGTTCAGGGCCGTCAGTAGCAGGCGGATGGCGGCGACGCGGCGTTCCTTGCCGGGCAAGGCATCCAGCGCGCATTCGGGATCGGCGGGCGGACCGAGATGGGTACAGCCGCGCGGACAATCTTCGATGGCGGCGGCCAGATCGGTGAAGGCGGCGATCACATCGTCGGGCGTGATGTGGGCCAGTCCGAAGGAACGGACACCGGGTGTGTCGATGACCCAGCCGCCGTGGGGTAGCGGCAGGGCGACGGATTGGGTGGAGGTGTGTTTGCCCTTGCCCACACCAGAGACCTCGCCGACGGCCCGATCCGCTTCGGGCACAAGGCGATTCACCAGCGTGGATTTGCCGACGCCGGAGTGGCCGATGAAGGCGGTGAGCCGGTCGGTGAGCCGGCCCAGGACCGGTTCGACCGGGTCGCCGATGCCGCCGTAGATAATGGTGAGGTCGAGATCGTCGAAGGCGGCCGCGAATTCGGATTCGGCGGCCAGATCGTGTTTGGTCAAACACAGGATCGGTTGCAGCCCACCGGCATACGCGGCGACCATGGCGCGTTCGACGAAACCGGTACGCGGTGGCGGATCGGCGAGGGCAACCACGATGAACAGTTGTTCGGCATTGCCGACGACAATCCGTTCGAAGGGATCGGTGTCATCGGCGGTGCGTCGCAAGACCGTTCGCCGTTCGCCGACGCGGACGATGCGGGCGAGGGTGTCGGGTTTGCCGGACAGATCGCCGACCACGTCGACCTGATCGCCGACGACGATCGGGGTGCGGCCCAACTCCCTGGCCCGCATGGCGACGATCAGCTTGTTCGGATCGCCGCCGAGCACACAACCCCAGCGACCGCGGTCCACCGAGACGACCATGGCCGATTCCGCATCATTGTGCTGCGGACGGGTTTTCGTGCGCGGACGAGACGACTTGCCCGGGCGCACCCGGACATCGGACTCGTCGTAGCTGGCAACATTGCCTCTGGGGCGTCTCAGTGGGCCGCTCCCTGATCCGATAGCGTGGGATCGAGCATCTGCTCCCACAGGCCGACGAAGCCGGGCAGCGTCTTGGCCGTGGTGCCGATATCCTCGATGGCCACGCCGGGCACCTGCAGACCGAGGATCGCACCGGCCGTTGCCATTCGGTGGTCGGCATAGGAATGCCAGTTGCCGCCGTGCAGTGGGGTCGGGGTGATCTCGAGTCCGTCCTCGGTTTCGGTGACATTGCCGCCGAGCCGGTTGATCTCAGTGGACAGGGCCGCGAGCCGATCGGTCTCGTGACCGCGCAGATGTCCGATACCGCGCAGCCGGGACGGCGAATCCGCAAGTGCCGCAAGGGCGGCCACGGTCGGGGTCAACTCGCCGACATCGTGCAGATCGATATCGATACCGGCCAAACGCTCCGGGCCGTGCACGGTCAGCACACCATCGAATCGGGTGACCTCGGCGCCCATACGGACCAGGATCTCCCGGATCACATCACCGGGCTGGGTGGTCAGGCGTGGCCAGTGCGGAATACGGACCTCGCCGCCGGTAATGGCGGCCGCGGCCAGGAACGGCGTGGCATTGGAAAGATCCGGTTCCACATCCCAGTTCACCGCGCGGATCGGACCCGGTGCGACGGTCCAGGTCTGGGCCTTGCGGCTGTCGGCGGGTGCATCGACGACGACCTCGGCACGCCGCAGCATCTCCACCGTCATCTCGATATGCGGCATCGATGGCAGTGCCTTGCCGTTGTGATGCACCACGACGCCCTCGTCGAACCGGGCCGCCGACAGCAGCAGTCCGGAGACGAACTGGGAGGAGCCGGAAGCATCGATGGTGACCGCGCCGCCGCGCAGCGCACCCTTACCGTGCACCGTGAACGGCAGTGCGTTGCCCTCGATATCCGCGCCGAGCCGGCGCAGTGCCTCCAGGATGGTGCCGAGTGGGCGAACCCGGGCCTGCTCGTCGCCATCGAAGGCGACATCGCCGGTGGCCAGGGCCGCGACCGGCGGCAGGAAGCGCATGACGGTCCCGGCCAAGCCGCAGTCGACGGTGCCGCCATGCAGTGGGGCCGGTGTCACGGTCAGCGTTTCGGCGTCGCCCTCGATTCGCACACCCAGTGCGCGCAGGGCGCCGATCATGAGTTCGGTATCGCGGCTGCGCAGCGCGCCGGAAATGGTCGATGGGCCCTCGGCGAGCGCGGCCAGGATCAAGGCCCGATTCGTGATCGATTTCGATCCGGGCAGGGTCACGGTCGCGTGCACGGGGACATCGACATGGGGCGCTGGCCAGAAACTCACCCATCCATCTTCACCCATCGCGCCCCCGGACACGCGGCGGGTGGCCCAACTCCGCCGGAAATCGCGCGCCTCACAGGTCACAGCCGCCGCACCGATCGCGCGCGACCGATGCGGCGACCAGCGGCTTTACTTGTGGCGTCCGTGCAGGACGGGGACCAGGCGACGCAGCAGCTTCATGGTGAACTGGGTGCGCGAGTAGCTGAGCAGTGCCATGCCGGGAATCGTGAAGCGCTGGACTGCGATCGAATGCGGTCGGGCGAATTCACGCAGACCGGGCTCGCCGTGGATGCGCCCGATTCCGGAATCGCCGACACCGCCGAAGGGCAGACCGGCGATGGCGGCGAAGGCCAGCACCGAGTTCACCGAGGTGGCGCCGACGCGCAGCCTGCGCGCGATCTCCAGGCCGTTCTCCTTCGAGTAGACCGCCGAGGACAGCCCGTACTTGGACTTGTTCGCCAGTTCGACCGCCTCGTCGACGCTGTTCACCGTGCGAATGGTGACGGTCGGGCCGAAGGTCTCCTCGGCCACGGCCTCGGAGTTCTCGTCCACATCGACCAGCACGACCGGCTCGATGAACGGTCCCTTGACCGACTCCGGCCCGCCGAGCACCGCGGTGCCGCCGTTCTCCAGCGCGTCATCGATATGGCGGCGCACGATATCGATCTGGCCGGGCATGGTCATCGGACCGTAGGCCGCATCGGGGCCCGAGCCCGGCTTGACGTCCTTCAGGATGCGCTTGACCTCGGCGACGAAATCGTCGCGCACCGAGCGGTCCACATAGACCCGCTCCACACCGGCGCAGGTTTGGCCGCTGTTCGCGGTGGCGCCCCAGGCGACCGCATCGGCGGCGGCCTTGACGTCGGCATCGCCCGCGACGATCACCGCATCCTTACCGCCGCATTCCAGCAGTACCGGCGTCAGCGATTCGGCGGCCGCGGCCATGATCTTCTTGCCGGTCGCGGTGGAGCCGGTGAACGCGATCTTGTCCACACCGGCTTGGACCAGCGCGGCCCCGGTCGCACCGTAACCGTTGACGGTTTCGAAGACGCCTTCCGGCAGATCCGGATTGGCCTTCTTGAATGCATCGGAGAGGAAATTGCCGATGCCGGTGGAAAATTCGCTCGGCTTGAAGACCACGGTATTGCCTGCGGCCAGCGCGTAGGCGATGGAGCCGTTCGGGGTGTAGACCGGGTAGTTCCACGGGCCGATCACACCGATGACGCCGAACGGACGTTGTTCCAATCGCGCGGAGAAGTTCGCCATCAATGCGCCGGGGCCGATCCGCTTCGGCGACAGCACCTTCTTGGCGTTCTTGGCCGCCCAGGCAATGTGCTCGAGCGCGAGCACCAACTCCAGGAATGCGTCGTCGAGTGGTTTGCCGTTCTCCTTGTGGATCAGCGCGGTGAACTCTTCGGAGTCCGTGACCAACCGGCTCGACCAGCGCAGCAGATGTTTGCGCCGCTCGTCGAAGCTGAGCCCACCCCAAGTGGGGGCCGCGGCGCGGGCCTTGGCGACGGCGGCGCGCACCGTGTCCGCATCCGCGATCGCATGGGTGGCGAAGACCTCTCCGGTGGCCGGATCGACCGAATTCAATGCCGTCTCCGGCGCCGCTGGGGTGGTCTCGATGGTTGTCACGGTTGGTCTCTCCTCTTGCCGAGATAAGTTAACGACCATTCTTTGAGATGATGCTATGTCACAACTCTCACCAGTTCACCCCTGCCGTCGATTCTTCCCGAGTCTGTCGGCACCGCGTGGAAGTATCGAGATATGTGCGGCAGATATGCGACAACTACCGATCCCGGTCGGCTCGCCGCCGAACTGGACGCCATCGACGAGACTTCGACCGATAACAACGGCGGTTTCGCCAACTACAACGTCGCGCCGACCACCCAGGTGCTGACAGTGGTGGAGCGGCATGCGCACGATCACCCGGATGACGACCCCGAACTGCGCATTCGGCGGATGCGCTGGGGCCTGATCCCGGTCTGGACCAAGGCCGCCGAACCGGGTGTACCGGTCAAGGGCAAACCGCTGTTCAATGCCCGCGCCGATAAGGCGGCGACCACGCCATCGTTTCGGGATGCGGTGAAGTATCGCCGCTGTCTGGTCCCGATGGACGGCTGGTACGAGTGGTTGGTCGAACCAGATGCCCGGGCCAAGGGCAAGGTCGCGAAACATCCGTATTTCATGTCGAATGCCGATGGCTCGCGGCTGTATATGGCCGGATTGTGGTCGGTATGGCGGGACCGTTCGCAACAGGCGAGCGAACCGCTGCTGTCGTGCACCATCCTGACCACCGACGCCGTCGGCGAGCTCACCCGCATCCATGACCGGATGCCGCTGCCCATGCCGCAGGAGCATTGGGCAGCCTGGCTGGATCCGGATCATCCGGCCCCGGCCACCCTGCTGGAGACACCGAGCGCCGAATCGGTGGCAGGCATTGTGGCGCGTCCGGTGTCGTCGCTGGTCAACAGCGTGCGCAATAACGGTCCGGAGTTGTTGGCGCCGTTGGATATTCCGGCCGATACGGAAAAGGCCGGGCAGATCAGCTTGCTGTAATCGCCCGGCCGGTCATCGGATAACTCAGAGTTGGCACTTCACGCTGGGTGTCGCGATATTCAGCACGCATTTGGCAATGCTGCCGGCCAGGTCGATGATCTTGCTCACGACACCGCCGCCCAACTTCTCGGCCTTGTCGGCCCTTTCATCCTGCTTCGGGGTGCCGTTCCGCTTCGGTGCATCGTCGCTGACCTGCGCGTTGAATGAGAAGTCGCCGACCTCGGTCGCCAGGGGACCGCCCGGTGCGGCGGTGGCCGTCGGTGCGAGCAGCAGTAGAGCTCCGAACGCAACGATGATCATGGTGCGCAAACGCTGACAAGCCGACATTTCGCATCACATCCTCGAGTCGGACGATCATGGCCCGTTCAGTAACGCACAAATGTTGCTGGTTTGGTGCGGAATTATACGGATGTGACTGGTGCGGTTACCGCATTGGTGAGCCGGACCAGATCCGCTGGTGCCAGTTCGATCTCCAGACCGCGCCGCCCCGCACTGCACAGCATGCGATCCCAGGCCAATGCCGAGGCATCGACCACGGTGGGCAGCAGTTTGCGCTGGCCCAGCGGGGAGATGCCGCCGAGTACGTAACCGGTGATTCGCTCGGCCTTCGCCTTGTCCGCCATGGACGCCTTGGGCACACCGAGCGCCGCGGCGGCGGCCTTGAGCGACAGGGTATTGGGCACCGGCAGCACCGCGACCGCGAGCGCGCCGGTCGACGATTCGATCACCAGCGTCTTGAAGATCTGTGCCGCCGTCACCCCGACCTCGGCGGCGAGTGCGTCGACCGCCTCGGTGCCATAGGAGTCGGCGCGCGGATCGTGCTTGTACGCGTGGATGTGATGGGCCACACCGGCCTTGGCCAGGGTGCGGATCGCCGGGGTGGAGGCTGCTGCCATGCCGGTCACCATAATGGCGATGCTGCTGACCTTTTCGAGCGACCTGCAGCGGTCGCTAGCGATGGCCGGCACCGTGTCTTTCGGGGTGGGGAGTTCGCTATGGGAACACAGCCGAGCCCGGACATGTTGCATGCGAATACAGAAGCCGCACGGCTACAGCACGTAAAGGAGAGGTCGGTGCCTGTTCTGCTCGAAGAACGCCCGGTGGCGTCGACTGTGCCCGATTTGCGGCACGATCGGTGCCCTCCGTGGTTCCACTCCGATACCGCCTCCGGGCGCATCGAGAGCGCCGCGGGGGATGCTCAGTTCCCACTCGTTTCGACCGCGCCTGTAGATTTGGCAGGTACGGCGATCGAAGGGATTGGTGTGACGAGCGACGATGACGTGGTGACCGGCGGTGCGGTCGGCGCCGCGGTCGACGATGCCGAGCTGGTGCAGCGGTTCGAGCGCGATGCGCTCCCCCTGCTCGACCAGCTCTACGGTGCCGCGCTGCGCATGACCCGGAATCCGGCCGATGCCGAGGATTTGGTGCAGGAGACCTACGTCAAGGCGTTCCAGGGCTTCAAATCCTTCAAGGAAGGCACCAATCTGCGTGCCTGGCTCTACCGGATCCTGACCAACACCTACATCAACTCCTACCGCAAGAAGCAGCGCCAGCCCGCGCAGTATCCGACCGACGAGATCACCGACTGGCAGCTCGCCGCCACCGCCGAGCACACTTCGACCGGACTACGTTCGGCCGAGGTCGAGGCATTGGACGCGCTGCCGGACGACGACATCAAGGCCGCACTGCAGGAGCTGCCGGAGGAGTTCCGGATGGCGGTGTACTACGCCGACGTCGAGGGCTTCCCGTATAAGGAAATCGCCGACATCATGGGTACCCCCATCGGTACGGTGATGTCCCGGCTGCATCGCGGCCGCAAGCAGCTGAAGGGTTTGCTCGCCGATGTGGCGCGCGAACGTGGATTCAACCGCAACGGCGCGCAACGCCAGGAGGTCAAGCAGTGAGTACGGAGCGTGACCCCGATATGGAGTTGGACTGCACGGCTGTGCTCGCAGATGTCTGGCTCATGCTCGACGGTGAATGTGACGACGCCACCCGGGCTCGGCTGCAGCACCATATGGACCACTGCTCGCCGTGCATCGAGGCCTACGGCATCGAGGAGAAGATCAAGAGCCTGCTGAGCCGCAAATGCGGCGGCGACCGGGCACCGGATTCGCTGCGCGATCGACTGACCCTGGAGATCCGCCGATCCGTCACAGTGACGCGGGTCGAGACCACCGAGTAGTTCCGGATACCGAAAACACGAGGGCCAGGTCTTCCTTACGGAAGATGCTGGCCCTCGGTGTTTTTCGTGCTGCTACGGCTCAGGCGTTAGGACGCTTGCCGTGATTGGCCGCGCTTCCCTTGCGGCTGCGCTTCTTACGGCCACGCTTACCCATCGGTATCCTCCTGGATCACCCCCGCGGTTGCGGGGAGCACTCTGATCGAAGGCCATTGTTTCATGTGTGGTTGGCTGTAGTTTCAGCGGATACGGGCCGAACGAGTGGATGGGGTGTCATGGCGGAGGAAGTGCTCTCGGAACTGGTGTCGGTCGTGCAGCAGGTCGTTGTTGCCGAGGGCGACGAGGTATACGAGGGCGACACCCTGGTTATCCTCGAGTCGATGAAAATGGAGATCCCGGTGCTGGCCGAAAGCGGTGGCACGGTGACCTCGATCGGCGTCAAAGAGGGCGATGCGATCAAGGCCGGGCACCTGATCGCCGTCATCTCTTAACTTTCTGAAGCGGGTAGATCGAATATGTCGACACTGAGTGAGCTGCTGGCCGAACATACCGACCTACCTGGCGTCGCCGTGGACCATCTACAGCGGGTGGTCGGCGATTGGCAGTTGCTCGCCGATCTGTCGTTCGCGGATCTGCTGCTGTGGGTCGGTGCGGGGCCGATCGCCGACGGCGCAGATATCGTCTGCGTCGCACAGTGCCGCCCGACTACCGCACCGACGGTCCACCTGGAGGATCGGGTCGGCGGTATCGCCTCGGAGGCCGATCATCCGCAGGTCTTCGACGCGCTGATGACCGGCAAGATCGTGCGCGCGGACAGCGACATCGAGGCCGAGGGTGTCTACCATCCGCATCCGGTGCACGCCATCCGCGAGGCCATTCCGGTGCGCTGCGGCGACGATGTCATCGCGGTGCTCAGCCGTGATACCGATCTACAGCGTTCGCGGGTGCGCAGCACGCTGGAGATCGCCTATGTCGCCTGCGCCGACGATCTGTGCCAGATGATCGCCGATGGCACCTTCCCGACCACCGAGGACCGCGCCGCGACGCACTCGAGCCCGCGCGCGGGCGACGGCTTCATCCGGCTCGATACCGACGGCATCGTCGTCTACGCCAGCCCGAACGCGCTGTCGGCGTATCACCGGATGGGGCTGCAGTCGGATCTGGCCGGTCAGGATCTGGCCGTCACCACCCGGTCGCTGATCACCGATCCGTTCGATGCCCAGGAGGTCGTCGGCGATATCCAGGCCGCTCTCGCCGGCCGGACCGGGCGTCGCATGGAGGTCGAGGCGCGGGGCGCCACCGTGCTGCTGCGCACTCTGGTGCTGCGCCCGCACGGCGAGCTGGCCGGGGCCGCGGTGCTGGTCCGTGACGTCACCGAGGTCAAGCGCCGCGACCGCGCACTGCTCAGCAAGGACGCGACCATCCGTGAGATCCACCACCGGGTGAAGAACAATCTGCAGACCGTGGCCGCGCTGCTGCGGTTGCAGGCGCGGCGCACCGAGAATGAGGAGGCGCAGGTCGCACTGACCGAATCGGTGCGCCGGGTCACCTCGATCGCCTCGGTGCACGAAATGCTGTCCATGTCGGTGGACGAAGAGGTCGATCTCGACGAGGTGGTGGACCGGTTACTGCCGATCATGGCCGATGTCGCGACCGTGCACACCGCGAGAATCAAAGTGCGCCGGGCTGGTTCGCTCGGTGTGTTCTCCGCCGAACGCGCGACCCCACTGGTGATGGTGCTGACCGAACTGGTGCAGAACGCCATCGAGCACGCCTTCGATTCCGGCGAAAACGGCACGGTGACAATCCGTTCCGAGCGTTCGGCGCGTTGGCTGGACGTGATCATCAGCGATGACGGCCGGGGCCTGCCACCGGGTTTCAGCCTGGAATCCTCCGACCGCCTCGGCCTGCAGATCGTGCGCACCCTGGTCACCGCGGAACTCGGCGGTTCCATCGGCCTGCACCCCGGCGCCGACATCGGCACCGATGCCGTGTTGCGAGTCCCATTGGGTCGTCGCTCAGGGCGCTGAGTCAAATTTGCCTGGCAAGCAATAAGATTCAGCCTCCATGCACCCACAACGGAGCGAGTCTTACGAGCGACCGTTCGCGGCCCGTCTCGCGTCCGAGTCGTCGAAGCGCATGCGCCGTAGGCGCGAGTCTCGACGCGTCGATCGCGGGCGTGCGCGGACTGCGCCGCATCGATGGTCGCGTC